>CAYWRQ010000150.1:0-5643 GCA_964460915.1 uncultured Oscillospiraceae bacterium
GGATTGGAAGTTATGGTACAGTATGTTGAATCAGTTGACATGCCATACTCCTAAGGGTTATTTGTGAGTTCGATTCTCGCCGGGGGTGCCAAAAATGAGCGCTGCAAGCCTTTTTTATGGGTTTGCAGCGCTTTTTCTTTCCTTAGGACGAAGAATGGGACGCCGCCGCGGCCGCGCTGGAAGCAGCAACCGCCGCGCAGAGCGCCGCCTGCTGAGCAATCACCAGTGAAAGGGTGCCGCTGATCGCTGCAGAGTGCATCGAAGCGTTCTGATCAAGGCCGATATAATCGCTGGACACCAGCATCGCCGCGTGCATCAGGCGCTGCCTTTTGCCCAGGCCGAAAATCCCGTACCCGCGCTGGTCTTCCAAAAACGCATCCGTTTCCGCCATATCCCGAGTCAACAGGTCGACGCTCACCGGCAGCAGCGCCAGCACCCCCAGCGTCGCCAGCTCATAATCCCTTCCGTACCGCATACCGTTCTCTTTTAGGCTGTGGTAAAGCTCAACCGTCTTCCGGCACTTTGCTTCCGCGCTCCCGTCGCCCAGGGCCAGCACATGGCTCAGCGACTGGACCGCGTTGCCGGAAAAGAACTCCGACCGTAACAGCGCATAGCAGCCTTCCGTCTCCCCGACAATCTGTTCATCCTCCATCCTGGACAGCGCCAGAAGGGCCGCAAAAACGCTGTCCTCGCTGGAGGTCAAAAACGGGTGCTCCCCTTTCATCAGGTCATAGATGTGCCTTGTGCGGGCAGCAACCGCAGAAAACTCCTCCGGCCGGACCAGATCTGCGATGACCATCGACGCAATCGGCAGATAAGAAGAATTCCAGAAATACTCCTTAAGGGAATCGTACACCTGCAAAGCGCGCCGCATCTTCTCCTCCGGATCCGGCGAAACCGCGATCAGCGACACCATCGGGAGCCTCAGCGTCCCTCTGAAATTGGAAAAAATCCCGGTGCTCTGCTTGAGCAGCCTTTCGCACGCTTTCAGGCGCCGGGCATCTGGAACTTGACGCCGATCTGCAAAGACTGCGGCGCTGACCGGGTACATATAGCTGCTTTCCCATCCAAAAGTAGATTTTATAATGTCGCGATCCGCAATAAATTGTTCGCAAAGGGTTTGCAGAGAATTTCTCATCATCTAATTTCCTTCCTAGCTTACGAGCCATTTCTTTAGCCTTAGTATAACGGCAATGTGGAGAAAACTCAAGTAGTTTTGCAAAATCTAAGGTTTTTTTGACAAAAATTATAAAAAGGTGATTATAATCCTCTTGACAAAAGTAGACTATTGTGGTAGTCTATATGTAGACGATCGCGATAGTCTATATTGGAGGTGATGCAATGGAACAACAGCTTTTTGATTCAGAACTGCACATCATGAAAATTCTTTGGCACGAGGGGGACAAAACGGCGAAAGAACTAGTGACAGCCCTAAAAGACAGCATCGGCTGGAACAAAAACACCACCTACACCGTAATCAAGCGTTTGGTGCAAAAGGGCGCGATTGAACGGGTCGAACCGGGGTTTATCTGCCGTCCCCTGATCACAGAGGCACAGGTGCAGCAATCCGAAGTCGATCATCTGGTGAACCGGATGTTTTACGGTTCGTCCAAACTGTTTTTTGCGGCACTGCTTGATCGGCAGAACCTTCCCCCTGAAACCCGGGCGGAGCTGCTCACGCTGCTGGAAAACAGGAAGGAGGGAGACGCGTGACCCTGTTGTCGATGTCTGTCGGGGGGAGCATTTTCATTATCCTGCTCTGCCTGGGGCGCATCCTATTCTCCCGAAGGCTCTCAGGCCGTACCCGCCTTGCCCTGTGGAGCATGGCCCTTTTCCGGCTCCTGTGCCCGATTTTCCTGCCCCTGTATATGAGCTTTTACAGCTTATTTACAGTCACCGGCAATAATTATACGCCAGAGGAAATACTGGACAGCATCTCTGTTTCGATTACGGAGTTACCGCTATTTAGCTTTGTCATTGACCCGTATCCGTCAAACGGATGGAACTGGGACATGCTGCGGTTCATATGGCTTGCGGGAGCAGTCCTATGCGCCTTCTTTCACCTCTTGATTTACCTGCGCAGCTGCAAACACCTTTCCGAAAGCCTGCCCGCAGACACCCCCTATATCCAAGGGTGGATGGAAAGCCATCCACTCCGCCGCCCCTATCAGATTCGGGTCTATGACCGCATTACCTCCCCGGTTGCATACGGGGTTTTCCGTCCGGTTATCCTGCTGGACAAAGCGGCCGCCGGGGCAGACGAGGAAAAGCTGAACCTAATCCTGACCCACGAATTTCTCCATATCCGGCGGCATCATATCCTGCTGAAATGGACAATGTTCCTGGTCTGTGTGCTTCACTGGTTCAACCCGCTCGTATGGCTGATGGCTTATTATGTCCAGCGCGATATCGAAGCGGACTGCGATGAAGCGGTCGTTCAGACGCTTGGGGAAGAAAAACGCCTGGATTATGCGCAGATGCTCCTCGAAATCCAGCCACCGGAACAAAGCAGGCTGCTCTTTACCGTCCATTTTGCCGGGCTACTGGAGCAGCGGATACGCGGCTTGCTGGATGAAAAGCATAGGAAAAAGTCTGGAAAGCTCGGTATCGCGGCAGCGGCCTGCCTTTTGGTTATTGGCACTGCACAGCCGCAGTTTGTATCGGCGGGCGCATCGGACAATCCCTTTACCGTCGGGATCAACGAAACGGTCATTCTGGACAATGATGGAAACGGCTGGGACTGCCCGGCGGGAGAGCCGGTTACGATTACCTTCCGCCATCAGAATATCTGGCCGCTGGATCCGTTTGGAGTCGGCCAAGGTATGTGTATCGGCTACATTCTAAACGGAGAAGAACATTATCTCTATAAAGGACAAAACCAAAACGGCATTCAGATTGTCTACACGCCTGACCAACCCGGAACCTATTCCTTCTTTATCACCTGCCATTCTTCAGACCCACTATATTCATGTTCATTTATCGTTCAACAGAAAGGAAGTTCATCTAAATGAAACTCAAAAAAAGCTATCGCTATTCTGACAAGTATGGTATCTATGCTCTCAATCGGTATGATTAACGTTCACGCAAGTGACATTGAAACACCGGTTCAAAATACAATGACTGTTTACATCGAAACAGGAGACGGTGACACTCATACGACAACCATTGACTTAAATGATTGTTTCTCTGTTACATATGATGAAAACGGTAATATTGTTCCTACTCCATATGAAGTTTCTATTACGGAAAATACTATTCCAAGTGGACACACGGTACAATACTGGTACGGAAATACAGAAGGATGCCTTTTAACCAGAGATACGAAAGTAACAATTTATGTTCTTTTCGACAAAAAGATCAATTACGAATTCGGATATATTGGAGGAGGATATACAACTGCAGTAAAGAGTGGAAAAGCAGACTATATCAGCACAAGTTTCAGAGCTCCTGCTGACGGCTATTACAAACTCTACATCACAAATTACTCGTCTGATGATGTAACGGTTTCCGGCTGGTACAAATATTAATATGAAACTTTCCAATGCTGGAAATTAAAACAGGAGGTTCACGATTATGCTTTGTCCATATTGCGGCAATGAAATGAAGCGGGGTTATATTTCTGTACACAATCGGCTTTGCTGGACGCCGGAAGATGAAACTGCGCGCGGCGGGACCGTATAGGCACAAAGTCCAAACAGCATCATACTGGCAGAATATCTCCTATTCGCAGCTGCAGCTGTAGATGCAGATTATTGCGATACCTGTAAAAAAGTGATCATCGACCTCCCGAAAAAGTAACAAAATCCCGCGGGCGAAAACTCATTCACCCGCGGGATTTTCCGTATCATTTTGCTTTTTCTTTCAGCTTTTCCACAATCATATGGGAGCATTTGTTGACATCGCCGCAGCCGAGGGTGAGCACCAGATCGCCCGGCCGGACATTTTCTGCCACATACTCCGCGATCTCCGGAAATTCCGGAAACCAGACGCAGCCGGGGATTTTCTCCGCCAGCTGGGCAGTATAAACCCCCTCGGTGTTCTTTTCGCGGGAGCCCATGATCTCCGACAGGACAACCTTATCCGCCAGCTGCAAAACCCGCGCAAAATCATCCATCAGCATTTTGGTACGGGAATAGGTAAAGGGCTGGTGCACCGCCCATACCCGCTTAAAGGGCAGCGCCCGCGCGGCCTTCAGCGTCGCTTCGATCTCGGTCGGATGGTGGCCGTAGTCGTCGGCGACGGTCACACCGCCGATCTGCCCCAGCACCTCAAACCGCCTGCCGGTGCCGTGGAAATGGTCGATGCCGTCAATGCACTGCTGCGGGGTGGCGCCCGCGGTCATGGCGGCGGCGCAGGCGGCGATGGCGTTTAGGATATTGTGGTCGCCGGGGACGTGCATATGCACCCTCCCGAGGTCCTTCCCCCGGTACATCAGGTCAAACTCCGTGTTGACACCGCCCGGATGGACGATATTGGCCGGGTAGTAGTCGTTACTCTCGCTGCGCCCGAAGGTAATCATCGGTTTCTCCAAGCCGGAGACCGCCTTCATCGTATTGGCGTCGCCGCCGTTGACGATCAGGCATTTGGTCGCCATCGAAGCGAATGTACGGAAGGAATGGATCAAATTATCCATCGTCTTGAAGTAGTCCAGATGGTCGGCGTCGATGTTTAGAATCACCGCCACATCGGGATGGAGTTTGAGGAAGGTATCGACAAACTCGCAGGACTCGCAGACCATATGCTCCGTCTTCCCCGCCCGGCCGCTGCCGCCAATGGCCGGGAGCTTGCCGCCGATCACACAGGTCGGGTCGAAGCCGCCGTCCAGCAGGATCTGGGTCAGCATTGAGGTGGTGGTCGTCTTGCCGTGGGTACCGCTGACGCAGAGGGCGTCCGTATAATGGCCGGTAATCTCCCCCAGAATCACGCTCCGCTCCACAGTCGGCACGCCGCTTGCCCGGGCGGCGATCAGCTCCGGGTTATCGCTCATGATGGCGGCGGTATAGACGATCAGGTCCGCTCCCTTTATGTTCTCGGCTTTCTGCCCCAACGTGACGGGAATCCCCATCTCGCGCACCCTCTGGAGGGTATCGGTTTCGTTGTTGTCGGAACCGGTGATGTAATATCCCTTTTCGTGCAGAATCTGCGCCATCGGATACATCCCGCTGCCGCCGATCCCAATAAAATGAAGATGCTTTTTATTTTCCAGATACACACTAACCAACCTTTCGTATATTGAATGAATAGTGAAGAATGAATAATGAATAATTAAGGTATGAAAGTTGTACAATAAAAATGGACACCGAGAAGAGTTAATGATACAATTAACTTGGAAGAGGTGGTTCCATGAAAAGGACGTACAGCAAAGAATTCAAAATCAAGGCGTGCGAGCTTGTAGTGAAAGATAACATTGCAGTGTCCGTAGTAGCAGAGAAAATGGGAATAAATCCAATCATGCTGCATCGATGGATAAGTGAGTACCGCGAATATGAAGAAGAAGCCTTTGTAGGCAAGGGACATCAAAGACCAGCGGATGCAGAGCTTCGCAAACTGAAGAAAGAAAACGAGCGCTTGAAACAGGAGGTAGAAATCCTAAAAAAAGCAGCGGCATACTTTGCGAAAAACCCGGGAAACGAGTAAGTTTTG
>CAYWRQ010000151.1:0-5616 GCA_964460915.1 uncultured Oscillospiraceae bacterium
CTGGCGGAAGTCGCCCCCCTCGGTGTGCTTGAGGTGGGCGCGCCCGGCCACCAGGGTGATCTTCATATCGGTGACAGGCGACCCGGTCAGGACGCCCAGATGCTCTTTTTCTTCCAGATGGGTCAGGATCAGCCGCTGCCAGTTCCGGTCGAGGTCGTCCTCGCTGACGCGGGTATCAAACTGCAGCCCGCTCCCCCGTTCGCCCGGCTCCAGCAGCAGGTGCACCTCGGCATAGTGCCGCAGCGGCTCAAAGTGCCCGACCCCCTCTACAGACCCGGTGATCGTCTCTTTGTAGACAATGCTGCCCTCGCCGAAGCTGACCGCCATCTGAAACCGGTCGGCAATCAGCCGCTCCAATATCTCCAGCTGGACGGCCCCCATCAGCTGGACATGGATTTCCCCCAGCCGTTCGTTCCAGACGATATGCAGCTGCGGATCCTCCTCCTCCAGCTGGGACAGCTTGCGGAAGGCGTCGTGGACCGGGACATCCGGCGGGAGGATCAGCCGGTAGGTGAGGACCGGGGTCAGCACCGGCGCTTCGGACGCGCCCTCAAACCCCAGCCCGTCGCCGGGTTTGGTCTTGCTCAGCCCGGTTACGGCGATGACCGAGCCGGCCGGGGCAAAGTCGGTCAGCTTATATTTTGCCCCGGAATAGACCCGGAGCTGGTCGGCCTTTTCTTCCCAGCCCTCGCCGCCGCTGACGCCCCGCAGCAGCGTCTTGACCGCAAGGCCGCCGCCGGTGATTTTCATGAAGGTGAGCCGCGCGCCCTGGCTGTCCCGGGAAATCTTGAAGACCCGCGCGCCGAAGGCGTCCCCGTACACCGGCGGGGTCAGATACCGGGAAAGCCCGCCAAGAAACGCTTCGATGCCGGAAAGCTTGAGCGCCGAGCCGAAATAGCACGGGAAGATCCGCCGCCCGGCCACTGCCTCCCGCAGCATCGCGTCGGGGATACCGCCCGTTTCGAGGAAGGCGTCCAGCATCTCGTCCCCGCAGTCGGCCGCTTGTTCAAAAAGGGCCTCCGGCTCCTGGGAAAAGTCAATGCACCCGGCCCCGAACCGCTCCCGCAGCTCCGACAGGACCGCCGCCCGCCCGGAGCCGTCGGGAGCGGCGGCGTCTAAAAGGTCGGTCTTATTGATGAAAAGGAAGGTCGGGACATGGTAGCGGGCCAGCAGCTGCCAGAGGGTTTCGGTATGGCCCTGCACCCCGTCGGTGCCGCTGATCACGAGGACCGCCGCGTCCAGCACCGAGAGCGTCCGCTCGGCTTCGGCGGAAAAATCCACGTGACCGGGGGTGTCCAGCAGGGTGATCTCGATATCCCCAAAGGAGAGGAGCGCCTGCTTGGAAAAGATCGTAATCCCCCGCTCCCGTTCCAGCACCTCGGTATCGAGGAAGGCGTCCCCGTGGTCGACCCGCCCCAACCTGCGCAGCGCGCCGGATGTATATAAAAGCCCTTCCGACAGGGTCGTTTTCCCCGCGTCCACATGGGCCAAAAGCCCGATCGCTAATTTCTGCAACTTTATCACCATCACCATTCAGTCTATTTTTTATTATACCACAGAATGGCCAATAAGTCGATAAGCCGTGTATTTTATCTTGCACTATACTTCATTTTCATATATCAAAGGGATAGGTCTATCCTGTTTTAAAGGGGATATGTTATGAAAAAAGTATTTTTACAATCTGTCCTAATTCCTTTTCTCCTATTTCTATCCGCAGTCCTGCTTCTGCCGGCAGGCGTATCCGCCGCATCGCCGGATGTGGATCTGACGGCGGAAGAACAGGCCTACTGTGAGCGGGCAGGCGAAATTACCATCGGGTGCCCGGTCAACGACTGCCCCATGCTTTTCCAGGACTCCAAAACCGGACAGCTCAGGGGCATTACCATCGATATCTTAGACGCGGTCGCCGAAGGAACCGGCCTTACCTTCCGCTACCAGGCGCTGCCCTCCACCGGAAACGCGCCGAGCAGATCGCGGTACAGCAGCGCGCAAAGGAGCTTGCGGCCGTCAACACCCAGATGGAGGAACAGCAGCTGCTCCTGATGGATGCGCTCAAACGGGCGGAGGCCGGCAACCGCGCCAAGACCTTCTTTCTCTTCAATATGTCCCACGATATCCGCACCCCGATGAACGCGATCCTCGGCTTTACGGAAATCGCCCTGCGCAGTGTGCACGACGTTTCCAAGCTGACCGACTGCCTGGAGAAGATACCGGTTTCCGGCAAGCATCTGCTTCAGCAGATCAACAACATCCTGGACATGGCGAAAATGGAAAACGGGGAAATCTCCCTGTCGGAGAAATCCTGCGACCTGACCCAGTGTATCCAAATAGCCCGGGAGCTTTTGCAGCCGGAGGCGGACAGCAGGCAGCTCATCCTGCAAACCGATCTGACGGCCGCCAAAAACCGGCAGGTCTACTGCGACTCCCTCCGCTTAAATCAGGTCCTGTTTAACCTTTTAAGCAACGCCGTCAAATTCAGCCGCCCGGGCGGGACGGTCCTGGTCACACTTATTCAAGCTGAGACAGGCAGTATCCGTTACTGCCTGTCTATTTTTGCGCATCCTCCCCGGCAAATAGGTTACGAAACTTCTTGACAGAATTGCCGATGTATTGTATACTATATAATGTAAAAATTATGTAAAAAATTGGAGGAGTAAACTCCAAAAGAAAGGATGACATTTTGTGCAGATTTTTGTCAAAGACAAAAGCTTCTACAAAAAAGTAGTGACCATTGCGCTACCGATCTCCCTGCAGAGCCTGATCACAATCGGCGTCAACATGATGGACAACATCATGCTGGGCAAGCTTGGCGAGGTCGCCATGTCCGCCGCATCCCAGGCCAACCAGGTCTTTTCCCTGTTCCAGATCTTCTGTATGGGGATGGGCATGGGCGCTTCCGTCCTGACGGCGCGGTTTTACGGCATGAACGATATCCCTTCCCTGAAAAAGTCCGTCACAATTATGTACCGGCTGCTGCTGGCGCTGGGGGCGCTGTTTACCGTTGCGGCGATTGTCGCGCCGGGGTTCCTGATGAGCCTGTATACCAACGAGCCCGCGGTCATTGCGGAGGGCATCCGCTACTACCGCTGGTCCATCCCCTGCTTTTTGCTGCTGGGCCTGTCGCTGACGACGACCATCGTCCTGCGCTCGATCGGCAAGGTACATATCCCGCTGTATACCTCCCTGGGCGCCTTCTTCCTCAACGTCGGCGCGAACTACGTCTTTATCTTCGGCCACTTCGGCGCGCCCGCGATGGGCGTTGCGGGCGCGGCCCTCGGCACGCTGATTTCCCGTATCTTTGAGTTTGTCATCATCTGCGGGTACTTCTGGTTTGTGGAAAAGGACGTCGCCTACCGGATCAAGGATTTCTTCTGCAAGTGCGGCGACATCCTCTCGGACTATATCCGCATCTCGATCCCCGTCCTGATCAGCGACGGGCTGCTGGGCCTGGGCAACACGGCGGTCGCCATGGTTTACGGGCGGCTCGGCTCCAATTTCGTATCGGCCAACTCGATTGCGGCGGTTACGATGCAGCTGACAACCGTCGTCATCCAGGGCATGAGCAACGCCTCCTCGATCATTACCGGCCATACCCTCGGCGAGGGCAAGGTAAAGGAGGCCCAGGAACAGGGCTATACCTTCCTGGCGCTCGGGGCGATCTTCGGCCTCATTGCCGCTGCGATTATCATGGTGATTGCCGGCCCGATTGTCGGGTTCTACAACATCACCCAGGAAACCCACGATATCGCCATGCAGCTGATGGACGCGGTCGCGGTCATTGTCTTCTTCCAGTCGATGAACTCGATCCTGACCAAGGGCGTCCTGCGCGGGGGCGGCGACACCAAGTTTTTGATGGTCGCGGACATTTTGTTCCTGTGGGTGGTTTCGATCCCGCTCGGGTGCCTGGCAGGATTTGTCTGGGGGCTGCCCGCGTTCTGGATTTACATCTGCATCCGTATCGACCAAATCATCAAGGCGGTTTGGTGTATCGGACGACTGAAGAGCGGCAAGTGGATTAAGAAAATCGAAGCCAGAACCTAAACATTCGCAAAACAAAAGCGAAAGCAGAGAAGAAAATCTGCTTTCGCTTTTTTCATTTTCCTGATTTCGGATGGCCGCAGCCATTCCCTTGCGCGTTACCGGATCAGGGTCAAAATGCTGAGGATCGGCAGCGGCTTATCCTCGCCCTTCGCGGCGGACACGATCCCGAGGATAGCCAGAATAAAGCACAGGATATAGAGAAGCCCGCCCACAATGTCCAGGATCGGAATAAAGGACAGGATGCTCGCGATCGTCTCAATGATAAACAGGTTCAGCCCCTGATTGATGTGGTGCTTGACCACTGGGTCGTCCTGTGCCGCCACAAGGCCGATAATCCAAAGCACCCAAATGTAGCATAAAACCGAATACAGCTTTCTATTTTGCGATACCATTTTATTTTCCTCCCGACGTTTTGATATCCTTATCATACCATGGATAAGCGGTTTTGACAAGAATTTGCGGCCATTTTTTCGGAATTTTTAAAGATTCGATAAGAAACCCTGTTCCAGCCTGTCCATGACGAGATTCGACAAAAAATCGGGCGTTTGGACAGGCAGAATTTCTTTTTTGCCTGCTTGACAGAAAAGCGCTTGTATGGTATCCTGTAAGCACAGGGTCATATGACTGACGGAAGTGGAGATTACCACGGGGAGTATGACCGTTTATGTAGCCGACCGTCTGGGCAATGTGCCCTGATCGTCGGCCTTTTTCATTTTCCGGCTTTCTGCGGCACATTCATACATCTTGCTGCAAAGGGTGTTTACCATGAACGGATACATTCACTCGATTGAAAGCATGGGGCTGGTAGACGGGCCGGGGATCCGGACAGCGGTTTTCCTCTCCGGGTGCAGGCTCCGGTGCCGCTACTGCCACAACCCCGACACCTGGAAAGAGGGCGCGGGAGAGGTTTTTTCCCCGGAGGAGCTGATCCAAAAGCTAAAGCGCTTTTCAACCTACTATCGCGCCAGCGGCGGCGGCGTCACCTTCACCGGCGGCGAACCGCTGCTGCAGCCGGAGTTCCTGACCGAAACCCTTTCCCTGTGCAATCAGGCCGGCATCCACACCTGCATCGATACGGCGGGCTTCGGGACGGGGGACGAAGCGCAGTACCGGGAGATTCTCTCCCACACCGGCCTTGTCCTCTACGACGTCAAGCACTACCGCCCGGAGGAGTACCGGGCGCTGACCGGCCAGCCGATCGAGGAGACGCTTCGTTTCCTCCGCATTGTCCAGGAGATGGGGGTGCCCATTTGGGTGCGCCATGTGGTCGTGCCGGGGCTGACCGATTCGGAGGAGCACCTCCGGGGGCTGAGGCAATATGCCGGTACCATCAAGGGGGTACAAAAGGTCGAGCTGCTCCCCTACCATAGGCTCGGCGTGCACAAATACGAGCATCTCGGAATCCCCTATTCTTTGGAGGATGTACCGGTGATGGACGTGGAAAGGTGCGCCGAACTACAAGAGAAATTCTTCTCACGGAATGAATCATGATGGTGTGCGCCGGGCGGGTGCGCGACCCCATGGGCGGGTGCAGGACGGTAGGTTGGCGGGCGGGGGAAACCCCTCCCCTACAGA
>CAYWRQ010000152.1:0-5498 GCA_964460915.1 uncultured Oscillospiraceae bacterium
TTCATGTAAAGGAGTTGGATGCGATGGAGGATGCATACGGGCAGGTTTACCGCAGCGAATGGAAGCATTTGATCACCATGTCGGATATGATTGCCATCCGTCAGCGATTGCGGGCCATAGCGAAACCCGATCCTCATGCCGTCGATGGGAAATATCGGATCCGGAGCCTGTATTTTGATACGCCCTCGGACCGTGCCCTGCGGGAAAAGACCGACGGGGTCAATATCCGGGATAAGTTCCGGCTGCGGTATTATAACGGAGATACGGGCTTTATCCAGCTGGAAAAGAAAAGTAAGCGGGACGGCGGCGGCAGGAAAGTACAAACTACTTTGACGGCTGAGAAGGCGCAGTCGATTGTCGACGGAGAGATCGAATGGATGAAGGAGAGCGGAGACAGCTTGCTGGTGGAACTGTACAGCAGGATGCGGGGAGAAAACCTTCGTCCGAAAACAATCGTCGATTATACCCGGGAACCGTTTGTCTACGGACCGGGGAATGTCCGGGTGACACTGGACTATAATATCCGGACAGGGCTTTTCTGCACAGATTTTCTGAACCCAAGATGTGTGATGATTCCGGCGGGGGATGCGGGCGCACCAAATATCGTGCTGGAGGTCAAATGGGATTCGTTCCTGCCTTCGATTATCCGAAGCGCGGTACAGGTAGATGGCTGCCGGACAACATCCTTCTCGAAGTACGAGGTTTGCCGGATATACGGATAGCTGATTTTTCACTCTTTCCGAAGGGGCGACGGCCGCGCAGAGCGGCTGGGCAGAGAATTCTCTCATGCTGACGGAGAGGGGGACAAAAAAGTTTTGCTCCGCTTTTTCAAAAGCGGGGATTGGGAACCCTGCGGCCAGCTGCCCGAAAGCGAACCGATGCGCAGAGCATCGGGGTAATGTTTTTTGGCAGTGGACGGAAAGGGGGACAGAAAAGTTTTGCCCTGCTTTTTCAAAAGCGGGGATTGGGAACCCAGCGGCCAGCTGCCCGAAAGCGAACCGATGCGTAGAGCATCGGGGTAATGTTTTTTGGCAGTGGACGGAAAGGGGGACAGAAAAGTTTTGCCCTGCTTTTTCAAAAGCGGGGATTGGGAACCCAGCGGCCAGCTGCCCGAAAGCGAACCGATGCGTAGAGCATCGGGGTAATGTTTTTTGGCAGTGGACGGAAAGGGGAACAGAAAAGTTTTGCCCCGCTTTTTCAAAAGCGGGAGAAAGGAAATTACGATGACTTTTTCTGATATTTTCAAATCCAGTTTTCTGGAAAATGTAACGAGCGTTTCTCTTTTTGATATGGCGTTGGCGCTGGTGCTGGCGTTTGGGATCGGGCTGTTCATATTCTTTGTCTATAAAAAGACCTTTTCGGGCGTCATGTACTCGGCTAATTTTGGGGTAACCTTGATTGCGCTGACGATGATTACGACACTGGTCATTTTGGCGGTCACCAGTAACGTGGTCTTGTCGCTGGGCATGGTCGGTGCATTGTCTATCGTCCGTTTCCGCACTGCGATTAAAGAGCCGCTGGATATCGCGTACCTCTTTTGGTCGATTGCGGTGGGAATCGTGCTGGCGGCAGGCCTGATTCCGCTGGCGGTATTCGGGAGCGTGCTGATCGGCGTGATTTTGCTGGTGTTTGCCAACCGAAAGACCTCCGAAAACCCGTATATCCTTGTGATCAGCTGCCGCGACCATAATTCCGAACTGCGGGCGGCGGATTTCCTCACTGCACAGGTCAAGCGTTCGGTGATCAAAAGCAAATCTGTCCAGCAAGGCCAGATTGAACTGAATTACGAGGTGCGCCTTAAAGACGGCGACACCGACTTCATCACCGCCCTCTCTGAACTGGAAGGGATCGACAGCGCGGTGCTGGTCAGCTATAACGGCGATTATCAGAGCTGACGCCTTTCGGAAGCCAATTCGAAGGGAAGTGGGAATATGATAAAGAGCAAATGGATCGACCGTATCTGCTGCATTACACTGGCGGCAATTCTGGTGCTGACGGTCCTGTTTATGCATGGGGGAGAGCTGGGCCTGACGGCAGCTGCGCGGCCGCTGGGATACGAGAACCGGCTGTTTGACCAAAGTAAGGTGCATACCATCGACCTTGTGGTGGATAACTGGGAGGACTTTTTAGAGACGTGCACCGATGAAGAATATATTGTGTGCGACCTTGTGATCGATGGAGAAGCGGTGCGGAATGTCGGGCTGCGGGCTAAGGGAAACACCTCCCTGACTTCGGTCGCCAACTACGGCAATGACCGCTACAGCTTTAAGATCGAAATCGACCACTATGACAGCACCAAAAGCTATCATGGGCTGGATAAATTCTGCCTCAACAATATCATCCAGGACAACACCTATCTGAAAGACTATCTGACTTATACGATGATGGGCGATATGGGGGTCGCGTCGCCGTTGTGCAGCTACGCCTATATTACCGTCAACGGTGAGGATTGGGGCCTGTATCTGGCGGTAGAAGCTGTGGAGGAGAGCTTTTTGACCCGCAATTACGGCGCCGATTACGGAAACCTCTATAAACCGGATACGATGGATAACGGCGGGGGACGCGGCAACGGCAGAAACTTTGACATGGAGCAGTGGGAACAGCCGGAAACCGAAAACAGTTCGGAAAGGGAGTTTTCCGGGCCGCAGGACAACGGCTTTTCTTTCGAAACCGTGAAAGCCGTATTGGAGGAACAGGGAATCGATACTTCCTCTCTGCCGGAAGATTTGAACCTGGGCGAGGAAAGCCCGGAAGCTTTGCAAAATATCCTGTCTGATTTGGGAATCGATATGCAGGACCTGATGCGGGCCTTTGCGGACGGCGGACTGCTGCAGCCGGGCTGGGGACAGGAAGGCGGACGGGAAGGCGGCAGGAATTTTGGCGGAATGGGCAGCTCGGACACGAAGCTGCAATATATCGACGATAATCCTGAAAGCTACGCCAACATTTTTGATTCTGCGAAAACGGATATTTCTCCGGCGGATGAGAAGCGGCTGATTGAATCGCTGAAAAACCTCTCAGAGGGCGAGAATATCGATTCTGTCGTGAATGTAGAGACCGTCATCCGGTATTTTGCCGTCCATGATTTTGTTCAGAACGGCGACAGCTATACCGGCTCGATGGTGCATAACTATTACCTGTATGAAAAAGACGGGCAGATGGAAATGATCCCGTGGGATTATAATCTCGCGTTCGGCGGCTTTGGAGCCGGCGGGTTCGGCTCCGAAGCGTCCGGTATGACCTCAACGGTCAACGCCCCGATCGATTCTCCCGTCAGCGGCGGAGAGCTTTCCGACCGGCCGATGGCTGCCTGGATCTTTGCGGATGATGCATATACATCTCTTTATCACCAGATCTATCAGGAGTTTATTACGAGCTGGTTTGACAGCGGGAAATGCGCCCGGCTGATCGATGAGACAACTGCCCTGATCGCGCCCTATGTGCAGAAGGACCCGACGGCATTTTGCAGCTATGATGCGTTCGAAAAAGGCGCAGAGACGCTAAAGGAATTTTGCCTGCTCCGGGCGGAGAGCGTCCAGGGACAGTTAGACGGCATCATCCCGTCAACCTCTGCGGGACAGGCGGCGGACAGTTCCACACTCATCGACGCTTCGGCTTTAAGCGCGTCCGATATGGGCAGTATGAATCGGGGAGCCGGAGGACAGGGGGACTTTGGCGGGAAAGGCGTCCCGGATGAAACCCAATTCGAAGACGGGGAGATGCCGGATGGCGGAACCGGCATGAGGACGGAGTTATTTTCGGAAGAAGGGAAAGGCCGTGATGCGTTCGGCGGCGGGAATAAGCCAGATGATCGAAACGGACCGCCGGAAATGCCGGGAGTGGAACAGGGCGGAAAACAGCCGCTTGATTCCTCCATCGACAAGGAGGGCCTGGATAATCCGCCGGAGGAGGCCGGTGTGCGGGAGCCGTTTGGCGGCTCAGATGAGGAGCCTTTGGACGCAGAAGGAAGTCCGGGTATACCGGCTGGGTCTATCGCCTGGATCGGCGGATCGGTCCTTGTTTTATTGGCGGGGCTGCTCTTTTTAAAGCTCTACCGGCGCAATATTTAAGACACAATCGCTGAATAAGACAAAATCATAACCATGCTCTGTGGGCCGCAACAGAGTATGGTTATGATTTTATTTTTTAAATTTCGTTGGGACTATTGACAAGTATATTCTATTGGAGTAGAATGTACTTATAGATATTCTATTGCAATAGAACGCTACGAAAGGATGAATGTTTATGGAGACGAAGCTTTTTGACAGTGAACTGAAAATCATGGAAATCTTGTGGAAAGAGGGGGATATAACGGCCAAGCAGATTGCCGAACGGACTGCGGTACAGATTGGCTGGAGCAAAACGACAACCTACACCGTGATCAAAAAATGTGTGGAAAAAGGCGTCATTGAGCGGCGGGAGCCAAACTTTGTCTGCCATCCGCTGATCACTAGGCAGGAGGCGCAGCAGTACGAAACCCACGAACTGATCAATAAAATGTATGACGGAGCACCCGACCAGCTGATCGCGTCCCTTTTGGGCAGTAAAACCCTGTCGAAGGAAGAAATAGCGCGGCTGAAACAACTGATCTACGAGTTGGAATGAGGTGGGGGCGTGGATATTCTATGGAAAACGATGTTGGAAGGCTCGGTGCTGATCTGTGTCGCTGCTTTTTTGCGGGGGATTTTGCTGCAAAGGCTGCCTAAGAAAACCTTTTTGGGCTTGTGGATGGTGGTGCTGTTCCGCCTTTTGGTCCCGGTTTCGATCTCTTCTCCGCTCAGCATCTATGCCCTGCTCGGAAATACGGGGCGATCTGATGCCGGAAAGGAGACGGTGCGTCTTCCCGCGACCCTTCTGCAGGGGACGGGAAACGCTGCTGCGGTCACGCCGTCCGCAGGCTTTCAGCTGTCCCCGCGCATCCTGCTATGGCTTTTGTGGGGGATTGGGGCTGGTATTGCATTTGCCTATTTCCTACAGGCCCATATCCGGTTTAAAAGGAAATGTGCCGATTCCCTGCCGCTGGACACCCCGGCGATCCGGACATGGCAGCAGGAGTATTTCCTCCGCCGCCCGGTCCGCATCCGCCAGTCCGACCGGATTCATACGCCCCTGACCTACGGGCTTATGCGCCCGATGATCCTGCTGCCGAGGACAGCTCATTATACGCCGGAACAGCTGACGTATGTTTTGCTGCATGAATATACCCACATCCGCCGGTTTGACATCTTATTAAAGTGGCTGTTTACGATTACACGCTGTTTGTATTGGTTCAACCCGCTTGTGCATTTGATGGTCTGTCTTGCCATGCGGGATATCGAGCTTGCCTGTGATGAGACGGTGCTGCAAACCTGCGGCGAGCAGGCCCGGGCGTCTTATGCCCTTACGTTGCTGGAAATGGAGGAAACGAGGATCTCTGCAAGCCCTTCCTGTACCTGTTTCGGCCACAATAACGCGAAAGAAAGGATTACTGCGATTATGAAAATGAAAAAAGTTTCTGT
>CAYWRQ010000153.1:0-5315 GCA_964460915.1 uncultured Oscillospiraceae bacterium
AATCTTCGCTATGGTCCTTTTTTTACTACTGCAACTTCATTTTACAATCCGCGAATAAAAATTTATTGACAAAGTTATATTTTTCCGTTATATTAAAGTTGCAAAAACGTTTTTGAGGAGTGATTCCGATGGCGGCTTCCATCAAAGATGTTGCGAAGAAAGCCGGCGTTTCGGCGGGAACTGTATCCCGGGCATTTAACGATTATCCGGATATCAAACCAGAAACCCGTCAGAGGATTTTAAGCATTGCTTCTGAACTGGGGTATATGCCGATTTTGTCGGCGAAAAACCTTTCCGCGAAAAAAAGCTCGAATATGGCGATCATTTTTAACGGGCTGTTGTTTGAGCAAAATGATTTTTACGTTAAATCGGACGGCAAAGTGATCCGGAAACCCAGTTCAAATGGGATCCGCGGCGAAGATTCAGGCGTACTGATTATGCGGGGTGCCTGTCAGTATGCGATGGAGCGGAATTTAGAGATGCCTGTGTATGCGTATTCCAGTCAAATACAAGCGAAAAAGACATACGACCAGTTTTGCCGGGAACACCGGCTCAGCGGGGCATTGGTCTTCGGACTGAAGACAACAGATACCTATTACGAGGCCTTGCAGCATTCTACTCTGCCTTGCGTAACAATTGACACGAAAGTTGTGGGAGAAAATATAGGATACGTCGGTTCCAATAACATTGCTTCGTTTAAAGAACTGACCCAGTATCTGTTTGACAGAGGACACCGGGAAATCGTGATGCTCAACGGCTATAAGGTCGCGACCGTATGTCTGGAGCGTCTGGCCGGCGCATACGAGGCGTTTCAGGAGAATGGCCTGGAGCTGAAAAGCGAAAATGTCCTGTACACCGATTTCCGCGAGGATGTAACCGAACGGCTGGTGATGGGGTACCTGGAAAAGTACGGGAAGACGAAGGCAACCGCTTTTCTCTGTGTCGGGGATATGATCGGCGTAGCCGCTCTCCGGGCAATCCGGCGGGCAGGCTATTCGGTGCCGGATGATTTTTCCGTGGCTTCATACGATGGGTTTTATATCGGGGAGTATATGCAGCCCGGGCTGACGACGATCGACCAGGATTTGGAAGCGAAGGGATATGCGGCCGCAAAGCTGCTGCATGATATGGTCCTGGGCAAGACAACGGCCAAAAACATTTTGATGCCGTATAAGCTGCTGGAGCGCGGAAGCGTCGGCAGGATTGACAGAGCAAAATAATTGTGGATATCCTCCACAGTTATTTTATCTGAAAGCACAAAAACGTTTTTGAAAATATGCTTTTTATCACATCGAATAGGCGGATTCTTTAATTATAAGCAAAAACGTTTTTGCACAGTTTGTTCACAATCGGACAAGTCCTGCAAATTCTCCCTTTCTTTTATGCCGTATGAATCGGGGAAAAACGGGAACAATGACGGTAATCCATATCGCTGATAAAGCCGCCCGGCTTGCAAGTCCGGTTGGCATCAGATATATCTGCATAGGTGCAAAATTTAAACCATAGGAGGAAATTACAATGAAAAAACGTATTCTCGCTTGCCTGATGGCTGCCACAGTCGGTGCATTGGCTATGGTATCCTGCAACAATTCCGGCAACTCCACCAGCAGCTCCGGTTCTTCTTCCGGCTCCACCAGCAGTTCCGATTCCGGCAGTTCCGACGCCGGGAACTCCGCTTCGGGCGAAAAGGTTACCCTGACCCTTCCTACCTATTATATCGGTGAAAACGTCGGCGCCGTATACTTTGAGCCTGCCGTAGAGCGCTTCAACGCCCAGTATGACGGCCAGTACGAAATCAAGCTGGAGGAGGTTGTCGAGGCCTCTTACGCGGACCGCATGGCTACTCTCGCCCAGTCCGGCAAGCTGCCTGTCCTGATTTCCGGCGCGTCCACCACCTGGGTCAACACGATTATGATCCCCCAGAAGCTGTACTATGATACCAGTTCCTGGCTGAAGGAATCCGGCATCCTGGATCTCTGCGTCCCGGCCTCCGTCGAGTATTCGACCCAGGAGGACGGCTCGATCATCGGCATCCCGACCGTATCCGTTTCGACGGTCGGCCTTTACTACAACACCGATGTCTACAATCCTGAAAAGCCGATTACCGAGATGTCTGTCGACGAGTTCGTCGAGTCCCTCGGCGGCAAGAACATGGCTTGGCAGACGGTAGACAACGCTTGGACGACCGCTCTGTTCTATACGTCCCTGATTGCCAACGAAGAGGGCGGCGCCGACTGGCTGGTCAGCTTTGACGGTGAAAAGTGCTACGATTTCAACAACGACTATATGATCCACGCCGCTGAAAAGCTGCTGGAGATCTGGAACAAGGCCGGCGGCTCTACCTATGTCGGCAAGGCCTATGCCGATTCGGCCAACGACTTCATGAGCGGCAACTCGGCTATCATCTGCAACGGCACCTGGATGAACTCCGAGTTCGGCGAAAGCGGCTCCTCCAACTGGTCCAACGGGTTTGACGGCGCAAAGGTTACGGCGGATTACTACCCCGGCAACTTCGCGATCTGCAGCACCAAGGGCTACGGCCGCTGGATTGTAACCAACAATTATTCCTCCGACGCCGAACTGGAAGCGGCGCTGACCTTTATGGAATTTATCTACAGCCAGCCTGAGCTGGAGGAATTTGCCCTGACCGAGGGCTGCCAGATCCCGGCGCTGGATTACTCGGAGGATTACCTGACCCGTCTGGCGGCGGATCCGTTGATTGCCGCCCAGAGTGAGAGACTCAAAGCCGATACCACTTTGGTCCCCAATGTCCTCTCCATCATGCCTGACTCGGTTGCGAACAGCGTATTTGCAAATGAGCTGACCCAGATGGTCAACGGCGCGACGACGCCCGAACAGTTCTGCGCGAACCTGACCACCAAGTCTGAAGAAGCGAAAGGCGAATAATTTTTCCGGCAGGCCCGAGGCTATGGCGCCCCGGGCCTGTTTTACCGAATCCGCTGTAACCTACGCGGGGAAAGGATGATATTTATGGCAGGCAAGGCAAAACAGCCGTACGGGAAGGTTGAAAAAGGCTATTTCAAATGGATTTACCTGTTCCTACTCCCGACAATCATCATTTTTGTCCTGTTTTATGTAAAGCCGATCTGGACGATGCTCTGGACCTCCTTTACCAAATGGGACGGTTTTAACGCTCCGACCTTTAGCGGCGTGAAAAACTACGTCCGTATTTTTACCAACTCCGCCGCCTCTATCTCGCTGAAGAACCTGCTCTATTGGTCGATTATCGCAATGACGCTCCATGCGGGCTTCGGCGTGCTGGTGGCGTTTGTCCTGTATCATCATCCCAAGGGATGGAAGGTTTGCCGCGCGGTCTTTATGATCCCGAATGTCATCTCGGCGGCGGCCTGGGCTTTGATTTACCGGTTTATCTTTGACGACAACGTCGGCCTTTTAAACGGCGCGATCCGCAAGATCTTCCCCAATTTCCATGTACAATGGTTCTTTACCTCTCCGGCGGCCTTTTGGGCAGTTACGCTGACCTGGCTGTTTTACGCGGTTATCGTCACGCTGATTGTATTGCAGGATCTGATGGCGATTCCGACCTCGCTGGATGAGGCAGCCCATCTGGACGGCGCGACCGGCTGGCAGATGACCCTGTACATTCATCTGCCCCTTTGCCGCAACGCGATCGGGACCTCCCTTCTCTGCTCGATTACCTCCCGTATTTCGATGTACGAATGTATCGCCCTGACGACGGCCGGCGGCCCCGGCGACGACACAATGTCGCTGTCGGTTTTGCTGGTCCGGGCGATTACCGACTACAATTACGGGTTTGCCAATGCGATTGGCGTCGTTATGTTTATATTCGGCCTGATCATTATGGCGCTGATTAACAAGGCCTTTAGGATGGGCGAATCCGCTCTGGGTTAAGAAAGGAGCTTTACGATGGTTACAGGCAAAAAGAATTTTCGCTGGTATTTAACCCGCGTAATGATGTATATTGTGATGATTTTTACGATCATTGTCTCTGCGTTTCCGATTGTCTGGGTTATTTTTTCGTCCTTTAAGACCAACGCGGAGATATTAAACGGTGCGTTCACCCTCCCGACCGGTTTTTCGGTCGGCGCGGAGGCGTACAAGTACCTGTTTGAAAAGTACAACTTCTTTCTTTATTTTTGGAACTCGCTGCTGATTGCAACCGTCTCGACGGGCATTTCGCTGCTGATGTACGCCATGGGCGGGTACGTGCTGGCGAAATTCCGCTTTCCCGGGCGGGGGATCCTGTTTGCCCTCTTTACGATCACGATGCTGGTCCCCGGCCATTCCAAGGCCCAGCCGGTTATGCAGCTGATCATCGATTTTAATCTCTATGATACCAAGACCGGTATTGCGCTGGTTTACCTTTCCGGCGGCATGGCGATGTCGATGTTCTTGCTGCGGGGCACCTTCCTTTCGATCCCGAAGGAGCTTGACGAGTCGGCAATGCTGGACGGCGCGGGCTTCTTCCGCACCTTCTGGTCGATCAACCTGCCTCTGGCCAAGAGCGGCCTTTCGACCGCCGGTATCCTGATGTTCCTCGGAAACTGGAACGAATACTTTTATGCGGCGCTGCTGACCTCCAGCGAAAAGAACCGTACGCTGCCGGTCGCGCTGCAGTTTTTCAACCAGTCCTTCTCCTACGACTATACCAAGATGTTCGCGGCCCTGACGATCGTCGTGCTGCCGGGCATTATCCTGTATATGTGCGCGCAGGAGCAGGTGCAGCAGTCGGTTGCGACCTCCGGCATGAAGGGCTGACCCGGATAGAGAGAAAAAGAGAATATCCCCGGGGCTGTCCGCTTCGGGGAATCCCCACAGGGAAAGTGTTTTGATCGGAATTGTTCGAAAGGAGAGTCTCTATGGAAATTATGCAGTATCATAAAGGGGACGGCGCCTTGACCAACTGGCTGGTAGAAGAAAGTGCGTTTCATCCTGAATATCTGGGAAAGTGCGAATCGATTTTTGCCCAGGGCAATGGATATTTGGGGCTTCGCGCGGCGCTGGAGGAATCGTATGTCGGCGAAACGCGGGGCCTTTTTGTAACAGGGACATTTAATAAGTTTGATGCGGACGAGGTGACCGAGCTGCCCAACCTCCCGGATGTGACCCGGATGCAGATCTGGGTGGACGGCGTACGCTTTTCAATGGCGGAGTGCACGGTTTCCGGCTACGCGAGGACCCTGAACCTGAAAAACGGGGAGCTGGTGCGGACAGCCATCCTGCACACAAAGGATCATAAAACCGTGTCCTTTACCTTTAGACGGGTCGTGTCGCTGGTCCATGACCATCTGATTGCCGCCGTGATGGAGGTT
>CAYWRQ010000154.1:0-5293 GCA_964460915.1 uncultured Oscillospiraceae bacterium
CAAAAACGCCATTTAACAATCAGCGGATAAAGCCGGTAAGTTGTCTGTAGGACAACGTGACAGCTTGATTATATTACCACCATCCAGTGAAAAAGTCAACACCCTCTCCGCCGATTCGGAGCCTTGTATGATTTTGTCAAATTGCGCCCTGAAATTATATATGATTTGCGTTAAGAATAGTACGAGTGTCTTTTTAGGGCGCACATTTCCGTGTCACAGGATGTTTTGGAGCGAAATTTTTTCCTTCTGCCAAAGTTCCTCCGCCGCGTCGGCCGCATTTTGCAGCTCCAGCCGCAGCTGATGGCGATAGGTCTCGTCCTCCGGATATTTGGACAGCATCTCCGCGTTTTTCAAGTGGGACTCCAGCTGGTCCAGATAGTTTTCCGTCGTCCACACCCCCAGCTTTTTCTGGCACTGCTGCCATTCAGCGAGAATCGCGCTGATTTCGTGGCGGACCTCGTCCCCGTTCCCAACTGCCTCGCTGAGCAAATTCAGCTGGGTGGACATATCTTCCGTGTACCCCTGCAGCCAGACCTGCGACATCGTTCCGCAGGCCAAAATTGTTCCGACGATTGACAAAATAATCACCATCCGTTTCATTTTTCTCCATACCTTTCCGTTCGGGTCAGTCGGTCTTATCGACAATCAGGTACTGTAGGTTGCCATCGACCGTCATAACAAAGATATCTTCCGCCTTTTTCTTTTCATACTCCAAAATCTTTTTAAGCCATTCGGGCGAAATGCCATAAAACTGCATTGCCTCCGGCAGCATTTTCCCGTCCGTAATGACTGCCACCGGCGGCAGTATATCGCTCCCTTTCAGCTGCATATCCTTCGGCGTCAGATTTTTCGCCGGAAAGCGCTGCAAAACATTCATCTTCCCATTCGTCTCGACGACACAGTACCATACGTCCTTGAGGTCAAACACGCCCTCCCCCCGCAGGTTCTCCATCAAATCGTCCAGCGTAATCCGGATTTCCCGCATCGCCTTCTGGTCGATTACGCCTTCTTTAATAATGACCCGGGGACGTCCGGAAAACAGCAGACGGATACGGCGGCTGCGCAGACTGATCTCGGAATTGCAGATTTCAAAGGCCGCCAGCGTCAGGATCGGCAGCACCGCCGCCATCATCGGCAGAGAGGTGTCTTCAATGGGCAGGGACGCAATGTTGCCGATCAAAATCGTCGCCACAATATCCGTAGGCTGCAAATCCCCCAGCTGCCGCTTGCCCATCATCCGTACCGCGAATATGACCAGCAGGTACAGAAGCAGCGCGCGAAAAAATACGATCATATAGGTCACCGGCTTTCATAAATGTTTCTGCGGCTCAGTATGCCCGGAAAAACTGGAAATATGCCAAAAGGCTGCCTATAATTTGCTGTACAGAGGAAAATGTGGGTGCCGCAGCATGATATGCCTCCACTGCCCGGCGCAGATAAACCGATTGCATCCCTTTATCCTTCATGTTTTCATGATTCACGCAATTCGTAAACCTTTCTTTGATTGCAATGTTTCCGTTAATGTGCTATACTGAAACCAAACAGGCAACACAAAGGGAGGACTTCATATGACCAATAAACAGAAACTTGGGCAGCTGCAGCAGCTGAAAGAGCAGCAGCAGGTCTATTACCGCAGCCTTGGAAAGCTGAACTTCGATCTGGAGTGCTGCGCGCCGGAGGAAGGCATGGACCAGGCCGGCGAGGATATGGCCGTGCTGGGCAAACAGCTGTATAAGCTGGAGCACGCCAAAAAGTATGAACGGCTGGTCAAAGAGCTGCACGAGGATTCGGAGGGGCTTACCCCTTTGCAGAAAAAGATGATTGAGCACACCTATGACAACTATCGGAAGACCAAGAATTTCACGCCGCAGTTCTCCTACGAAATGGATGTGGCCATGAACAAGGCCTATGGCCAGTGGCTGACAGCAAAAAAGGCAAACGATTTTTCCCTTTTCCGCGACAGCTTCGCTTCGGTCGTCGACTTCACCCGGAAGGCGATCGACCTGCGGGATGAGAAATATACGACCTATTATAACGCCTGCCTGGACGATTTTGAAAAGGGCGGCAGCGAGGAGCAGCTGGACGCCTTTTTCGGGGCGCTGAAAGAGCGGATTATCCCGCTGATGCACCGTATTATGAAGGATGGCAAGCCGATCCGCAAGGATTTCCTGACCCGTCCCTGCCCGATTTATCAACAGGAGGCCTTCTCCCGCTATCTGCTGGAAAAGGAAGGGCTGCGGAAAACCGCCCTTGTGCTGATGACCACGGAGCACCCCTTTACGACCAGCTTCGGGCCGAAGGACGTCCGCGTCACCACCCACTATTTTGAAGACAACTTTATCTCCAACATTTTCTCGACCATGCACGAGGGCGGCCACGCGCTGTTCATGCAGAATGAACCGGAAGAGTTTTACCGGGAACACGCGGACAACGCCATGTCCAACGCGATGCACGAGTGCATCTCCCGTTTCTATGAAAACCTGATCGGGCGGAGCGAGGCGTTTATTCATTTTGTTTATCCTAAGCTGCGGGAGCTGACCGGGGATACCTTCGCCGATGTCAGCGAGTGCGAGCTGTACGAAGCGGTCAACATTGTGCGTCCAAGCCTTGTCCGGACCGAAGCGGACGAACTGACCTACTGCCTGCACATCATGATCCGCTACGAGCTGGAAAAAGCCTTTGTCAACGGCGAAATTACGGTTGACGAGGTACCCGCCCTGTGGAACGCGAAATATAAGGAATATCTCGGGATCGACGTACCGGACGACGCTTCCGGGTGCCTCCAGGACGTTCATTGGACCGGCGGATACGGATACTTTCCGTCCTACGCCCTGGGCAATGCCTACGGCGTGCAGATTCTCCGTACGATGGAAAAGGATTTTGACGTCTTCGGCGCTGTGGCGCAGGGCGATCTGCAGAAGGTTGCCGGCTGGCTGAAAGAGCATGTCTTCAGCTGTGCCTCGATCATGGATCCGGACGAATGGATTCGCCATATCACCGGCGAGAGTCTCAATGTAAACTATTACCTGGATTATCTTGAAGAAAAGTACAGCAGGCTCTATCAGCTGTAAAAAAGCTCTCCATGCATGGACATTCTCCGTACGATGAAAGGATACGTGGTATTGATGACAAAAGGGCAGCAATTATCGAAAAAAAGGATTGCCGATACTCATTCCCTGCCTAATCAGTATCCTTCTCATTTTAGGAGGGCTTTGGGCCTACCGCTATGGTATGGAGCAGCGCCGCTATCGGGACTGTCTGGCAATTGCAGCCGGTACAGACGCAATTTGGGATGCTGCGGATGCACGTTCATCATACGAAAATACAGCGGGGCAGTACACCGAATATTGGTTTGGTTCGGGTAATTATGCCCTGATCTATGATGAGACGGACATGGTCGTGCAATATCACGCTGACCGTGACTGCTTTGCACAGAATAACGGCGGTGAACTGACCATATTGATGATTGGCACGGTTGCCCATGGCCAGCACCAATATAAATCGTACAGCATCAATCCGATCGCCTAAATCTTTTTAAGATATCGAATAGGATTTTCCCAAAACAACACGCAGTGGGCCGCGCCTTTCGCACTGATCTGCGCGGCCCAAAATCTGCGGAAATCTCGTTCAAATGAAACCTTTTTTCAATTTACATAGCTTTTCTCGAAAAAAATACTTGCAGATATTTTCTAGATATGGTATAATATATACATGAATTGTGCACGTGCACATGTGCTTTTCCACTGTATCTTCTGCGAAAGGATTGGTAGAATTATGAAATGGATTGTTACGACGCCCGAACATCAGTGGGTGGAAACAGAATATGTACAAGCGCCCGTTTCCCAGCACAAGCTGACGCTGACCGGTGAAAAAGCCCAGACGATCGAGGGCTTTGGCGGCTGTTTTAATGAACTGAGCTATATTGCCCTGTGCGCTCTGGATGAGGATGAGCAGAAAAAAGTTCTTGATGCGCTCTTTGCAGAGGATGGATGTGCGTTTACCTGGGGCAGAATTCCCATCGGTGCGGATGACTATGCCGAAAGATGGTATTCTCACAACGAAACGCCGGATGATTATGATATGGCGCATTTCTCGATTGCACGGGATGAGCAGTACCTTCTGCCCTATATCCGTGAAGCGCAGAAGCGGGTTCCGGACATGAAGTTCTTTGCTTCTCCCTGGTCCCCGCCCTCCTGGATGAAGAATCCGCCGGTATACAACTACGGCCGGCTGGTGCGGGATGAAAAGACCCAGCTTGCCTACTGTGCATATTTCCGCCAGTTCCTCGACGCATACGAAAAAGCGGGCGTCAAAGTCTCCCGTCTCTGCATCCAGAACGAGCCCTTTGCCGACCAGAAATTCCCGTCCTGTGTCTGGTCCTCGGAAGAATTCCGTGTCTTTATCCGGGACTATATCGGGCCGTATTTTGAAAAGAACGGCGTCGATACCGAAATCTGGCTGGGTACCCTCAACGGGCCTACCGAGATGGAATTCACGATGCGCGGTATCGTCAACGACCTGTACTCCTCCTACATCGACAACATTCTTTTTGACGACGAAGCGAGAAAATACATCTCCGGCATCGGCTACCAGTGGAACGGCCAGCGGGTCATCCACAAGACCCATGAAACCTTCCCGGAGCTGGGCCTGATGCAGACGGAAAACGAATGTGGTGACGGCTCCAACAACTGGACCTATGCCGCCTATATCTTCGATCTCGTCCGCCACTACTTCCAATACGGCGTCACTGTTTACACCTACTGGAACATGATTCTCCAGCCCGGCGGAAGCTCGACCTGGGGCTGGCGGCAGAACACGATGATTACCATCGATCCCGAAACCAAGCAGGTTACCTACAACCCTGAATACTACGTCATGAAGCATTATGCTCATTTCGTAAAACCCGGCGCAAAGGTCCTTGTCGGCAGCGGACATTGGAATATGTCCGCCATGGCCTTTGAAAACCCCGATGGCAGCATCGTCGTCACCGCCCAGAACACCCTTGACCGTGACCGCGTTTTCACCTTTGAGGGCGCCGGCAAGACCTTCTCAGCCACCCTCGCTCCTCATTCCATGAACACGTTTTACGATAAGGAAATGATTTAAAATCCAGCTTTTTGAAATCCAGCTTTTTGAAAAAAGCTGGGCAAAAACTTTCTTGTCCGCGTTGGTCGTCCGCGTTCCGACGGACTCTTCCATTAAAAGGATTAACTGAGTGATCGCGCCGGGCAGCGGAACGAGAAAACTGTTCTGCCGTTTTCATGCGGGATAACGTGTGAGACTGTTTGACAAC
>CAYWRQ010000155.1:0-5254 GCA_964460915.1 uncultured Oscillospiraceae bacterium
CTATAGACTGGAGAAGATCAAAAAGCTTACCGGTCTGGATCTGCGCGAATTTGACCATGCAATCACCTTTAAGATTGCGCTGATGGTTAAGAAATATCTGAATTCTAGCCCCACAAAATTCTAATGACGTCTGTGATTTCCGTGGGCTTTTTGCCTACGGAAATCGATTTGTTGTGTATGGGGGAAAAATTTAAAATGTTTCCTTATATAGGAGGAAACATTCATGGGGAACTGTGTGTTTGGAATGTAAGAATTCTGGCGGGCTATAGGGGCCTGCAGAAAATGGGGGAAATTGATCTGCGGATCAATTCAGCAAAATAACCAAACCAAAGGAATGATACAACATGATAGACCTGATTGACGTCTCATTTCAATATGGAAATGGGACTGAGGCGTTGCATAACGTCAACCTGCGTGTAAATCAGGGCGAGTTTGCGTTTGTTGTCGGATCGTCCGGCGCGGGCAAGACCTCGATTTTGAAGCTGTTGCTGCGGGAAGCCGTAGCGACTTCGGGACAGGTGATCGTCAATGGTTTCAATTTAAATAAGCTAAAGAACAGGCAGATTCCGAAATTCCGCCGCAGTGTCGGGGTCGTTTTTCAGGATTTCCGCCTGATACCGGATATGACGGTGTATGATAATGTTGCCTTCGCGATGCGCGTCACCGATCAATCCAATAAATCTATCCGCCAGCACGTCCCGGAAGTGCTCGAAATGATGAATCTGGCTCATAAAGCGAAGCAGCACCCGTATGAGTTATCCGGCGGCGAACAGCAGCGTGTATCCCTGGCTAGAGCGCTGATCAATCATCCGCCGCTGATTATCGCAGACGAGCCAACCGGCAATATTGACCCTGAATTTTCTTATGAAATCGTAGAAATGCTGCAGCAGATCAACAAACAGGCGGGGACCACAATTTTGATGGTCACCCATGAGCATGAGATGGTGAAGTATTTCGGCGGCCGCACGATTAATATTGAAGAAGGCCGTGTAGTTTTCGACGATTACATTATTGGAGGGGCCAATGAGAGCGAGTAGTATGCGGTATCTGGTGAAAAACGGGTTTAAAAACCTGTGGAACAACCGGATGATGACCATTGCGTCGGTAGGAACGCTGGTTGCTTGTCTGCTGATAGTCGGCATTGCAGTCCTGCTTTCACTGAACGTGGATAATATGGTGGAATATGTCGGCGAGCAAAACGAGTTGGTCGTATTTATGGAAGTCGGGACATCCGATGAACAGTTAAACAAAACACAAAGTGAACTGAAAAAACTGGACGGCCTTGGAGACGTTACCTATGTTTCCAGCGAAGAGGCGATGCAGTCGATTGTAAACAAGTACCTGGATGGGGATGCCGGGCTGTTGGACGGCATGGACGACACCTTTATGCCGGCATCCTTCCGCTGCCGGATTATCGATCCGGAAAAGGCGTCCGAGCTGCAAAAGACCCTGGAAGGGATGGAAAATGTGCAGACGGTCGAAGCACCTACCGAAGTGACCGAAACATTGGTCCGCCTGCGGAAGATGATCAATGTGTTCGGCGGCGCGATTATCGTTGCGCTCGTCGTTGTGTCGCTGGTAATCATCACCAACACCATCCGTGCGTCGGTATTTACCCGGCGCCGGGAAATCAGCATTATGAAGTATGTCGGCGCCACCAATTCCTTTATCCGAATCCCGTTTGTTGTAGAGGGGATTGTTTTGGGATTGCTGTCCGCCTGTATCGCGTTTGGCCTTGTCTGGGCCGGGTATAATGTTTTCCTGGACGTGATCCGGCTGGAGAGCACTTCCTTGATGGCGGGCGTGATCAGTCAGGTTATGCCGTTCTCGGAGCTGGCAACCCGGGTGCTGGGATGCTTCCTGTTGTCCGGCGTCAGCGTGGGCTGTATCGGCAGTGTCTTCAGCATGAGAGGATACTTGAAGGTGTGAGCAGGCAAAAATGTATGTAAAGCCATCCTACTTTACATACCTGTCATTGGCAAAATAGGAGGAAAAACAGATGCACACATATGGTTTAAGCCGCCGGTTCAAACGGTTTGGCGGTATTGTGATTGCGTTGGTCGTGTGCTTAACTGCGACCATGAGCTGGACAAGTATGCACCCGGCGCCCGTTTCCGCTACATCTATTACCGATTTGGAAAAGCAGAAAGAGGAGATCGATGCGCAGCTGGATGCGGTAAACGATAAGATTTCCGACCTGCAGGATCAAATTGACCAGGAAGAAGCCTACCAGGCGGAACTGACCAATCAGATCGGCCTGTATAAACAGCAGATCCAGCTGTTAAGCGATGAGATTGACAGCTTGGAAGTGGAGATTGAAAACAAGAACGCCGAGATCGAACAGCTGGAAATCAAGATTGAGGGGCTGGAAGAGGATATTGCGGCCAAGCAGGTCGAAATTGATGAAACCTTTGAGCAGTTTAAGACCCGCATGGTTGCGCTTTATCAGGCGGGGGAGACTTCGTCCCTTGCGATGCTGCTTTCATCCAGCAGCTTTGCAGATTTTGTGACCAATATCCGTTTGATGCAGGCGGTTTCGGCCAGCGATGAGCAGCTGGTCAACAAGCTGCGCGGCCAAAAGGAAGAGCAGGAAGCGATTAAGACCGAGGCGGAGGATACGAAGTCGGAGGTTGAAGACGCGCTGGCTGAGGTGCAGGCTTATGAAGAGTCTGTTATTTTGCAGCGTGAAGAGCAGAAGACAGCCCAGTCCAATTTGGAGGTTGCCTACTCGAAGAGTAAGTCTGCGCAGGAGGACCTGGAGGCCTTACAGGCGCAGTATGAAGATGATTTGGCAGCCGCTAAAGCGCAGGATGAGGCGGTTGAGAGCGAGATTCAGGCATTTTATGCCGAACAGGCCAGGAAGGCAGCTGAAGCAGAAAAAGCACGTCAGGAGGCTGCTGCGCAGAACGGTGAGACTGCGGCTTCGATTCCGCAGGTTGATGCCGGAAACCTCAGTTTCCGTTGGCCGCTTCCCGGCTACAGCACGATTACCTCCGGATACGGCTCCAGATGGGGGAGTTTCCACACCGGTATTGATATCAGCGGCGGCGGCGTTTACGGCGCTTCGATTGTTGCGGCGGAGGCGGGGACGGTTATTCTGGCCTCTACCCACTACAGCTATGGAAACTATGTTATTGTGGACCATGGCGGTGGGTATACGACCCTGTACGCGCATATGTCCAGTATCGGCTGCAGTGTCGGCGACTATGTCTCTAAGGGTCAGACAATCGGCTACGTCGGTTCGACGGGGAATTCCACCGGCCCGCACCTGCACTTTGAAGTGCGCATCAACGGCGCCCATCAGAATCCTTCAAGTTATGTCAGCCCGTAATAGCCATCTGATTTGCTGCATATAAGTGAAAACAGGCCGGCGTCCCGGTATAGGGTGCGTCGGCCCGCTTTTGTTTTTACCTGAAGACGGATAGAAAGAAGAAGATTCATGGAGCAAAAACAGGGTAAATTTAGGACAGGGCTGCGCAGGGCCGCAGCGCTTTTGGCGGCCTTCCTGATGGGGAGCGTTTTGACCTTCGGCGGCGTCTGCATGGGCCAGCGGCTGATTGCGCCGGTTTCAAAGGAGATGGCGCAAAAACTTTCTGAGATGGAAAAGCTGATTGATACCTATTATCTTTTTGATGTAGATGCGCAGTCCGCGGCGAATAAGGTGGCGGCGGGTTATGCGGATGCATTGGATATCTATAGCATGTATCGCGACCAGGCTGAGTACGCGGCCTTCCAGGACAAAAATGAGGGGGAAATGTGCGGGATCGGCATCACGGTCGCGCAATATCATCCGGAAGCACTGACCGTTTTGTTTTTAAGCGAGGATTCGCCGGCCGCAGGCATTTTGCTGCCGGAGGACGAGATTGTAGCGGTGGAGGGCGAACCGGTGGAAAGCCTGGGATACAGCGCCGCCGTGGAAAAGGTCCGGGGCGTAAAGGGATCCTTCGTTTCCCTGACCATCCGCCGGGACGGACAGGAACAGACCGTCTCGGTACAGCGCCAGGATATTGTCAATACCGGTATTTTCCAGATGCGCTTTGGGGACGTGGGCTACATCCGGATCTCCGCCTTCAACAATGCCACCCCGGAGGCCTTTGCGTCTGCGGTCACGAAGCTGATCGGAGACGGGGCGGGCTCTTTACTGTTTGATGTCCGTTCCAACGGCGGCGGGCTGCTGAACAGCGTGACGGCTATGCTGGATTTCCTGCTCCCGGCGGGCGATTTGGTTTCGAAAACCGATCGGGAGGGCAAGACGACGGTCCTATATACTTCCGATGAAGACTGTATCGATCTCCCGATGGCGGTTTTGGTCAATGAATCGACGGCTTCGGCGGCGGAGCTGTTTGCCTGTGACCTGCAGGAATACGGCGTCGCGAAGGTTGTCGGCACGGTCACCTACGGGAAGGGCGTTATGCAGACCACTTTTGCGCTGTCGGACGGGTCTTCCCTAACCTTGACAACGGATTATTATAATCCGTCCAGCGGCAGGAACTATAACGGCGTCGGTGTGCAGCCGGATGTGGTCCGGGAACTGACGGATGAAGAAAAGGAAAATTACGCGCATTTTAATCCGGAACGCGACCCCCAGCTCGCCGCGGCTTTAGACCTTCTTGCGGCTGGGTAAAGATTGTGGGGCGGAAAGGTGTCTTTTTTCGGCGGAAAATGCGAAAAAAGTGCTTGACAGGATTTGCGCGATATGCTATACTCATTTCACAGGCAATGAAAAGAAATAGTACTCATTTTTCGACGTGCACAGAGAGCGTCCGGCTGGTGGAAGGGCGTGACGGGAAGATGACGAATACCTCTTGGAGCTGCATCCTGAATCGAAGCGTAGTAGGGATTGCCGGGTCTGCCCGTTACAGCGGAAGGGAATATAGGTTCTGATTCAGAGCGGTTCCCTGTGAGGCCGGTCATCGTGAGGTGCCGGTGAACTGAGGTGGTAACACGGATGCCATTGAATTGACATTTCGTCCTCTGTCCAACATCAGGGCAGAGGATTTTTTCATGCCCTGAAATATTTCGTATTTAATGGAAGGAATGACCAAAATGACTTGCTACGAAGAACTGAAAGCCCGCGGCCTGATTGCGCAGGTTACGGACGAAAATTTGATCCAGGATCTGATCGACAACGGAAAGGCGACTTTTTATATTGGTTTTGACCCGACCGCTGACTCGCTGCACATCGGCCACTTTATGGCGCTGTGCCTGATGAAACGCCTGCAGATGGCCGGCAACCGCCCGATCGCCCTGATCG
>CAYWRQ010000156.1:0-5218 GCA_964460915.1 uncultured Oscillospiraceae bacterium
GCCTTCCGCTTCGACCGCTTTCGCGATATCGACAATGCTGGTGACGTTGGGGCTGAGCTTGACCATCAAGGGCTTTGTCGTGGCATTCCGTACCGCCCGGGTCACTGCCGCCGCCATCTCGGCACTGGTGCCAAAGGCCGCGCCGCCCTGTTTGACATTCGGGCAGGAAATGTTCAGCTCGATCATGTCCACCGCCGTTCCCTCCAGCTTCTCCGCAATGGTGATGCAGTCCTCGACGGTGGAACCGGCGACATTTGCAATAATCGTTACGTCTTTCGTTGCGAGATACGGAAGCTCTTCGTTGATAAAATGATCGATGCCGGGATTCTGCAAGCCGACCGAGTTCAGCATACCGGCGGGAGTCTCCGCGATTCTGGGCGGCGGGTTGCCATCCTTGAGGTTTAAGGTTGTCCCCTTGCAGGAGATGCCGCCGAGCTTAGACAGCGGATACAGCTTTTCATATTCCCGTCCGAAGCCGAACGCACCGGATGCAGGAATAACCGGGTTTTTAAAGGACACGCCGGCGACCTCTACACGCAAATCCGCCATCAGAATACTACCTCCTTGCTGTTAAATATGGGGCCGTTCTTGCAGACATGGGAATATCCTTCGGCGCCGTCTTTCCTGGTCTTGCAGGCACATCCGAGGCAGGCCCCAATTCCGCAGGCCATCCTCTCTTCCAGAGAAATCTCACATTCGATTCCCTGCTCCTGCGCCATACCGGCTACAATTTTCAGCATCGGCATCGGGCCGCAGGCGCAGATCAGATCCGGCTTTTCCGTCTTTAGAAGTTCCTCCAAAGCGGCCGTTACAAAGCCGTGGATGCCCGCAGTGCCGTCATCGGTGCAAAGGACGACCTTGACACCGGCCTTTTCAAAATCCTCTTTGAGGATCACTGCCGACGCGCTGCGGAAGCCGATGATTGCAGTCGCATTCTCCCCATAATGAGAAGCGGTTTGCAGCAGAGGCGGGACACCAATGCCGCCGCCGACCACAACGACCTTTTTGCCGCTGTCCAGCATCGTATAGCCATGGCCGAGAGGAGCCAGCATATCGATCATATCCCCTGTGTTCATGCCCGCAATTTTATCGGTACCGCCGCCGCGAATCTCAAAAACAATCCGAATCGTCCCCCGCTCTTTGTCAATCCCGCAGATTGATATCGGACGGCGGAGCTGAAAGCCCTCCGCTTTAATATGGACAAACTGCCCAGGCGACGCTTCCGCTGCCACTTCCGGACAGGAAATCGTGAAATCAAATACGTTTTTGGCCAGGTTTTTCTTACCAATAATCGGATATAGACCCTGTGTATATGCCACGTTGACTCCTCCTATTCTATTTTATACCATTTAAGTTTACCATATCCATAGCCAAAATGCAACGGTTTAGACGTGTTTCCGTCAGATAAGGGCAATGCTTTCTGTCAATAGACTGCATTGCCCTGATCATTTTATTTATGATTTTTCCGGTAAACTTCAACTTTATCCTTCAGCTGATCGCGGAACCGCAGATACTGGGAGGTGCGCAGATTTGGGAACGCTTTCAGAATACGTCTGGAGGTGATATGCCCCTTTTCCAGCTGTTTCATCCGCTCGCCCAGCATACGCAGCCGTTCCTTTGCTTCTTCTACGGCGCGCTGGCGTTCTTCCGCTCCAAGAGAAGTCCGCTGAGACAGGCTCGTTTTATATTCCTCCAAATCTGCCTGCAAAACCTCGGTACGGACGGCAAAGGTCTCTTTCAGCTCATCCGCATATTCGCGAATCCCCTCGCGGCGTTCGGCAAACTCCTGCTTGACACGCAGCGCCTCCTGTTCCGTTTTATCGCGGATTTCATCCAGCCGCTCGTACATTTCGTCCAGCTTGCCCTTCATCTTCAGCAGTCCGAATACGGTTACAACCGTATCTGCAAGAACCATGACCAGCAAGACAACCGCAATGAGGATCCTCCCCCAGCTGTTCAGCCGTCCCAACAGCTCCACAACCATCGGATGCAGCACCATCATGACAAAAGCCGAAAGTGCCCCGAACTCACAGGAATTGAGCAGGCAAACCCGTCCGTTGATATTAAAACGGAATTGGGAATAGTCCCACCATTTCATGTGAAACAGCTTTTCCAACAGCACGCTGGTCAAATACTCCAAGACGGTTGTAACCACCATGCCGGAGAGAAACAGCGGAATAAAGCTGTTCCGCACATCCCGCAGCAAAAAAATAACCAGTAGCGCACCGCACCCGTATACCGGGCAGAGCGGTCCGTATAAGAAACCACGGTTGACAAAATGCTTTTGAATCACGGAGCAATAGACCGTCTCACAGCACCAGCCGAGAACGCTGTAAATCATAAAGTACAGAAAAAGCGTAAAGATATCCAGCATACCTTTCTTCCTTTGCTGAAAAAATTACTTGATCTGGGCATTGGCCAGCATCAGCTTAATTCGGTTCTGCTGGTTGACTGCGCTTGCTCCGGGGTCATAATCGACGGCGACAATATTCGCTTCCGGATTCTGTTCCTTGATCGTACGGATCATTCCCTTGCCAACGATATGGTTGGGCAGGCAGCCGAAGGGCTGGGTACACACGATATTCGATACACCCTCATGCACCAGCGAAACGATCTCCGCCGTCAACAGCCAGCCTTCCCCCATCTTAACGCCGCGATGGATGTACCCGTCCGCCATCTTGACCTCATCCGGGAACCAGGTCCCCGGGCGGAAGGTTCCTTCTTTTTGGACTGCGTCGATGACTTCCTTTTCACGGCCAATCAGGTACTGATAGGCGAGCTTAAACGCGGAGGTCTTGACCGCGCTGCCGCCGTACAGCTTTTTATCCTCAAGCGTATTGTAAACGCAGTACAGGCAGAAGCCCATCAGCCCCGGGACAACTACTTCCGCGCCCTCCTGCAACAAAAAGGCCTCCAGATTGTTGTTCCCCAGGGGCGAGTATTTCACATAAATCTCGCCGACAACGCCGACCAACGGTTTCTTTACCTTCTTTCTTGGAATCGAAGCGAAATCCGAAATGATTTCGTCATACCATTTGCGCACCTGGGCGCGGGAGGTGTATTTCCGCTTGCCTAACTGGTCACAGAGATACTTTTCCCACTTTTCGACCTTTCCGTGCGTCTCGCCCGGTTCAATCTCATAGGGCAGGCACTGGTTCTGCAGATCGGTCAGTAGATCGCCCAGAAAAACCGCGTTGACCAACTGAATCCCCATTGGCAGCGTAACTTTAAAGCCCGGGTTGCTCTCCAGGCCGGTGAAGGACAGGGAGATCACCGGGATTTTCCCGTACCCGCTCTTGATCAGTGCCTTACGCAGCAGATGGATATAGTTGGAAGCCCGGCAGCCGCCGCCGGTCTGGGTGATCAGCAGGGCGACCTTATCCAGGTCGTACTTCCTGCTCTCCAGCGCATCGATCATCTGGCCGATTACCAATAGCGCCGGATAACAGGTATCATTGTGGACATTGCGCAGGCCCTGGTCGATAACGGCGTGACCGTCATTGGTCAAAAGCTCGGCCTTATAGCCATGCTGCCGCATGATCTGCACCATCATGTTGAAATGGATGGGCAGCATAGTCGGAACCAGAATCGTGTGCGTTTTCTTCATTTCTTCGGTAAAGATTACTCTTTCCATCTATGCTCAAATCCTTTCCCTCGTTACTCAGGCGTTCATCCCTCTGGCCGAAGCGATGCTCTCCCTTTCGGCCACAGCGCCCAAAAGACTGCGCAGGCGGATACGGACCGCGCCAAGGTTGCTGATCTCATCAATCTTTAACTGGGTGTACAGCTTGCCCGAAGATTCCAAAATCGAACGGACCTCATCCGTCGTAATGGCGTCGATACCGCAGCCAAAGCTGACCAGCTGGATCAGCTCCATATCGGCGTTCATTGACACGTATTTCGCTGCGTTATACAGCCGCGCATGATAGGTCCACTGGTTTAAAACATCGACGTGTACCGGCTCAACCAGGTCGGAAACGCAGTCCTCCGAAATAACCACCATCCCCAGCGATGTCAGGAGCCGGTTGATGCCATGGTTGATTTCCGGGTCGACATGATACGGACGGCCGCAGAGGACCGCGATCTTTTTCCCGTGGGAACGGGCATACCGGATATATTCCGCGCCCTTCTGACGGACATCCTCTCGCCACTGGGCATAGGCGGCGTAGGCCTTGTTGGCGGCAATCCGGATATCCTTTTTTGTGATGTCCGGGTATTCCCGGTCAAAATATTCGGTTGCTTTCTTGATAAAGTCCTTCGGACGATGGATGCCAAAATAGGGATAGAGGAAACGGATCTGCTTCAGCGGGCCGACGTTGGATTGCAGCAGCTCCGGATAATATGCGACAACCGGACAGTTATAATGGTTGTCGCCCTTCTTTTCATCGAAATTATAGGCAAGGCAGGGATAAAAAATCGTATCAATCCCCTGCTGTAAGAGCCACTCAATATGTCCGTGCACCAGCTTCGCCGGATAGCAGACTGTATCGGAGGGAATTGTATATCGGCCGAGGTTATAGGTTTCCCGCGTAGAAATCGGCGAAACCACCACTTCAAAGCCGAGACTGGTCAGGAAAGCGTGCCAGAAGGGCAGGTTCTCGATCATGTTCAGCCCCAGCGGGATGCCGATCTTGCCGCGTTTCCCCGGCTTGGAGGTTAAGCTCCGAATCCGTTCCAGCTTATATTCATAGATATCCGGCAGTTTTTCGGTGTCCTTGATGCCGAGCGGCTTTTCGCATTTGTTGCCGGAGATAAACCGTCCGCCGTCCGAGAAGGTGTTAACGGTCAGCGGGCAGTGGTTGGCGCAGCCCTTGCAGGTAATCGAGCGGGCCGTATGGGTGAATGCCTCCAGTTCCTCCAGGGTCAGAATAGAAGAATCCTTCAGGTGCATCGATTTGCCGTACAGGGCCGCTCCGTAAGCGCCCATCAGCCCTGCGATTGCCGGGCGGATGACATCCCGTCCGATCTCCCGCTCAAAGCTGCGCAGTACGGCGTCGTTGAGGAAGGTACCGCCCTGCACCACGATATGCTGTCCCAGTTCATCGGGGCTATGGGCACGGATAACCTTATAGATCGCATTTTTGACCACGCTCATCGACAAACCGGCCGAAATGTCCGCAACACTGGCGCCGTCCTTCTGGGCCTGCTTGACAGAGGAGTTCATAAACACGGTACACCGAGAACCAAGGTCAACCGGGTACTGGGAGAACAGGCCGCG
>CAYWRQ010000157.1:0-5210 GCA_964460915.1 uncultured Oscillospiraceae bacterium
GGCCCACCATTTTGTTACAATAGGGGTATAGTTCAGCTGGTAGAGCGACAGTCTCCAAAACTGTTTGTCGGGAGTTCGAATCTCTCTGCCCCTGCCATAGAAAAGCCTGTCAGTATCGGTTTTATCGGTACTGACGGGCTTTTTTGTTTTCTGCTCCCAAAATTACGCCCAACGCGGGATTTTTTTATATGTTTGCGTTTTCATCGCCGAGCATATTCAGATGCCGGCGGTAACGGCAGGGAATGTCTGTTCCGACGAGCAGACCTGACTGCTGCAGTGCGCGAGATAGAGTCGAAAAACCATCCTGGTAAAAAGCGGAAATATTTGTCGATATCTCTGCCGCTTCCCTGGATCAGACCCGTTCTTCCGGCTCTGTCGAGTAAAATATTGTGCTCAACAGCTTCATCCAGTGGGGCGACAATAGCCTTTTCTTCGTCAAACGACACAAGCAATCAAAGCGGGTCGCGCGCTTGTCAGCCGATATGCTCCCGGCGGTAAATCTCCCGCAGCTTCTCCCCGGCCGCGTGCATACTTCTGCTTTCGGCGGTCGCGATGCCGGCTGCCGCGAGGGAGGGAAGGCTGCCGGAGAGGATCGCGCCCGCCTTCCGGACAAAGCCGTCCACGTCCGAGGCCATGTACACCTGCTCCCCGTCCCGGAGCCAGCCGGCATAAACCGGGATGTCCCGCAAAAGGGTCGGGGTGCCGCAGGAGAGCGCTTCCAAAACCACGATTCCTTCCGTCTCCTCCTGGGAGAGGAAGGCGAACAGGTCCGCGCCGCAGTAGGCGTCCCGCAGCTCCTCCTGGGATACAAAGCCGGGGAAGGACAGATTTTCCGGTGCGGTTTCAATCGCCTGGCGGATGGAGTGGGGGACGGCGGAGAGGGGGGTGTGGCCGAACCAGAAAAACCGGGTGTCCGGCATTCTCCGCGCCATCTCGACAAAATCCGGAAGCCCTTTCCGCTCGATAAAGTGCCCGGCGGAAACGACCACCTTTTGATCGTCCGAAAGTCGGTATTTCCGGCGGAACCGGAGCCGCGCCCTTTGGGAAGGGGCAAAAAAGCCGGTGTCGATGCCGTTGGTCAGGCTGTAGATCGGCTTTTGAATCCCGTAGCTGCGGAGCAGACTCTTGGAGTACTCGGTCGGGGTGATGATCACGTCGCCGAGGTTGTAGCAAAAGGTGATCCACCTGCGGAACAGCGGCGCCAATAGGGTGGAGCCGATAAACGAATGTTTGAAGTCCTCCATCGTCGAGTGGCCGTAATAGACGACCTTCCTGCCCTTCCGGCGGGCGAGGACGGCGGTCAGGACCGCGTCGGGGAAGACGGTGTTTAAATGGATCGGCCCGGTATCCTCCCAGCGGTCGGTGGTATCGATGCCGGCGGCGGAAAGCATTTTCTGCTGGTGAAGGATGGCCTGGCCGATGCCGCTGCGGGCGACAAGCCGCATAAAACCGGTGTAAATCTGTACGCGCATATGGAGTCCTCCTATCGGGCTAGGCGATGAGCCGTAAAAGCTGCTGCCACACGACCGTCAGCCCAAGGCTATATAAAGCGATTGCGGCCGGTTTGCCCAGCAAAATGATGGCGGTAAATACCTTCCAGCTCATTTTGGTTGTCCCCGCCAGGTAGCAGAGGAAATCGTCCGGCGCCACCGGCAGGAAGATCGCAACGGCGAAAAGCTTGGTGAAAAGGCCCTTTTCGCTGGTCCAATGGTCGTATTTGTCGATCAGCTTTTGAGAAAACAGTTTATACATGAGCGGACGTCCGCAGGATTTGGCGATCCCGAAGGTGGCCAGGGAGCCGACGCAGATGCCGGTGTAGTTCAGGATAAAGCCCTGGAGCGGCCCGTACATCATCACCCCCGCCAGGCAGCCGAGACTGCCCGGGAGGATGGGGATCACGACCTGGACCGCCTGGAAGACGACGAAGGCGAGGATGCCCGTAGGGCCGAGTTTCCCGACGAATTCGCTCATCGCTTCCGGGGAGGTGAACAGGCCCTGCCGCCAGCCGATGATGACCAGAATGATCGAGATGATAAAGCCGAATACCGAGGTAATCTGCATCACCTTTTGAAGCATTGATTTTTCCATCAGGATAACTCCTTTCTTCCCCCAGCCCCTTTAAAAAGGGGCTGGACCCCTAAACTTGTGTCACCCTTTCCGTCAGCGTGTGATAGACATAGCCCCATCGCGCTTTCGGGCAGAGGTTCCATTCCCGGCGGCGCAAAGATTCTTCGCTGGCGCTCAGAATGACAGACGGGCGCGGTGAACACGCGGGAGGTTCGCGATAATCATTGGGTTGGTGGGGTAAACCCGGAACAGGCAATCCAGTTCCCTACAGTGTTTTCGGATAGTCCCGTGGATTTTGTAGGGGCGACCCTTGCGGTCGGCCGTGTTCATATGCACAAACCGAACGTTTCGCGCCGACGGGCAGAGGTTTCATTCCCGGCGGCGCAAAGATTCTTCGCTGGCGCTCAGAATGACAGACGGGCGCGGTGAACGTGCGGGCGGGATTGCAAAAATCATTGGTTGGTGGGGTAAACCCGGGCGCACACGTCGGGCAAATATACCGCTATCATGCGGCGCCCATACGGAATGTTCGGCAGGTGGTGCGTATTGATGAAAATAACGCGGGGCGGGGGTTATAACAGCGACCACACCAGGCTGGAAACAAAGGGCTGTGTGGCGAACAGGACGCTGAAGGTGAGGATAATTACCATGGGCAGCTCGATGATATCATGCTGTGCCCCGTCCTCGTGGAGGTCAAAGGCGACGGCAATCTTCTCGTAGGCGAGCCGGGCGATGGCAAAGCCGATTACCGCCCCGCAGAGGTTGGTGAGCAGGTCGTCGACATCGGTCAGGCGGCCGCTGAACATCTGGGCCAGCTCAATCAGGAAAGAAAACCCCAGGCCGCACAGGGCTGTCCGTTTTCTTGTGCGCAGCTGTCTCCACAGCAGCGGGACGAAAAAACCGAACGGGATAAACAGCAGGATGTTCAGAAGGGTGTTTTGGAGGTAAAGCAGCGGTTCATGGACACAGTCGAGCAACGGAACCAGGTTCAGCCGCGGGCGGAATAGGCAGTTGGAAACGGTCGGCATACCGGCTGCGGCAAAGACCGCCGCCAGGTAAACCGCAAAGACCAACAGCATTCCTTTTCGGACAATGGTCATATTGCGCCGGAAGAGCTGCAGGCAGGCTAGCAGCGTGGGAACCAGCAGAATCGATGCCGAAACGCTTTCCACACCGATTGATATAAAACGTACCATATAATCCCTTCTTTCTCCAGCCCCAGCTTTTTGAAAAAAGCCGGGCAAAAAACTTTTCGTTCGCGGGATGTCCGGAGGACATCGAAACCGATTCCTTACAGTGTTTCCGGGTAGTTTTGTGATATTTTGTAGGGGTCGGATTTATATCGATAACCTACCCGAATGTCATCCTGAACGAAGTGAAGGATCTAGGCGCTGGCGGTATGCGAAACGTTTCCTTTCTGTAGGAAAATGTGCCGATATCGGAAGGGTGGAGATTCTTCGCTGGCGCTCAGAATGACAGATCGGGCGCGGTGAACGTGCGGGGAGGGTTGCGGTAACCGTCGGGTTAGCGATGTGAACCCGGGGCCGCATGGCTGTACAAAAAAATCAGGCCAAGATGATGTTCCAAACCCTGTCCGCGATGGGCGGGGCTATGAAAAAGATGACCGCGAAGGTGAGGGCAAATGTACCAAAAAGTCCGGTCAGGCCCGCCTGTGCGTATTTCCCCGAACCGCCTGCCCAGCGGCTCCAGAGCCGGTAGATCCCGAACCCGGCCGCTGCACCGAGGGTGTTGGCGATCAGATCGTCCACATCGGACAGCCGCAGCGTAAAGATCTGCAAAATCTCAATCAGGGCCGACAGCCCAAATCCAAAGAGAATCGTATATCGGAAATCCTCACATCGGCTCCAAAGCGCCGGGAGCAGGATCCCCAGTGGGATAAACAGCAGGATATTCAGCAGAAAAGTCTTCAAAAATCCCAAAAGATCCGCCCCCGCGATGTCGATAAACGGAACCGGGTTGAAGGATAAATCCAGCGTCAGGCTGCCCACAGAGGGGATCCCCGTCAGGCTGAAAACGGTGCACAGATAAAGGGAAAAGAGGAGGAGAAGCGCCTTGCGGCCTTTGCCTGCGCCCTTTTGGAAAAAATGCTCCGCAAGCAGCAGCACCGGGATCAATATGACGGCGGACGAGATCAGGTCGATGACAGTCGGTAAGAGAATAAGCATCCTGACAACCTTTCTATATGTTTATTATACCAGCCGAGGGAGCGGCCCGCCATCGAGTTCGCTTACAGTTTGGATGGCTTCCTTACATTCCGGTAAGGATACGGCCCTCGCCAGGCGGGGCAGAGGCTCTCGCTGCGGCGCAAAGCAGGCGACCAGCTGCCCGGTTACCGAAAGGATGTACCGCAAATCCCGGTCAATAGAAGGGGTTTCGTCCATGTACTGCCGGTGGGCGGCGCGGAACAGCTCCGGCGGGGAAAGCCGCTCGGCTCCCAGCTCCGTGGTGGGGAGGGGGCCGTGAAAGGCCTTGTCCATCCGGGCTTCGTAGGAGATGTGGGCGGACAGGGTGCCCGGGTAGGAGGGGTTGTGCGGCCAGGTAAAGCAGTCGGCGGCATAGTGGCAAAGCTGCCCGAGCTTCATATAATCGTGAATTGTTTCGCAGCCGTTTTGCAGCTGCAGGCAAAGGCGGAGGAATTTTTGGGAGGCGTTTGGGTAGCTATGGCCTTCAAAGTGCTCCTCCTGCCTGCAAAGATGGGTCGTGAAGATGAGGTCAGGCTCAATATTGCCCAGCAAAAAGGCGGTGCGCGCGGCGCCGGTCAGGCCGTATTCCCGTGCCAGGGTCTTGCCCAGGCGTAAATGACAATTCAGCTGCATAATGGTGACTCCTTTAGTTTCAACAGGGTGGTTCGCTTATGTCTTCATTTTAGACGATTTAGTTTTAAAAACCAAGGAGCCGCCCGATTAAGAATCTTTTAAGAATCTTTAATCGTTTTTTTGCAGCTGCCTGTACCAAGTGTAGTATTTTATATAGTACAGTTAGAGTATACCATGAAGATGGGGATGTGTCAAGGTTTGGATTGGGAGCCCCCAGCCCCTTTAAAAAGGGGCTGGACCCCTAAACTTGTGTCACCCTTTCCGTCAGAGAACAATAGACATAGCACCGGCCCTTTGCGGGCCGGT
>CAYWRQ010000158.1:0-5202 GCA_964460915.1 uncultured Oscillospiraceae bacterium
CTGGGAAGATAGAGCAATGCCGGTACAAAAGGCCATCAGGAAAAATCCTGGTGGCCTTTTGTTGTTTCGATATCCATTTAGGCGGTGTTCAGATTATTTTTCTGCCTTATCACACTCCGATGCAGGATAGCCGGTATATCTGTACATTACAGATAATGGTATATAATATTACAGAGACACAATTTGTAATTTACCAATTAGAAACAATTTATTAAAAAAATATTGAATAATTTATTTTAATAGCATGATAATATAATAAAGTGAAATGAGAGGATTCCAATGCAGATATTATATTAATTGTTTTCTGGTAAATGTGAAAAATGTTTGGAGGGAAATGACATGAAGAAAATTATTGCAGCAATTTTAAGTATTATACTCGTAACAATGTGTTCATTTAGTGCATATGCATATGACAATACGTCGATTAATCCAAGTGAATCTGCACAGTATATTGAAACCGGCTCCGAAGACGAAATTTCTCCAGTAGAATATCGGCCATATATCATTGATAGGCAAACTGGCAAGGTGTATTACTTTAATGAAAATGCGTTTCAGCTTTCCGACTGTCAATTAGCTGAAAATGGAGATTTAGTTTCTGTATACACTGGTTCAATCAACGTACCATATGCCGACTTATCTATGTCTGATTCAGATAATGATCCTACATATAGTGTAACTGCGACAATTGTGTTACGGTATAAAAAGGGATCTGATGGAAGAGGGTATAATGCTTATGTAGCTTCAGGTGGATCTGTTAGCTGTTCTATAGATGATCCACAAGTTGGAATTGCTGGAGGTACCTTGTCTATTTATTCTACTGGTGTATATGAATATAATCAAATTAGTAATTTTAACATCGGTGCTGGTGTAACTTATTTGTCTAAAACAGTTAACTTTACTACCTATATTTCGGAAGTGGATATATTTTCTCAGGTTGGATCATCTGCGACCATTGACTTGATTCGTGCAAAAAGTGGTTCTACTTGGAGTTTTACGGTTCGAGTCGATAAATTAACGTCTTCTGCTGAGCCGTGAACATTTTGGAATTTAATGATATGAAAAAGAGAAAAACTTCAATTTGGTTTTTTGTAATAGGGATTCTTGCCTGGCTTATACATATTGGGACATTCCATAATCAGCTCAGTGTATTTGCGGGAGGATTGTTTTACACCCGCGTATTGCCATATTTGATTTATTGGGCGATGGGATGCGGGTGGATTGCGATGCTGGATATCCTGGGCATATACCGTCCGTGGAGGCTTAAACCAACGATTCGGCTATGCCTGGCCATCTTCTTTGCGGTTTGTTCGATTTTCTTTGTATTTTTTGTATGGATCTTGCCGTTTACAAAGGATTATCTGGATATTCTGATAACCGTATATGCAGACCGCATTCTCAAATCGTTCAGCGCGGCCGCCGGCGTGGGTTTATTTATCACACTTACTTCACAAACGAAACAGGAATAATTTTACAAGCCCCTCGTTCAAAATGATCGAGGGGTTTTGATATGGGGATGATCTTTACTGCCCATCAAGGATTTTGACAGGCAAAGGGGCAGTTTGTACCTGGCAAAACGCTAGGCGAAAGGTCGATATTTAAAAAAGCATTAATTTTTCTTTGCAGGGTTCCTTTTCCCTTGCACAAAAAGCGGAAACAGGATATAATGAGAATGATACGGCTGGGAATAGGACGGCTGTGGTTTAGGGGAAGGAAGTGTTGCGTTTGGCTGATAAGAATCTAAACGATCTCCTTTGGAGTGTGGACAAAACCGTTCGGAATGTACTGGATTCTCAGGAGATTCGGAATTTAGGCGCCGATATCGCCGATTCGCTGAATCGTGCCGGTGAAGATTTAAAGCCCTTGATTGACAGTTTTACGGGCGTGGGCGGGGGCAAGAAGCCTGCTTCCCGGCAGTCATACCGCAGTAATATGTCGGGGGCACCTTATGCACAAAAAAACGAAAATACGCAGGGAAGCCCGAACACACAGCGAACAGCATGGGACGCACCAAATTATCAAAGTCAATACAAAAGGTATAATAATACGCGGCCGGGAGGCTGGAATCAGCCTAAAAATAATATAGAAAGTATAAACAGAAGCTGGGGCTCTACGAGTTCTGCAGGATATACGTCTTCATATCGCGGTAAAATTGTCAAACGGGAACCGAACTGGCAGCGGGGCGGTTCTATTGCGATGACGCTGTTTGGCGGCGTGGGCGCAGCAGGCGGGCTGATGCTGACGCTGGGGATGCTCATCAGCGTTTTGGTGGGAAATTATCCTTCTGTAGGGGCAGGCATCGGGTGGACAGCTATTTTTGCTATGCTTACGACGGTCTGCCTTGGATTTACAATCGCGGGCGGTATGCGCCTGGCCGGAAAAAATCGGATGCGGAAGATCTGGCAGTTTTTAAAGCGGCGGGATTTCTGCAAAATCAGTGAGATCTCGCAAAAGCTGGGGCTATCGGATAAAAAAGTCCTGAAAACGCTGGAAAAAATGCTGGATAAAAAGTTTTTGACCGATGCGCATTTTGATGATGAGCAGACCTGTCTGATGCTGAATGATGAAACCTACCAGCGGTATCTGGAAAGCCAGCAGGCAAGGCGGGAAGCCGAAGAAAAACAGCGCCAGCAGGAAGAGGATCCGCAGAAGGCCGCCCTTGCAAAAATGGTGCAGGAGGGCAGCAGCTACATCCGCCGGATCCGCGAGATCAATAACGATCTTCCTGACCCGGTCATCAGCAGCAAGCTGGACGACCTGGAAAAGGTGTGTCAGCAGATTTTCGCTTATGTCGCCGATCATCCCGATAAGCTTTCGTCGATCCGCAAGTTTATGGCATATTATCTGCCGACGACCCTGAAGCTTTTGGAGGAATACCGTAAGCTGGAGCGCCGCAACACCGGCGTGGAAAGCGAACAGAAGACAAAAGAGGAAATCCTCGGCGCCTTGGATAACATCAATCTGGCGTTCCATAATTTGCTGGACGATCTGATGGAAAATGACTATCTGGATTTGTCGGCGGATATTTCGGTTTTGCAGTCGATGCTGGCGCAGGAAGGTTTGGTAGATGAGTTTGCTGTGCCGAACCAGCAGGCGGATAAACGGATGCAGGATATGGCAGAGACGTATGGAGGGCTTTCGACTGAGCCGGATCCCTTTGACCGGATTGAACTGAACCTGGATACGCAGGAAAAGGATTATGAGTCGGAGCTGCACCTGTAAGCAATATGTTTAAATCATCGGCGGCAAAACCCCGCCGGTTATGAGAGAAAGGAAATCATCATGGCTGATTCTTTTGACAATATTTCCCTGACATTGGATTTGCCAGAGGAAACCCCGGAGGCTCCGAAGGCCCCGGGAATGACGCTGGCGGAAAAACCCGCGCAGCCGGAGGTGCCGCAGATCGTCTTGTCGGAACAGGATAAAAAGATGGTGGCAGAGTTTATCCCCAAAATCAATCTGCGGGATTCTACCATCATCTCCAACTATGGCGCTGGGGCGCAGAAAAAAATCGCCGACTTTTCCGAGACGATGCTGGGCAATGTCCGCACAAAGGACCTCGGAGAGGTAGGGGAAATGCTGGCCAGCGTAGTCACCGAGCTGAAGAGCTTCGACGAGGAAGAGGAGCAGAAAGGGTTCCTTGGATTTTTCAAGAAAAGCTCCAATAAGCTGACGGCAATGCGCGTCCGGTATGACAAGGCGGAATCCAATGTCAATCAGATCGCCACGGCTCTGGAGGGGCATCAGGTTCAGCTGCTCAAGGATACAGCGATGCTGGACAAAATGTACGAGATGAACCTTGCTTATTACAAAGAACTGTGCCTGTACATCATGGCCGGCAAGGAAAAGCTCCGGCAGGTACGGGAAAATGACCTGAAGGAGCTGATGGATAAGGCGACGAAAAGCGGTACCTCTGAGGATGCGCAGGCGGCCAACGACCTTGCGAACCTTTGCAACCGTTTTGAGAAAAAGCTTCATGATCTGGACCTGACCCGGATGATCTCGATCCAGATGGGCCCGCAGATCCGCCTGATCCAGAATAACGACACCCTGATGGTCGATAAAATCCAGTCTACGCTGGTCAACACGATCCCGCTGTGGAAGTCCCAGATGGTGCTGGCCCTCGGCGTCACCCACTCTAAGCAGGCCGCCGAAGCCCAGAGAGGGGTTACCGAGCTGACCAACCAGATGCTGCGGAAGAACGCGGAGACCCTTAAAATGGCGACGATTGAAACGGCTAAGGAATCCGAGCGCGGAATTGTGGATATTGAAACCCTGCGGGCGACCAACGAAAACCTTATTACCACGCTGGACGAGGTTATGCGGATCCAGGAAGAGGGCCGTCAGAAACGCGCGGATGCAGAGGTAGAGCTGCGTAAGCTGGAAGGCGACCTCAAGCAGAAGCTGCTCAGTATTCGGAAATAACAGACGTTATGCTGAGAAAGGCTTGAGGGAATAAACATGATACTTCCGGCAAATTTTAAAAAACGGGTAGGAATGACGACCATCGGTGTCATTTTATGCGCAGTCGCTGTGGGCTTTTTTTAGTGCTCACTGTTTGGGGTGGATCCGTTTCAGTGCTTCGCTCAAGGCATATGGGGACATTTCTTTGACGGGAAGGTCACCTATGGGACATATTACATGGTGCTAAGCGGAATTATGCTCGTCATTGATTTGTTCATTGCCAGGAGCTATATGGGCGCCGCGACCCTGGTCAATATGTTCTTGACCGGGTATGTGGTAGATTTTACCTGTATGGTTATCCGCCATTTTTCCCCGGATCCGGGTTTACCGGCTCGCATTGTATTTTTGATCATCGCCGTTTTGGTGATGTGCTTTGCGTCGTCGCTTTATATGACGTCTAACCTGGGCGTTTCGGTTTACGATGCGATCCCGCTAGTTATAACGAAAAAAAGCAAGATTCCCTTCCGGTTTGTTCGGATTGGATGCGATTTGATCTGCGTCATCATTGGCGCTTTGACCGGGCTGCTGCCCGGGGTCGGCACCCTGATTACGGCCTTCTTTATGGGGCCGCTGATCGAGTTTTTCAATCACAGGTTTTCGGAGCCGTTTCTTTTCAGCAAGGAAAGCGCTGCGGCAAAGACCAAAGGCAACACCGCATAATGCAAATCGCGCCAAAGTGTGATATAAGGCCATCTCTAAAAATCCGATTTTTTACTTAGGCATTGCAGGTTTTCCCATTTT
>CAYWRQ010000159.1:0-5181 GCA_964460915.1 uncultured Oscillospiraceae bacterium
CGGATTTGTTTGCCTATTTCCTGACCGGCGTGCAAAAAGGGGAGCGCACCAACGCTTCGACCACCAACCTGTATAACCCTTATACCCGCGATTGGGACTGGGCGCTCTGCGAAAAGCTGGGGATCCCGAAACGGATCCTGCCGCCGCTGATCGACGCGGGCGAGCAGTACGGAACCTTGCGGGCGGAGCTGTGCAGGGAGTTGGGCTGTAGAGAGGTCCCGGTGATCGCGGTCGGCACCCATGACACCGCTTCGGCGGTCGTCAGCGCCCCGGCGTCGGAAAAGGATTTTGTGTATATCAGCTGCGGAACCTGGAGCCTGTTCGGCACCGAAAACGACACCCCTGTCATCAACGAGGAAAGCGTTTCCGCAAACTTCACCAACGAAGGCGGCTACGGGAACACAATCCGCTTCCTGAAAAACATCATGGGCCTGTGGCTGATCCAGGAGTCGAGACGGCAATGGATCCGGGAAGGGCAGGAAGTTACGTTTAATATGCTGGAGCAGGAGGCCCTTGCCAGTGAGCCGTTTCAGTGCTTTATCGACGTCGACCACCCGTATTTTGAAGGCCCCGGCAACCTTCCCGGCAATGTCGTCCGCTACTGTAAGGAAACCGGGCAGAAGGTTCCGCAGACCCGCGGTGAGATTATGCGGTGCATCTACGAGAGCCTTGCGATGAAATACCGCTATACCTTCCGCAACCTCCAAAAGCTGACCGGCAAATCCTACCACAGCATCCATGTGCTGGGCGGCGGGATCAAAGACGGCCTGCTCTGCCGGATGACGGCGGCGGCCTGCGATGCCAATGTCCTGGCGGGGCCGGCGGAGGCGACCGTTACCGGCAATATCGCGGTCCAGCTGATGAGCATGGGCGAAATCGGGGATCTCTGGGAGGCCCGGAGGATTATCCGCGATTCGACGCCGCTGAAGACCTACGAACCGGTGTCCCCGGAGGAATGGGACACCCACTATGACCAGTATTTAAAAGCGATCGGAAAGGCATAAGCGGGATTCCTGCTTACGCCCGGGGAGAATTGTGGGATGATCCCCGGCGAGATTGCTTTTGGGTAACTCTGTGCAAGCACCTTTCCGCGGATGGGCATTTGTGGGATGTCCATTCCGGAAGGGGGTGTACAGCAGTATTTTTACACAAAACCGTTGTCAATCAGACAGAAAGGATATCCGAACATGAATGAAATGGACATCATCAAAGCATATGAGCCTGCACGGGAAGCGTACGCCGCGATTGGCGTCGATACCGATGCGGTTATTGAAAAGCTGAAAACGATCCCGCTGTCGGTTCACTGCTGGCAGGGCGACGACGTGCGCGGCTTTGACACCGACCCCAGCAAGCCCCTGACCGGCGGCATCCAGACGACCGGCAACTATCCCGGCCGTGCCCGCACCCCGGAAGAACTGATGGCGGACTTTGACATGGCTATGTCCCTCTGCCCCGGCGCAAAGAAGCTCAATCTGCACGCCAGCTACGCGATTATGGAACCGGGCGAATTTGTCGACCGCGACAAGCTGGAGCCGAAGCATTTCGCAAAATGGGTCGAGTTTGCCAAAGCAAGAGGCCTGGGGCTTGACTTTAACCCCACCTTCTTTTCGCATGAAAAGGTAAAAGACGGCCTGACCCTGTCCAGCCCCGATGAGGAAACCAGACGTTTCTGGATTGAGCACGGCAAAGCCTGCATCCGGATTTCCCAGTATTTTGCCGAGGAGACCGGCGTTCCCTGTGTCATGAACATCTGGACCGGCGACGGCTACAAGGACATCCCCGCCGATCGCATGGGCCCCCGCATCCGCTATAAAGAGGCGATCGAGGAAATCCTCTCAGAGCCGTTTGACCGGAAGCTGGTAAAGCCCTGTGTCGAATCCAAGGTCTTTGGGATCGGCGTCGAGTCGTATACCGTCGGCAGCGCGGAATTTTCGCTGACCTTTGCCGCGACCCATGAGGGCTGCCTGCCGCTGATGGACAACGGCCACTATCATCCGACCGAGGTCGTTTCCGATAAGATCCCGTCGCTGCTCGCCTTCTTCCCGGAGATTGCGCTGCATATCACCCGCCCGGTCCGCTGGGACTCCGACCATGTGGTGCTGTTTGACGACGAGACGAAAGAGATGGCAAAGGAAATTGTCCGCAACAACGCGACCGACCGGGTCTATATGGCGCTCGACTTTTTCGACGCCAGCATCAACCGCATTTCCGCCTGGGCAGTCGGTGTCCGCAGCTGGCAGAAAGCGATGCTGTACGCGATGTGCAGCCCCAACGAGCAGCTGAAGACCCTGCAGGATGAAAACAACTTCACCGAGCTGATGATGATGCAGGAAGAAATGAAGACGATGCCCTTCGGCGCGGTTTGGAACGAGTATTGCCGCCGCTGCGGCGTCCCGGCCGGAAGAGACTGGTTCGCGCAGGTCAAGCGCTACGAGGACGAGGTTTTGTCTAAGAGATAACGCCCGCGATGGAATCATGACGGGCCGGAAAAAGGCTGCGGGCATCCGCAGGGCACTGGCCCTTCCAAGCATGGCCTTTATCAACAACACTATGATATGAAAGGACGATCCTTTATGAAAGATATCCTGACTGCCCCCTTTATGACGGAGGTACGCAAGCTGCTCCAGAATATGTACCGCCTGGGATGGGACGAAAGAAACGGCGGCAACCTGTCGTATATCCTCTATGAGGAGGAGCTTACCCCGTACCTGGATGTAAACCACGTAATCCGCACGATCCCGACCAATTTCGATGCGGCCCCTCTGGCCGGCAAATATTTCATCGTAACCGGCACCGGCAAGTACTTTAAAAACGTTTATGACGACCCGGCAAATAACCTCGGCATTATGCGTGTTTCCGCAGACGGCACGTACGTCGACCTGCTGTGGGGCTATGAAGACGGCGGACGTCCTACGGCGGAGCTGCCCGCGCATTTCCGCAGCCATATCTCTCGTCTGTCGGTCGATCCGGAGCATCGGGTTGTACTGCATACCCACTGCACCAACGTTATCGCCATGACCTTTGTCCATTCGCTGGATGAACGGGAATTCACCCGCACCCTCTGGCAGATGTGCACCGAATGTCTGGTTGTATTCCCGGACGGTGTCGGCGTCCTGCCCTGGATGCTGTGCGGCAACGACGAGATCGGCATCGCAACTGCCGAGAAGATGAAGGAATTTAGGCTGTGCGTATGGGGTATGCACGGCATCTTCGGCACCGGCAAGACGATTGACGAGGCTTTCGGCCTGATCGAGACGGTCGAAAAAGCCGCCGAGATCTACATCAAGATCATGAACAAGCCGATCCTCCAGACGATCACCGACGAACAGCTTTGGATTTTGGCGAGAGCGTTTGGCGTCACCCCCAGAGCGGGATATCTGGCGGAATAATTCGTAGGCTTCTGTTTCTCTTTCAGCTGAAAAGGCACTCTCAGAATAAGATGAGGGCGCCTTTTCGGTATATCTCCGGAGGTAGGAAAATGCGGAAAAGTCATGTGGCTTTAGCCGCAATGATTTTTAGTCTCTGCACATGGATTGGCTGCAGTACAGTAAAGGAAAAAGAAGTATTCGAAAGCCATTCTATCTATCTGCAAATGGATATGAATATGCTTTCAGAAGAAGCACAGTGGATTGTCCATGGTACCGTGATTGAAAAAGGTGAGACTTTTTTACGAAAATGGGAACCTGTGACGGAAGACAGCGTAGATCACGCCTACACTCCCTATACAATTGAGGTAATCGATTGTTTAAAAGGTACAATTGATGGTGATACAATTGTTTATAACGCGGACGGGGGAGAAACAGAAACCGCAATTTATCTGGACGACGGCGGCGGAGAGGTGGCCGTTGGAGACGAAGTCCTGATTTTTCTAAATGAGGTCGGTGTCAGCTGGGGTGCACAAGGAGTGTATGTTGTAAAGGGCGGTGCTGTGACCGTCAGCAGCCATATACTGCCGAATCAGATGCTTTCCGAAGGTGAAGCCGTTCAATCGTACCAGGTCGACGTCGACGATTTTATAGCTTTCGTTAGAGAATCAGTCGATACGGTTCGTGAATGACCACGGAGAAGTTTTTTGCCGCGTCCGCATACGGCTTCCGAGTGCGTTCCTACATAAAAGATACGGCAGAACAATTTTTCGGTTCCACTGCCCGGCGCGACCACTCAGTTTATGTCTACCATGACCGAGCGGACCCAGTAGCAGGATGCGACTCGATGTCCTTCGGACATCACGCGGACAAGAAAGTTTTTGCCCAGCTTCTTCGGTGCCCACCCCGCGTGGAAAAAAGTATCGAAGACTGCGACGCCCTCGAGCAGTCTCGTCCAGTTACCCCGCGTGGGATACGGCCGCGGCGGACAAGAAAGTTTTTGCCCAGCTTCTTCGGTGCCCACCCCGTGTGGAAAAAAGTATTGAAGACTGCGACGCCCTCGAGCAGTCTCGTCCAGTTACCCCGCGTGGGATACGGCCGCGGCGGACAAGAAAGTTTTTGCCCAGCTTTTTTTAAAAAGCTGGTGTTAGGAGGATACTTATGGCTGAACAAAAGGATGCAATGGAATTTTTTAAGACACTGAGAGCAGAACGGTTTGCTTCGTGGGAGAAGATGTTTGACGATCTGGCGGCGCGGGGGAACGTCGAGATCGTCGATTTGTGGGACGGGAACTGCCCGCATTTTGACCCCGCGTATGAGCAGAAGATGCCCCGGTTGGCGGTGTACCCGCCCCATGAGGGGAAACCGGCCGGCAGCTTTATCATCGCCGCCGGCGGCGCCCATATGTTTAAGAGCTATAACGAGGCGATGCCGGTCGCGGACTATTTCTATGCCAAGGGCTTCCATGTGGCGATCATCGATTACCGCGTCAATCCGTATACCGAGGAAGATTCCTGTGCGGACGGCTGCCGGGCGGTCCGGTACCTGCGGGCCCATGCGGAAAAATACAATATCCTTCCCGATAAGATCGCGTTCGGCGGCTTTTCGGCGGGCGGGATGCTGACCGGACGGGTTGCGACCCGGTTTGACGCCGGGAACCCGGATGCGGAGGACCCGGTAGAGCGGGTGTCTTCCCGGCCCGATGCGGCGCTGCAGCTGTACGGTTCCTTTGACAGCTTTGAGAGCGCCCTTGCGGTCGGAACGCTGGGGTACAAGGCCGAAACACAAAGGGAAAAAGCTGCCCGGTCGATTATGC
>CAYWRQ010000160.1:0-5123 GCA_964460915.1 uncultured Oscillospiraceae bacterium
CGAGAACCGCGACCGTAGCGGTTGAGGTGTGTACCCGGCCCTGTGTTTCGGTTTCGGGGACGCGCTGTACCCGGTGGACGCCCGATTCAAATTTCAGCCGCGAATATGCCCCATCGCCGTTGATCGAAAAGGAAATCTCTTTGTATCCGCCCAGCTCCGTGGGGTTGGCGTTGATGATTTCCATCTTCCATCCCATCTTCGCCGCGTACATACCGTACATCCGGTTCAGGGAATGGACAAAAAGGGCCGCTTCTTCGCCGCCCGCGCCGCTCCGGATCTCCATAATGACGTTCCGTTCGTTGCGCGGGTCCTGCGGCAGCAGCATGATTTGGATTTCCTGCCGCAGCGCTTCGGCCGTATCCTGCGCCTCCTGCAGGGTTTGCTGCAAAAATGCCCTCATATCCGGTTCGGCTTCTTCTTCGATCATCAGCCTGGCGTCCTGTATCTCGGACAGGGCGGCTTCATAGCTTTTGATTTTCTGATAGAGCGGGGTCAGGGACTTATATTCTTTCATCAGCCCGGCGAGCGCTTCCGGATCAGACGTTATTTCCGGAGAGGCGAGACGCGCTTCCAGCTGTTCATAATGCGCGGTAACTTGATTTAGCTTATCCAGCATATTCTTTCCTTTCCAACCTTGCGGCAGCGATTGGCCGCATCATTTTATTTCGTGAAGTCAGCAGGATAGAAAGGAGCTACTGGCGGCCGGCCGCTTCAATTTTGCGGATACCTTTTTCCGCTTTTGCCCTTGGGATCATGATTTCATGTCCGCAGCCCATACAGCGCAGTTTAAAATCCATCCCGACGCGAAGCACCAGAAAGCGGTTGTCGCCGCAGGGATGTTTTTTCTTCATAATCAGAGTATCGCCGACTGCTATATTCAAATTGGATCATCCCTTCTTTTTGATACAACCATAAGTATAGCACAACTGGGCCAAAAAAGCCATAAAATTATCTTAAATTGCTGCTCCCGCATATTTCGGTCCAACGGGCAAAAGCTACAGTTGTATGGAATGTTCCATGCAATTGTAGCTTTGAAAGGTTGTGAAAAAATGGCGGCAGAAATTACTGCTTGGTTTTCCAATATAGATGATGCAGAAAACGCGGCCCGTGAGCTGCGCAGAAGGGGACGGGGAATCCGCTCCCTCCGGATCCGTCAGCCCAAACGGGCACAGCGCGGCGGGGAGGAAACGGAGCTGGGAATACGGACCGCCCTGGCCGTTTACGGAACTCCGCTCGGACAAGCCTATATTTCCGGCGGCGGCGGCTACACGCCGGTCGGCCTTTTGCCGGCGGTCTTTGCGGATGATCCGCGTGCGGTGGGGGGAATGGACGGCCCGGCCGGACGGGAGGATTGCCTGATGGTGGTGGTCACAGAGGACAGCACGGCGCATGATGACGCGGCGCTTCTGATTGCGATGCACGGCAGCCATGTGCACATGGTTCCAAGGCTCCCGTCCTGATTAAACCGGGTCGAACACCGTTTCGATGACCCTTGGGCAGCAGGCGGGTGAATAAACCCAGCAGGAGATATGCCCCTCCCGGATCCGGTAGGTAAAGGGGAGGGGTTTATCTTCATCGGGGAAACCGTCGATAATGACCAGTTTTACTTTCATCCGTTCGGGCAGGATGCTTTTGATAAATACGCTGACGGCCATCCCCGGTTCAATTCCGGGCTTTTTTTCTGCCAGCCCCGCCAGGTTGGGGGTTAGCTCGACAAAAATCCCGTACTCCTCCAACGACCGGACAATCCCGTGCACCGTTTCCCCCGCGTGGTAAAGGGAAGCGTTTTCTTCCCATGTGCCGAGCAGTTCTTTGTGGCTGAGGGAGATCCGTCCGTTTTCATGGCTGTGGACGACCGCACGGATGGTCTGCCCGGTGTGGAACCGCTGCTGCGGGTGGGAGATGCGGGATACGGACATCATATCGATGGGCATCAGCGATACGATCCCGCATCCGATATCCAAAAACGCGCCGAAGTTTTCCAGCCGGGTGATTTTCGCCCCGATAATATCGCCGGGGATCAGATGGTCAATGTACGCCTGCAGGCATCGCTGCTGGGCGGCCCTTCGGGAAAGGATCGCGGTCATCCGTCCGTTTTCCTCCCGCATGGATTGGATGATAAACGCAACCGGCCTGCCGACCCGCGAAATGATGGCGATATCCCGCACCGTCCCTTCCCGGATGCCAATGGCGGCTTCTTCCCGAGGGATAATGCCGCGTACATTCCCCAGATGTACCATCAAATCGTGGCTTTCGGTGCAGAGATAGGCCTTCGCCTCTAAAATCTGTTCGTTTGCCATGGCAGTCAGCAGCGATTCGGTGCTGCGCAAGCGCTCCTGGTTCTCCGGCCGTTCAAATAAGGCTCCTTCTGGTTCAAACTGCATCTTTGTGACCATCCCTTCTTGTTTTTGCCGTTTTGCTGTCAGCAGCAGAGCGATCCGAAACTGACATCCGGCAAATCATCAATCGTTCGGCAGATAAAAATTTCCTTCGGATTCATCTTTTCTTTCTGATTATTGTCTGCATCTGATTTTATGCGGGAAGGGGGTTGGGTAGAAGGAGCGGGGCAAAATTTTCTGTTGTAGCTTTTGTAAAAAGCGGGACAAAGGGTCTGTTTTGTGCTACAATAAGCGTGGGTCATAGGCCCTGAATACATAGGATAGGATGAAATTTTATGAAAGAGCATAATACCGCCCTCCGCAAGCTTACGATGCAGGGCGCGGTTGTCGAGGCGGCGTATTGGTTCGGCTTTTGTACGTATATTGCCTTTATGGTGACAACCCTTTTGGACAACGGTTGGTCGAACAGCGAAGCAACGGCGGCGATGACGTCTATGTCGCTGATTTCCCTGCTGATCCAGCCGGTTTTCGGCTATCTCAGCGACAATTACCTTTCGGAAAAAAAGCTGACGCGGATTTTGATGGCCGGCTCGGCCCTCTTTCTGGCGTTGATGCCGCTGGCACTGAAATCGGGCCACAATATCTTGGTGCTGCTGGATATGATCTGCGTCAATGTAACCTGCGGGCAGGTCTGTGGGCTGCTGGACGCCTGGGTTGTAGGGCTGAAAAACGAATACCCGTCGATGAATTATGGGCTGCTGCGCGGGACAGGCTCTTTGACCTACGCCCTTTCTTCTTATTCGATGGGGCTTGTGACGGTACACCTGGGACATGGGGCGAGATTGTGGATCGGGGGCGCCGCGATCCTGCTTGCTTTTATTGCCTCTTACTTTCTAAAGGGCGCCAAGCGGGCCATTGAAGAGGAAAATGCCCAACAGCTGAGCGGGAAGGAAGCCATAAAGCTGGTCTTTTCCTCCAAACGGTTTAATATCCTGCTGATCGTAACCTTTTGCCTGCTTTTGGGGAGCAATTCGATGACCACCCTTTTGCAGCTGTGTATTCAGGACTTCGGCGGTACGACCGCGCAGGTCGGTACCGCGTCTGCAATCTGTGCCATCAGCGAGGTCCCTTTTATGTTCCTGATGGCTTCGTTTATCGGGCGGATCGGGGAGCCGAAGCTGATGGCGCTGTGCAGCCTGTTTTATGTGATCCGGATGATTGCGACGGCGTCCGCCGGGACGATCAATCTGCTGGTCTGGATTCAGCTGCTGCAGGGCATTACCTACGCTGTGCTGATGCCGGTCAGCATGAGTTATCTTTCACGGATCGTAGACGCCCGTGTCCGTTCGACTGCGGTGACAACCTTTACGGCGATTACCAGCTCGGTTTCCGGGATCCTGGGAAATTTTATTACAACGATGCTGTTGTCCGCAGGCTTTACCGCCCGCAGCGCGCTGGTCTTCTTTTCGATTGCAGCCATGATTGGGCTGGCGGTCACTCTCTACGGTTTGGTCCGTAAAATTTGGTGATGTGAAGGGTTTACAATGTCAAAAACACATGAAATTCAGGTAAAGGGTTCTTTGGTGCAATCGCTCTTTTGGGCAAGCTATTGCGCCTATTGCGGATTTATCGTTACGATGCTGACGGACTATGGCTACCCCTCGGCTACGGCTACAGCCATGATGACGGCTACCAGCGTCCTCTCTTTTATTGCCCAGCCGGTTTCCGGATACATCTGTGACAATTATCTGTCCCATAAGAAAGTGTATATCACGCTGACCATCTGCGCGCTGCCGACAATGGTTTTGTTGTCCTATCTGCTTTTTTCGCCTGTCCTGACGCTCGTGCTGATGCTGCTGTTTACGATTTTTATGGTGCAGATGCCGGGGCTGCTGGATGCCTGGGTCATTGGGCTGACCGACCGGTATCCCGATGTAAACTATGGTCTCTGCCGGGGTTCCAGCTCGCTACTGTACGCAATTACCGCGCAGCTGATGGGAGTATTGACCTCGGCTTCAGGGCACCGCGTGCGTATGTGGCTGGGCGCCGTTTTGGGGCTGCTCAGCATTATAGTAGCGATTACCCTGGAGGAGATACCGCCCCGAAAAGCCCGCAGCGCGGGAAAACCGGCCGGGGAGAAGCCGTCTACAAAGGAGACGCTGCGCTTGATGGCAGCCAACAAAACCTATATTCTGTTACTCTGTATGTGCTTCTTTTTGTTTATGGGCTCCTCCTGCTGCGGGTCGTTCCTCCCGATTTTGACCAAACAGCTGGGCGGTGATTCCGGCGATGTGGGAACGGTTTTTGCCTTGGTCGCGCTCTCAGAAGTCCCCGCGATGTTTTTCATGCAGAAAATCCTGCGCCATATCCCGGCCCGGAAGGTTATTGTATTTGCAGCACTGTTTTATTTTTTGCGGCAGATTCTGACGGTTATATCCCCGAACTACACAATGATGCTCCTTGTGCAGATCCTGCAGGGGTTGTCTTTTGCGGTAATCTGGCCGGCTTCGATGTCGTATCTCAATAAGATCGTGGAAGAAAAAATCCGCTCAACCGCCATCATGTCCTATTCCTCCGTTGCACTGGGCATCAGCAGTATTTTCGGAAACGCAATCGGTACCCTGATCCTTTCAATCAGCAATAATGTGCGGATGGTATTCATTTTCGCTGCCGTTTCTTCCTTATTAGGCGTCCTTCTGAGCATATATGGCCTGATACGCAAGCTATGGAAATAAATATCCACCGGCAAAGCCGGTGGTTTTTCATAGACGGGCATAGCCCTCT
>CAYWRQ010000161.1:0-5088 GCA_964460915.1 uncultured Oscillospiraceae bacterium
TGATGCCTGTTGAGGACGTTATGACTATCTCTGGCCGTGGTACTGTTGCTACAGGCCGTGTTGAGAGAGGTACCGTTAAGGTTGGCGATGCTGTTGAAATCGTTGGCCTAAAGGAAGAGAAAGGTTCTTCTGTCATTACCGGTCTGGAAATGTTCAGAAAGACCCTGGACTACGCTGAAGCTGGCGACAACGTTGGCGCTCTGCTCCGTGGTGTTCAGAGAAAAGAGATCGAAAGAGGCCAGGTTATTGCGAAACCCGGTTCCGTTCATCCTCATACCAAATTCCACTGCCATGTTTACGTTCTGAAGAAAGAAGAGGGCGGCCGTCATAAACCCTTCTTCACCAACTACAGACCTCAGTTCTACTTCCGTACCACCGACGTTACCGGTATCATCACCCTGGGTGAAGGTACTGAGATGGCTATGCCCGGCGATAACCTCGACTTCGACGTTGAGCTGATCACCCCCATCGCTATGGAAGAAGGCCTGCGCTTCGCTATCCGTGAAGGCGGCAGAACCGTTGGTTCCGGCGTTGTTTCTTCTATCACTGAGTAATTTCAGTTATTTTCCTAAGTTTGTTTGATTTGCGCCCCTAGCTGTTTGGCTGGGGGCGTTTTCGTTTGCCCTTGACAAGGCAGCCTTTTCGGCGCAAAATAGAGGGAGAAAAAGGAAAAGGAGCTGTTTACCTTGCTGCATACAAAACCCTTGATTGCCATCAGCTGTACGACGAACGGCGCGGGCCTGACCGACACGCCGCCCCGGGCAATTCACAACTCGATTGCTTATTCCAACGCCATCGCCGCAGCCGGAGCCGTGCCGGTTCTGGCGCCGGAATGTTGCACAACCGACTACGCAGAGGTCTGCGATGCATTGCTCCTGACGGGCGGGCAGGATATGGACCCGACCTGGTACGGGGAGGATCCGGTCAACGATTCGGTCAAGATCGATCTGATCCGCGACAGCTATGAGATTGAGCTGACAAGGGCGTTCCTGGCCCGGCAAAAGCCGATTCTGACCATCTGCCGGGGTTTCCAGGTGATGAATGTCATTTTGGGCGGCGATTTGTACCAGGATCTGAACAGCCAGCTGGGCTTTGTCCATATGGAGCCGTCGATCCGCCATCCGTTTTATGCGGAGCCGGATTCGGTTTTGTGCCGGCTGTTCGGCGCCGAGTTTAAGGTGAATTCGACCCATCATCAGGCGGTCCGGGAGCTGGGCAAGGGCCTGCGGGTCACCGGACGTTCGATCGAAGGGATTATTGAGAGCTATGAATGCACCGTCCCCGGTCAGATCATCTGGGGCACCCAGTTCCACCCCGAGCGTCTGACCGGCGCCCAGTGGGACGAGCGGACGCCGGATTTCGCACCGTATTTTGCGGCCTTCGTGGAAGCGGTCAAGGACCGGGGGTAAGGAGACGAAGGGCAGACTTGTGTGATGCGGCTGCTGTAAATCAGATGCGGTTTCGGCCTGTCTTTCAAAAAGCTTGGAAAATGTAGAATAAAACTGTTTATTTTTACATTTGCGTTCTTGACGCGGTACCGGCGGAATGTTATACTGGTATATGTAAATATATATATGGAAGAAGGTATTTTATGTTTTGTTCAGATGCAGTTTATCAGCAGGTTTTGGGGATCCGGAAAGGGAACCGCAAAAAGCTGGAGGCTATGCTGCTGGATGTCCGCGGGGAAGAAGCGTATACCCCGACCCGTTCCGGCGAAACGCGGGTGCTGATCAACGCGCCGGAAGCGGAAGGACCTGTGCCGGTGTTCTTTAATGTCCATGGGGGCGGATTTATCATGGGTTACCCGGAGGACGACGATGATTTTTGCCAGCGGGTGTGCGATACCCTGGGCATTATGGTCATCAACATCGATTACCGCCTGGCGCCGGAGTACCCGTTCCCGTCCGATAAGGAGGACGTATACGACGTCATCCGGTATGTCCACGACCACGCGCCGGAATTCGGGATCGACCCGGAGCGGATGGCGGTCGGCGGCCATTCCGCAGGGGCGAATATTTCGGCTGTCGTAGCCAAATGGGCGATGCAGAAGAGAGAGTTTTCGCTGCGCTGCCAGATTTTGGACTATCCGCCGATGGATGTGCAGACCAACCCGTACCAGAAGTTTTATACCGAGGGCGCAATCCCGCCCCAGGTCGCGGACATATTCAACGATTGCTACGTTGAGCACGCCCATGCGGGGGAGAGCGACTGTTCGCCTATCTACTGCACCGTGGAGGAGCTGCGCAGCCAGTGCCCGGCGGTGGTGCTGACCTGTGAAATCGATTCGCTGCGGGACGAAGGGGAAGAATATGCCATGAAACTGATGAAGGCAGGCGTTGAGGTGACCGGGAAACGGTTCCTAGGCGCGCTTCATGGCTTTTCGATGCACAAGGACGACCCGCAGGCGCTGGAAGGGCAGAAGATGATGATCGAGGGTCTGCGCAAATATCTTTTAGGATAAATTGGAAGGGAAGAGACAGTATGTTTCAATATCAAAAGCTTTTTACCCCGACCAGTATCGGGAATGTCCGGCTGAAAAACCGCTTTGCCCTAGCGCCTATGGGGCCGTTGGGGCTGGGGGACGCCAGCGGCGGTTTTAACCAGCGTGGCATCGATTATTATACCGAACGGGCCAAGGGCGGCACCGGCCTGATTATCACCGGCGTAACCTTTGTCGACAACGAGGTGGAGGAGCACGGGATGCCGAACTGCCCCTCGCCGACCTATGATTCCGTCCATTTCACCCGCACCGCGCGGGAGATGACCGAACGGATCCATGCGTACGGCTCCAAGGTATTCCTGCAGATGTCCGCCGGCTTCGGCCGCGTCACCATCCCGACCAACCTCGGCGAATATCCGCCGGTCGCGCCTTCCGCGATCCCGCACCGCTGGCTGGACAAAATCTGCCGGGAACTGACGGTAGGTGAAATCCACAAGATTGTCAAGTCCTTCGGCCTGGGCGCCTATAACGCCAAACGGGCGGGGTTTGACGGTGTGCAGATTCACGCGGTCCATGAAGGGTACCTGCTCGACCAGTTCGCGATCTCGATGTTCAACCACCGCACCGACCAGTACGGCGGTTCGCTCGAAAACCGGCTGCGTTTCGCCAAAGAAGTCGTCGAGGAGATCAAGGCCAGATGCGGCGAGGATTTTGTCGTCACCCTGCGCTTCAGCCCCAAGAGCATGATCAAGGACTGGAGGGTCGGCGCGCTCCCCGGAGAAGATTTCGTGGAGATGGGGCGCGACCTGCCGGAAGGCATTGAGGCGGCCAAGCTGCTGGTTAGCTACGGATACGACGCGCTGGATGTCGATGTCGGTTCCTACGATGCCTGGTGGTGGAGCCATCCCCCGATGTACCAGGAAAAGGGCCTGTACCGGACCTACGCGAAGCTGGTCAAGGACGCGGTCGACGTACCGGTTATCCTGGCGGGGCGGATGGATGATCCCGATATGGCGCTTCAGTCCCTGGAAAACGGCGACTGTGATATTATTTCGATGGGCCGCCCGCTGCTGGCGGATCCGGATTATGTCAACAAGCTGCGCTGCGGCAGGACAGACGAAATCCGTCCCTGTATCTCCTGCCAGGAGGGCTGCATGGGCCGTATCCAGAACTATTCGATGCTGAACTGCGCCGTCAACCCCCAGGCCTGCAAGGAAGGCCCGAACGCCTACCGTCCGATCCTGAAGTCCAAAAAAGTCATGGTCATCGGCGGCGGTGTCGCAGGCTGCGAAGCGGCGCGCGTGCTGGCGATCCGCGGCCATCAGCCGGTGCTGTTTGAAAAGAGCGGCGTAATCGGCGGCAACCTGATCCCCGGCGGCGCTCCGGCATTTAAAGAGGACGATATCGCGCTGGCAAAATGGTATGCCCGTCAGATGGAACTGCTGGGCGTCGAGGTACATATGAACACCGAAGTGACGAAGGAAATGGTCCTGGCGGGGGATTATGATACGGTGATCGTGGCAACCGGTTCCACGCCGAAGGTCTTTAAGCTGGGCGACGACGAGAAGGTCTATACGGCTGCGGATGTCCTGACCGGCGCGAAGGATCCCGGAAACAAAACCGTCATTGTCGGCGGCGGCCTGGTCGGCCTGGAGCTGGCGCTGGATCTGGCGGACAAGGGCAAGGACGTTACGGTCGTCGAAGCGATGGATAAGCTGCTGGCGGTCAACGGCCCGATCTGCTCCGCCAATAAAGAGATGCTACTGGAGCTGATCCCGTTCAAGGGTGTTCAGAGCGTCTGCGGAGCCAAGGTAACGGGCTATAACGGCGGAAAGCTTACCTATGTCAAGGATGGGCAGGAGGCCGCTTTGGAGGCTGACAGCGTCATTCTGGCGGTCGGCTATAAGGAGGAGAACAGCCTGTACCAGGAGCTGCAGTTCGAGGTCCCGAGCCTTTACCTGCTGGGCGACGCGAAGAACGTCTCGAATATCATGTATGCGATTTGGGACGCCTTTGAGGTTGCAAACCATATCGACTGATCAGATATACAAGCTGGCGGAAATTTAAAATACGCCGGATAAAAAGTACGGTGCAGTACGCAAGGTGCTGCACCGTATCGCTTTGTATCAAAAGCTATTGTCACTCAATTTCTGTTCGGATCGTAAATTGCTCCGGCAGACAGTAAATATCCGTTTTTAGGAACACAGGGTAGAAGTATTCGTTTTTGAGTCTTTCGAAAGGGAGCCACGCAAAGTCATGGATATGCTGTCCTTCCGTTAAGGTAAAACGTTCCCCTCTTTGCAGCAGATCGGTATGGGAAATATCCATCAGAAAGTAAATGCAGATTTCGTGATAGTTCAGGTGATCTACATCCTCCGTAAAGAAAGCTTGATTCAGCCACAGGGGACGGACGATATCCGGTGTGATGTTCAATTCTTCGTCCACTTCTCGGATGACAGCCTGCTCTGCTGTTTCTCCCATTTGGACCCTTCCGCCCGGAAGATAGTAATAGGGTGAGCGCTCATCATGCATGGCCAGTATTTTATCCTTGGAAATGATCACAGCACAAACCCTGTAATTGAATTTATTGTTCTTTTCCACGTACGAAACACTTTGGTATATAAGAAAATGAACTACAACCCACAAAG
>CAYWRQ010000162.1:0-5066 GCA_964460915.1 uncultured Oscillospiraceae bacterium
GATACAGAAGCGGCGCGCCTGCCCGGTAGCCCAGAATCAGGCCGTCGGCAGTGGCTCCGTAATGGTTGGAGGTGGGGAAGTTCTGATAGTGGAGCCGCCCCGCGCCGCCGGTGGCGATGATAACGGTCTTAGCCCTTGCCACCAGATAGTCGTCGGTTTCCATATTTAAGAGGACGGCTCCGGCCACCTGGCCCTTTTCGTCCTTGATCAGCTCCACCGCGGAAGTAAATTCCGCCACAGGGATCTGACGGTTCAGCACCTCGTCCCGCAGGGTGCGCATGATCTCCGCGCCGGAATAGTCCTTGCAGGCGTGCATTCTCTTGCGGGAGGTGCCGCCGCCGTGGGTGGTGATCATGTTGCCGTCTGCGTCCTTGTCGAACTCGACGCCAAGGTTATTCAGCCACTGGATCGCTTCGGGGGCCTCGGTGACCAGCTTGTAGACCAGCTCTTTCTTCGCAGCGAAATGGCCGCCGCCGAAAGCGTCGAGGAAGTGCTGGGCAGGGGAGTCGTTCGGCTTGTCGGCAGCCTGGATGCCGCCTTCCGCCATCATGGTGTTGGCGTCACCCATACGGAGCTTGGTGACGATCATCGTCTTGGCGCCGTTGTTGTCGGCTTCGATCGCTGCGGAAGCACCGGCTCCGCCGCCGCCGATGATCAGGACGTCGACATCGTAATCGGGGTTGCTCAGATCAATTTCAGCGGGATTGATGCGGGGGTTGGCCTGCAAAATCGCAGCCAGCTCCAGCGGGACCTTGTCGCCCTTGTTGGGGCCGATGGCGAGGTTTGTAAACTCGCCTTCCTTGTAGTCGGGGTGGTAGGTGCGCAGGAGGGTATCCTTTTCCTCAGCGGTCATACGTCTGGGATCAAGGGTAACGTTTACGGCTCTTGCAGCCTCAACCTTTTTCATCGATTCAAGCATTTCATTGGTATACATCTGTGATCCCCTCCTTATTTCTCAATTTCTCTGGTGTTATAAAGCTCCTTGATTTCTTCAAGAGGCTTGTTCATCAGGGTCTGGATCAGGTCTTCCAGCTTGCCGTCTTTGATCTCCTGTACACGGTCCGCCAGATGCTCACATTTGGGAGCCAGGTACTTGCCGTTGATCCGTCTAGCCAGCATAGCGACCTGCGGATGGGAGATACCGGCCGGGCAGCGGGACGAGCAGACACCGCACATAACGCAGTCAAAGGATTCCTCAGCACATTTCTCGAACTCGCCGCGCTGTGCATAGGCAATGTACTGCATAACGTTCAGCCCCTGGGTGCAGGCCTTGGTGCAGGCGTTGCAGCCGACACAGGCGTAAATTTCCGGGTAGAGCTGCATCATGATCTTCTCGTTGGTGGGGATATTTTCGATATCGTAGCCCTGTTTGACGACGGGGAAGAAGGGCAGGGTCGCGATGTACATATTGTCCTCGACCTTGGTCTGGCAGGCGAGGCAGGCCTTCAGCTCGGGGTCGCCCTTGATTCTGTAGATGGTCGCACAGGCGCCGCAGAAGCCGTTGCGGCAGCCGCAGCCGCGGATCAGCTGATAGCCAGCGTATTCCATCGCTTTCATGATGGTGAGGTTCTCGGGCACCTCGTACATTTTGCCCCATAAGAACACATGAACCATTTTTTCCATTTTCAGCACACGCTCCTTTTGGAATTGGATGAAGCCTGAATCGTGAATCGTTTGGCTGCTTTGCCGCGCAAGCCAGTTCAATCGGATGTTTTGCGCAGCATAACAAACCAAAATTATTCATTATTCACGATTCATTCTTCATTTTTCATTAAGCTTAATATTCGTCGGGAAGCTCGCCCAGCTGGTCAAAGCGGAAGACAGGGCCGTCCTTGCAGACATATTTGTTGCCTATGTTGCAGCGGCCGCATTTGCCGACCGCGCATTTCATCCGCAGCTCCATCGTCGTATAGACCTGGGTATCCTTAAAGCCCAGATCCTTCAGCCCGGCGAGGGTGAATTTAATCATAACCGGAGGGCCGCACATGATAACGGTCTTAGAAAGGTCGGGGTTTAATTCCTTGACATAGTTCGGTACGAAGCCGACATGGCCGTCCCAGCCTTCCTGTTCCCGGTCGATGGTCAGGTTGACCGTCATAGAAGGGTCGTTTTGCCATTCCTCAATGATTTCCTGGTATTTGACCAAGTCATCTTTCGAGCGGGAGCCGTACACAACCTGGATGCTGCCGTAATTTTCCCGTTTGTCGCGGACATAGTTGATAACCGAGCGGACAGGAGCGAGCCCGATACCGCCGGCGATGACCAGCAGGTCCTTGCCTTTGAAATCGGTGTCAACCGGGAAGCCGTTGCCGTAAGGCCCGCGGATGGTAATCTGCTGGCCGGGTTCCATCGAATGAAGCCAGTCGGTTACGCAGCCGCATTTCTTAATAGAAAACTCGAGGAACTCGGTGTTGGTCGGGGAGGAGGTGATGGAGAAAAGCGCTTCTCCGACGCCGGGGATGGAGAGCATCGCGCACTGTCCGGGGATGTGCTCGAAGACCTTTTTGCCGTCCAAGCCGACGACCTGGAAGGTTTTGACATCCGGGGTTTCCTTGATGATTTTGGTAACGACACCGAGCTTCGGAATTAATGTCTCATTCTTCAACATATCACAGCTCTCCTTCCAGGGTTTTTGCAACCTTCACGATATTCATCGAAATCGGGCACTTGGAGAGGCAGCGTCCGCATCCGACACATCCAAATTCGCCGCCGTTGTTCTCGGGGAAGTAGACCAGCTTATGCATAAAGCGCTGGCGGAAACGTTCCTTCTGGGTCAGACGGGGCTGGCCGCCGGCCATCAGGGTAAAATCGGAATACATACAGGAGTCCCAGCAGCGGAACCGCTTGATGCCGTTCGGTGTGCCAGTGTCGAAGTCGCGGATGTCGTAGCACTGGCAGGTGGGGCAGACGAAGGTGCAGGTGCCGCAGCCAAGGCAGGACTCGGAAAGGCTTGCCCACTGCTCCGAATTGAAGGCCTTCATCATGATATCGCCGCCGAACTTTTCGGTGGTGAAGCCTGCGAGCGGGAGCTTCTTCATGATTTCTTTGGTCGCGGCCTTCTGTTCCTCGACAGCCGTCTCGTCGGACTCTTCCAAGAGAGGCTTTACCTTTTCGATCAACGCCTCACCCTTTTCGGTGTTTGCCTTAAGGTAGAGGGTGTCCTCGGTCTTCCAGCAGGTTACGTCGCCTTCCGGCTCTGCCGCATCGATGCCAAAGGAACCGCAGAAGCAGGTCTCAGCAGGGCGGGTGCAGGCCATCGATACGATCGTGCCGTGCTCCCGGCGGTTCTGATAGTAGGAGTCGACGGGGTTTGCCAGGAAAACCTTATCGAGGATCGAAAAGCTTCTGACGTCGCAGCCGCGGACGCCGAAGACCACGAAGTCCTCCTGCTCGGTGCGGGGGTCGATGATCTCAATCGATTTGCCGCTGACCTTAAAGGAAACCAGGTTCTCGGTCTGGGGGAAGAAGAAATCCTTGGCACTTCTGTTGGTATTGAGCGCTTCGGTCATCTTCAGCCCGCTTTCGTAGCGCATGAACTGCGCGACGCCTGCCTTGTCGGCGGGGATGTACAGGGCCTCTTTTGCAGCAATTGCGTCAAAAAGCTGGCCCATTTTATTGAGGGAGATTTTCAGCATCGGTTATTTTCCCTCCCTGTGATAAACAATACTCGGTTCAACGTCCTCGGTGGTGTAGCTGACCAGCGGAGCGCGGGAGCCCGCCTCGGCGCCGGCCTGGTAATCGCCGTACAGTTCGTTGATATCCTTGATGAATTTACGGTTAAGAAGGTGAAGCGGGATGTTCTGCGGGCATACGCGCGAGCACTCGCCACAGTCGGTACAGCGGCCGGCTACATGGAAAGCGCGGATGATGTGGAACATATTCTCTTCAAAGGAGTCCGCGGCCGCTTTCTGGGAGATGCCGGAAGCAGGGTTATCAAATACGCATTTTTCGCAGGTGCAGGCCGGGCAGACATTCCGGCAGGCGTTGCAGCGGATGCACTTGGAGAGCTGGCTGCGCCAGAAAGCGAACCGCTCATCGGGCGTCATAGCTTCCAGCTGGGCAACCGCGTCAAAGCGCTTGCTGTCCAGGACCTCGCCGTCTTCGCCGATCAGTTCGTCGTAGGCGACGTGCTTTTTGCTCTTGCAGGTCCTGCATCTTTCTTCGAGGACGTCGTTCCGGGCAAAGGTTTCATTGCCGTAGATCGTCTCGACAACGACGTTATCGCCTTCCTCTTTGATGCCGGTGATACCGGTCACACCCTTGGATTTCAGCATTTCGCCGCTTGTCTTGCCCTCACAGGGGATGCCGACCACATAGACCTTTTCGCGGTCGATGCGGTGCTCGGTCAGCAGCTGGTTAAAGCTGTAGGTATCGCAGGGCTTGAGGAAAACGAGGATTTTGCCTTCCTTCAAAGTCTCTTTGATCAGGTATTTGGATAGGTTGTTGCCGCAGAACGCGTTATAAACAAAACCTGCGTCCAGCTCTTCCGCAGTCTCGAAAACCGCAGGGGTGATGTCGTAAACAAACTCACCGGCCTGCCAGCCGAGGACGCGGTTGACGGTTCCGTCCTGGAGAAGCTCTTTTGCGCGGCTGATCATCATTCCTTGCATCTTAAGTCCTCCAATCTCTTGTTCTCACCGAGGGCCGTGACCGTCGCGACGAAATCGTTCATCGTAGCGGCGAACTTTGCGCCCTCAGCGGCGGATACCCACTCGACGCGGGTACGTTCCTTTTCAATGCCCAGGTAATCCAGCATCGAGAAGAGCAGAGTCATTCTTCTTCTGGCGTAATAGTTGCCGCTGGTGTAGTGGCAGTCTCCGGGGTGACAGCCGCAGAGGATAACGCCGTCGGCGCCTCTCTGGAATGCGCGGAGAATGAACATCGGGTTTACGCGGCAGGAGCAGGGTACCCGGATGATCTTTACGTCTGCCGGGTAGGTCAGCCGGTTGGTGCCGGCCAGGTCGGCGCCCGCGTAGGAGCACCAGTTGCAGCAGAACGCTACGATTTTGGGCTTAAAAGCTTTTACTTCATTTGGCATATTGCATCAACCTCCGCCATAATCTGGC
>CAYWRQ010000163.1:0-5013 GCA_964460915.1 uncultured Oscillospiraceae bacterium
CCGGTCGGGATTCCCTTTTGTTATCAAACAGGCATTTGTGCGGTGTTGCCATAATTCTTCCAGGGGGCGTTGGCCGGATCGAGGATGACCAGCTCAGTCCCGGTCAGGGTCAGGGTTTTGGAAGCGGGGTCAAAGGTCCAGCTGCCGTTTACAATCTCCCCGTTGGTGTGGCTGCCGCTTATCTGATTGACCGCTGCGGAGGCTGTCACCACCCCGTCTTCCGCTGCGGCGGCCGTCATTCCCGGCAGCGCACAGGCTGCACCGGCCAAAATGATACTGAGGAGCAATACGGATACTTTCTTTTTCATCTATACTCATTCCTTTCGTTGTTCAAACACATAACTGCATCTATAATGTATACACATCATATCCACAGAAGGTTGCAAAATCTCCAAATTCTTCCATCCGATTTTATCCGATTTTTTCAATTCATCCCATCAATCGCCCCATTTTGATAAAAAAATGAACGGCTGCCCTTGTTTTTAAGGCGACCCTATTGTAAAATATAAGGTAGATAAAAATATAACCGATGAATCGGATGAAAGGATAGCTGTAATATGATTTTACATGACTTTTACGTCGGAAACGCCTTCGACGCCTATACATATTTCGGTGCGCACCCCACAGCAAACGGGATCCGGTTCCGGGTTTACGCCCCGGCCGCAGAAAGAGTGACCGTAATCGGCGATTTTAACGGATGGACGGAGGAAGACCTGTTCCGGCCGGGCACGGGCGGCATTTGGGAGAAAACCGTGCCGGAGGCGAAAATCGGGCAGCTTTATAAATATGTCATTCATACCAAAGAGGGATGGAAGTGCGAACACTGCGACCCCTACGGCTTCTCGATGGAGCTGCGGCCCGGCTCCGCTTCCCGGATTGTCAGCCTTTCCGGCTATTCTTTCCAGGACAGCAATTGGTTAAACCGCCGCACGCTGGCCTTTAACGACCCGATCAACATCTATGAGCTGCATCTCGGCTCCTGGCGCACCAACCCGGACGACCCCAACGGCTGGTATAATTATGAGCAGCTGGCGGATATCCTGATTCCCTACATCAAGGAATCCGGCTATACCCATATTGAAATGATGCCCCTTTCAGAGCACCCGGTCGATGAATCCTGGGGCTATCAAAACACCGGCTTTTTCAGCCCGACCTCCCGCTACGGCACGCCGCAGCAGCTGATGAAGCTGGTCGACCGCTGCCATCAGGCGGGCATCGGCGTCATTATGGACTTTGTCCCGGTGCATTTCGCCGTTGACCATTACGGGCTGGCGAAATTTGACGGCACCCACCTCTACGAGTTCCCCCACGACGACGTCGGCTACAGCGAATGGGGCAGCAAAAACTTTATCCACTCCCGCGGCGAGGTCGCGAGCTTTTTGCAGTCCGCCGCCGCCTACTGGCTGGATGTCTATCATTTCGACGGGCTGCGGATGGACGCGGTTTCCCGGCTGATTTACTGGCAGGGGGACGAAAACCGCGGCGTAAACGACCGGGCAGTCGATTTTCTGCGGAATATGAACAAGGGCCTGAAACGCCTCTACCCGACCGCCATGCTGATCGCGGAGGATTCGACCTCCTACCCCCAGGTCACGGCGCCGGTCGAATACGGCGGGCTGGGATTTGATTACAAGTGGGATCTGGGCTGGATGAACGATACGCTGGACTATTTCCGGCTGCCGCCTTGGGAACGGAATCAAAAATACCATAAGCTGACCTTCTCGATGATGTATTTCTATCAGGAGCACTACCTCCTTGCCCTTTCCCACGACGAGGTCGTCCACGGCAAAGCGACCATCGTTCAGAAGATGTGGGGCAACTATGAGGAGAAATTCCCGCAGGCAAGGGCTATGTATCTCTATATGATGACCCATCCCGGCAAAAAACTGAACTTTATGGGCAACGAGATCGCCCAGCTGCGGGAGTGGGACGAAAAGCGGGAGCAGGACTGGGATATGCGCCGCTACCCCAACCACGACTCCTTCTACCGGTATATCTGCCGGCTGAACCAGCTGTACAAAGAGCACCGGAGCCTTTCCGACGGGGACTATGACCCCCGGCATTTCCTCTGGCTGGAGGTACACGGGGAGGAAAAATGCATCTACGCCTATCTCCGCGGCGGCCTGGTCAATAAGGACGCCTTTACGCCGCAGGACAGAGAAGCCGATATGTGGAAGGACACCTTCCTCGACCGGACCATCACCGCCCTGAACTTCTCCGGGGTCGCGGTCCCGAACTACCGCATCAATCTTCCCTGCCCGATGGAGCTGTACCCGCTCATCCATACCAACACCGATATCTACGGCGGCGAAGCGCCCGAAAACAGCCAGGTAATCCGCTCCCGCTATGACGCGGAAAAGAAATCCTATTATATCGAGCTGGATTTCCCCCCTTATTCCGGTATGCTGTTCCGGGCCGTCCCGGTGCAGCCGCAGGCCCAAAAGCTTTCCAGAGGCAAAAAGCCTGATTAAAATAAATAAATAAGAAAGAAGAGGGTCAAAATGAAACGGAATGTGGATTTGGTCCATGGTAAGCCAGGGCGGTCGCTGCTGCTCTTTGCAATCCCCATGATTATCGGAAATCTTTTCCAGCAGTTTTACAATATGGCCGACTCCATTATTGTGGGAAGGTTTGTCAGTGAGGACGCATTGGCAGCGGTCGGTGCTTCTTATTCCTTTACCAATATTTTTATCATGATTGCCATTGGCGGCGGTATGGGAGCTTCCGTATTGACCAGTCAGTATTTTGGAGCAAGAAAGTACAAAGAGATGAAAACATCGATTTATACTTCCCTTATCACCTTTGCCGTCCTCAGCGTCATTTTATCCCTATTCGGCTTTTTCCTAAACCCCACAATCCTGCGTGCTTTAAAGACGCCGGAAAATATTTTCAGCGATGCCGTTTTATATCTGCAGATTTATTTTTCCGGCCTGCTTTTTATGTTCATGTACAATATCCTCTCGTCCACCTTTAATGCCCTCGGGAAATCGGATATCCCGCTTGCCCTGCTCATCTTCTCGTCCCTTCTCAACATTGCCCTTGACCTGTGGATGGTGACAGGCCTGCATCTCGGGGTCGCGGGGGTAGCCATAGCCACGGTCATCGCCCAAGGGGCTTCGATCGTTATTTCCTTTGTGATCCTGCTGCGTTTCTTAAAAGGCTGCAAAACAGATAAACCCGTCCCGCTCTTTGATAAGGATATGCTGATCAAGGGGATGAAAATTGCGATCCCCTCTATTGTACAGCAGTCGATCGTCAGCGTCGGTATGCTGCTCACCCAGTCGACGGTCAACGCCTTTGGCTCCTCCGCCCTGGCGGGATATTCAGCCGGTATGCGGCTTGAATCCCTGTGCATTGTCCCCATGATTGCCACTGGGAACGCGATGTCCACCTTTACTGCGCAAAACCTCGGCGCTGGGCAGAAGGAAAGGGTGCAGGCGGGCTATCGTGCGGCCTACCGCATTATCATCAGCTTCGGCGTCATTTTAATCCTGGTTTCACAGCTGCTTCATGGACCGATCATCTCTTTCTTTGTGGACGCGGACAGCTCCCCGGTCGCCTTTGAAACTGGCAGCGCATATTTTACCTTTGTCGGATGGTTCTTCTCCTTCCTCGGCTTTAAAGCGATTACGGATGGGATTCTGCGGGGATCCGGCGATGTAAATGTATATATGGCCGCAAACCTGATCAACCTTGCCATACGGGTGTCCTCCGCCTGGTTTTTGTCGCCGCGGTTCGGGATCGGATTCATCTGGTACTGTGTGCCCGTAGGATGGGCGGTCAATTACCTGATATCCTACGCATGGTACCGCACCGGTCATTGGAAAACAAAAAATATCATCGGTAAATCCGCTGTAAAAACGGCTTCAGAGGATTAATCGGCTCAGTATCATCCCTCCTCCCTTTCGCTGGGGAGGAGGGACTCATTTTTTGCCTTGTTTGCAATTCAATCGCCGTTGCATTTACCGGCTGTTTATGATATACTGATACCATAGTATTTTGATAGGCTTTTATGCAGATCAAAGGCCTATTCTCAACAGAACAGTGTCCCGTTTCCAAAGCCTGTACCCATGGAAATCGGAGACGAGACAGCAAGTGAGGTTTTATGTACACAGAGTATCCGATGGATTCCATCCCCTTTTCCGGGGAATTCCCTTTAGAACAGCTCCCCATCCTTCCGGCAGACGGATATAAATTGATCGATATCCGGGATGAATACGCATTCCAATATGGGCATATACCGGGTGCAGTCCATATTCCGCTGGATAAGCTGGAGGAGGAAGCAAAAGGTTTTCAGACCGATAAGCTCCTTTTGCTCTACTGCAAAAGCGGGCAGCTTTCCAGAGATGCCGCAGTTCGCCTTCAAGAGGACGGGCTGCGCGCGGCCAGCCTCACTGGCGGCTACTACGCCTGGCTGCGGAAAGAATATTCTGCCGGGAACGATGCGGAGCGGGCGGCAAAAGCAGAGCTGAGTATCCGCAAAAAGTTCCATAAAGAGATATGGAGCCGATTCGCCAAGGCCATTACAACCTATCAGCTGGTACAACCGGGGGATAAAATTGCCGTCTGTATCTCAGGCGGCAAAGATTCGATGCTGATGGCCAAGCTCTTCCAGGAGCTTAAAATGCACAACAAATTCCCCTTCGAATTGGTGTTCCTGGTGATGGATCCCGGATACAGCCCGGAAAACCGGGAGATCATCGAACGGAATGCCGCGGTCCTCAATATCCCGATCACCGTTTTTGAAAGCAATATCTTTGAATCTGTCCTCCATATCGAAAAATCCCCCTGCTACCTCTGTGCGCGGATGCGGCGAGGGTATCTCTACCGCCACGCGCAGCAGCTTGGCTGCAATAAAATCGCGCTGGGGCACCATTATGATGACGTCATCGAAACAATCCTGATGGGGATGCTCTACGGCGGGCAGGTGCAGACCATGATGCCGAAGCTGCACAGTATCCATTTCCCCGGCATGGAGCTGATCCGCCCGCTTTATCTGATCCGGGAGGACGA
>CAYWRQ010000164.1:0-4962 GCA_964460915.1 uncultured Oscillospiraceae bacterium
CCGCCGGTGGAGATGTGGGTCATCTTGTCGCCGAAGCCGAGGTTGTTGACAGCCGCAGCAGAGTCGCCGCCGCCGATGATGGTGGTAGCGTCCGTCTCAGCAAGAGCCTTCGCAACCGCAACCGTACCTGCGTTCAGGACAGGGTTCTCTGCAACGCCCATCGGGCCGTTCCAGACAACGGTCTTCGCGGACTTCACTTCCTCTGCAAACAGAGCGGCAGACTTCGGACCGATATCCAGGCCCATGTAGCCTTCGGGAATATCGCCTTCCGCGACCTGCGTCTCAATGACAGCGTCGATGGGATCGGGGAATGCTTTTGCACAGGTAGAGTCTACGGGCAGCAGGATCTTGACGCCCTTGTCAGCAGCCTTTGCCAGCATATCCTTGCAGTAATCAAGCTTGGTGTCGTCAACCAGAGAATTGCCAACCTCAAAGCCCTGCGCCTTGAGGAAGGTGTAAGCCATGCCGCCGCCGATGATCAGCGTATCGGCCTTGTTCAGCAGGTTCTCGATAACGTTGAGCTTGTCCGCAACCTTCGCGCCGCCCAGGATGGTGACAAACGGACGGACCGGATCGTTGACAGCGTTGCCCAGGTAGGTCAGCTCTTTGCCCATCAGGTAGCCGACAGCGTTTTCCTTCACATGGTCGGTAACGCCTGCGGTAGAGCAGTGAGCGCGGTGAGCGGAACCAAAGGCATCATTCACATAAACATCGCACAGAGAAGCAAGTTCCTCGGAGAAGGGCTCCAGGTTCTTCGTTTCTTCTTTGCGGAAACGGGTGTTTTCCAGAAGGACAACATCTCCGTTCTTCATGGCGGCCACAGCAGCCTTTGCATTTTCGCCGACAACTTCGGGGTCAGCAGCAAAAACAACTTCCTGGCCCAGCTTCTCGGACAGTCTTGCGGCTACGGGAGCCAGAGAGAATTTCTCTTCGGGGCCGTTTTTCGGTTTGCCCAGGTGAGAGCAGAGGATAACCTTGCCGCCGTCCGCAATCAGCTTCTTGATGGTGGGCAGAGCAGCGTTGATTCTGTTCTCGTCGGTGATAACGCCATTTTTCAACGGTACGTTGAAATCGCAGCGAACCAGTACTCTTTTGCCGGCAACATTGATGTCGTCGACCGTTACTTTGTTGTAAGAGGGCATGGGTAGTCTTCCTTCCTGAAATAAAATTTTAGGGACCGATTGCTAAACCGATAACAATCTAATGTTAGTTTACCTCCTTTTGAGAATTTTTTCAAGTAGTTATGCAAAATTTTCTGCAAACTGCCTACAAAAATCTGTGAAAATCAGCTTTTTATAAGAAAAGCCTGACCTTTTATTTCGTTTTGTCGCGGATACAGACCGCAATCAGATCGGGACCGGCGTTGATTGCAATGACCGGGCCGGCGTTACTGATCATTGCGGGCGGATAGCCGACGGCCCTTTCCATCTCCGCCGCCAGCTCCTGCGCCTTCTCGGGGCGCAAACCGGCAATGATGCAATACTCCGTCTTAGGCACCATATGCTCCGATGCCCATTTGACCAGGGTAGGCAGGACGGATTTTTCCCCACGGATTTTCTCCAGCGTCACCGAGTCGCCGTCTGTCCAAGTAATCAGCGGCTTTAATCCCATCAGCCCGCCGACAAAAGCCGCCGCCGTGCTGACCCGCCCGCTTTTCCGGACATATTCCAGGCTGTAGGGTGTAAAGTAAATCGTGCTCTTTTTTGCCCAATCCCCGCAATAGCTGACGATCTCCTCCGGCGGGACCCCTTTTTCCGCCTTCTTCGCCGCCTCAACGACCATATATCCATATCCCAGCGTATAGGAAAGGCTGTCGACGCAGAAGACCCGCAGCCGGGAATCCGGGTGTTCTTCCCGATAGGTGTCCCGGGCGACGCAGGCGCTGTTGAAGGTACCGGAGCCATGGGAATTGATGCTGATGTAGATGACGTTTTGATAGCCGTCTACTTCCGCCTGCTCGTAAACGCCCTGGAACTCCATCGGCGTAATCTGCGAATGGGTCGGCAGGCTGCGGGCCGAAAGCATCAGCTGATAAAACTCCGGCGGCGTAAAATCGCGGCGCTCGGTATATGTCTTACCGTCCACTACGATCGAAAAGGGCAGCACCTTGATACCGTAGCGCTCCTCGTCCGCAGGCAGAACATCACTGGCAGAATCGGTCACAATGAGTGTATTTTTCATGCAAATTTCCTCCATATTCAATCTTCCCAGCGCATGGTATGGAGTTCCCCCTCCATCTCCATCTCCGGGAAGCCCCACTGCCGCAGCACCTCGTAGGCGCCGATCGCGACAGTATTGGACAGGTTTAAGCTCCGCAGGGTCGGCCGCATCGGCAGCCGGACACAACGGGACGGATTCTCTTTTAACAGCGGCTCCGGAAGGCCCTTATCTTCCCTTCCGAAAACCAGATAGGCGCCGTCCGGATAGGCAACCTCGGTATACGTCCGGCGGCCCTTGGTCGTAAAATAGTAAAACGCCCCGTCCGGATTGCGGGCAAAGAAATCCGAAAGCCCTTCGTAATACCGGATATCCAGCTTATCCCAGTAATCCAGACCTGCCCGTTTCAGCTTTTTATCTTCTATGACAAAGCCCATCGGACCTACCAAATGAAGGACCGCCCCGGTCACCGCGCAGGTGCGGGAGATGTTGCCGGTATTCTGCGGGATCTGGGGTTCCACTAGGACGATGTTCAGCTTCATATAATCGGTTTCCCTCCTAAAGGATGATCTTTTCCGGAATGCCCCTGGGCGGCAAAGGCCGGGCGGGCATATTATATCATACGGCTTTTGTTTTTCCGCACTGCATGAAAAAAGAAAAGGCGGTGCATACTATCATCAGCCGAAATGGCACACGCATGACAAAAGAAAGGAGCGGTAAGCGTGTCAAACCATCCAAACAACCCTGTAAAACGGGGCGAAATTTACTATGCGGATCTTTCCCCGGTCGTCGGTTCGGAGCAGGGCGGCGTCCGCCCGGTCCTGATCATCCAAAACGACGTCGGCAACAAATACAGCCCTACCGTCATCGCCGCGGCGATCACCAGCCAGCGGGATAAAGCTAAGCTCCCAACCCATATCGAGCTCCAAGCCAGGAGCTGCGGGCTGCAAAAGGATTCTACCGTCCTTTTGGAGCAGGTCCGCACAATCGACAAAAAGCGCCTGCGGGAAAAGATGGGCGAAATCACGCCGGAAACCATGAGCAGCATCAACAGCGCCCTTTCCATCAGTTTCGGCCTGACCGACCGCCGCCAAGTTACCTGAGCGCCGCTTATTCTGCCGGAATCACCGATGAAATCGGCTCAAACTCCCAGCGCAGCTTCAGCCCTCTGGAGGCGGGTTCCAGCGCGAACTTCTGGTCAATCCTCTTGGAAACGATCTTGCAATTATCCCGGTTGATCCCCATCAGCAGCATCAAAAACTGGCTTGGGCCATAGCGGGTATACAAATCCCCCCGGCGCAGCGAGCTTCTGACTGCCCGATTTACCGAAGCAGCGGCATCCCGCAGCTTGCTGCCGGCAGGCAGAGGCGAGCCGGAGCCGCTCACCAGGGTGCACAGGACAAAGTACGCGGACTGCCCGCTGCGCTGTACATAACGGGCAATCAAACGGGACGCATCAATAAAGGCAAGGTAGCTGCAGTTATATGCGCCGGCAATCTCACCGTTTTCACAGATATCGCTGCGAATATCCTGGAAGGTCGCAATCGGCATATCCATCTCCCCTACCAGGACCTGGTGCAGCTGCGACATCTCCTCCGAGGGAACAATCCCGAGATCGTCCATCATCCGCTTGGTCACTTCGTCGTAAAGCTCCATAGCCTCGCGGAACATTTTATGCTCCAAAAGGCAGCGCAGCTGCATCTCCCGGATCCTTTCCTCGTAAGGGAAATAAACCGCCGCCTGTTCCAGAATGGCCTTTTCCCGTTCAAAGTTCTCCGTCTGGCGGTAATAATCGACGACAAATTCGACCGCCCGCAGATAGCGCTCCTGACACTCCGCGTCAATCAGCGCAACCCATTCTTCCCCCCGCAGGCTCGGCAAAAACTCTCCCTTATACAGCTCAATCGCCGCCAGCATCAAGGCGGCCTTATCCGCCATCGGAAGGTCGCTGCGGGCCGCATGGTCTGTCAGCTTACGGTACTGGTCCAAATCGATCTCAAAGGGGACGTCCTGATTCCAGGAATAACACCCTCTTTTATGCAGAATAAACTTTTCTCCGGGCAGCTTGGAGGCTGCCAGCATCCTCCGCAGCCGGAAAACATTGACCTTTAGGTTGTTCAGCGGGTCAGTTACCTCGTCTTCCTCATACAGGATCCCGACCAGCGCTTCCTTTTCAAACGCCCTGTCCGCATGGACCATCAGATACTGAAGCAGGTGCGCAGTCTTTGTGGAATGGCTCCGCTCCAGGTTGACGACCTCCCCGTTATAGGTGATCTCGAACTTTCCGAATGTCTGCACTTGAATACTATCCATTTTGATCCATCCTTTTCCGCCTTGCCGCATCTGCCGTCCAGGCCCATCTGCCCGGCTCAGCCTGCATAAACCAAAAGCGGTTCATTTTACATTCTCCCATTTATTTTACGCTGAAAATAAAATACTCAAAAATAGTATAGCACAAAAGGCCTATTTTGTCTTGAAAAATCTAGTTAAAACTCAATATTTGTTTAATTGCACAATTTTAAAGTGAAAAATAGGACAGAATACCCTTTATGCTCATCCAAATGCAAGATAATAAATTGATAAATTCTCTTTTTTTACAAAAAGGGCGCCACCCGCCAAAACGGGCAGCGTCCTTTTCCGATTCATCGGTTACATTGTCATTTGTTCAACCATTTCGTGGCATTTCGCGATAAAGGCCTCCATCGACAGCGTCTCCTGGCTGCCGTCGCGGGCGCGGATCGAAACGTTCCCGGTTTCGACCTCTTTGTCGCCGAGGATCATCATAAAGGGCACCTTTTCCATCTG
>CAYWRQ010000165.1:0-4916 GCA_964460915.1 uncultured Oscillospiraceae bacterium
AAATGGGAAAACCTGCAATGCCTAAGTAAAAAATCGGATTTTTAGAGATGGCCATAAGATAATGTTGTCGTGACGGAGTTCGTACTTGCATAAACATAAAAATCCCATAGTTTTTTGCTGTGGGATTTTCTTTTGCCCAAATAAAAGGGGAGGCTTCGGACTCCCCCAACATTTTCAGTAATTATCCCTCAACCTGGGGAAGATGGAAGTAATCTCCTACTGAATCAATAGCAAAATGAAGTGCGCCAATTTTGATGGTGCACTTCATTTTTATTGTCTATCATAAGTAAAACTAATGGATTCCCACTAACCCATCAAAATGAAACGTCCGCAAAAGCCATTGTAGCCATCCCGGCAGCTGGTCTCCTATGGCCTCCAGCGCCTCCGGCACCGTCCGGAAAACAAGCGTCCCGTCCACATTCGGGCCGACAGCAAAGTGGCCGGCAGCCGTCGTTCCAACAGAGAAATAACCGCTTGCAACCTTCCCGAAAGCATACGTCCCGGTCGCAATCCCGCCAACCGTCAGGCCCGCCGAAACGGCTACCCCGCCAAAGGCCGCGATCAGTCCGAGGACGACGCCCCCGAAGGAAATACCTCCGGCACAGACCAGTCCCAAAGCCAGCAGACCGACCGCCGTCAGCCCAACCGACACGACGCCGATCGATGCAAATCCCACCGCAACCAGCCCGATTGCGGAGTTGCCGATGGCAAGAATTCCTCTGGCGCGGCAGTTGCCATGGCCAAGATGAATATGCACCAGCGGCAGGCCCAATACCTTCCGCTCGCTCTTATATTCGTACACGGTCTGATACCACCAGCGGGTACTCGCCATATAGGCCGGAACCGGTTCATACTGCACGCCTGCTTTCGCGCCCTGCTCCGGATCCGGCGGCTGTCTCGCCGGCCTTCCGGCCAATTCATCGATGCTGACATCAAATAGATCCGCCAGGGCGATCAGCTTATCCATTTCCGGTGTCGTCTGACCGGATTCCCACTTTGAGACAGTCTGCCGGGAAACGTTCACCCGCTCCCCCAGCTGCTCCTGGGAAAAGCCATGCTGCCTGCGCAGCCGCATCAGGTTCTCTGCAAAAATACGCATCTCATCATCTCCTCTCGATATGATTATCATAGCAAAATATCCGGTTTTTGGCAATAAAGCGGGCCGTACATTCTGTCAACCAAACTTAACATCGGCATTTTTTCCCCATTTTTCGCTCTTATCTTGCCAAATAACCCCAAAGCTACTATAATAAATATAGCATAAATATAGCTTTTCCACAGAGGAGGCTGGAAATATGTTACCAAAAAAGTCGCATAGGCGGCGGAAAAAAATCTTTCCGCGTTTTATACAGATTGAGGGCGAAAAGGGGCCGGAAACGGTGCGGGCATGGTGCGCCGAATACATCTATGACCTGCGGGAAATGCTCCGCTGTAAAAGCGTATCCATTCCGGTTGTCCTGACGATCCTTCTCGGATATGGATTTATGCTGCTGCATCCTTCCGTATCGGTGGACGATACCGCCATCGGCTGGTATATCGACGACGGGCAGATTTTACTGCAAGGGCGCTTTTTCCCTTATTTTATCCAGCGGGTTCTGCCGGTTTACCGGTTCCAGCCGGTGGTGACCGATCTGCTGGCTGTCCTCAGTATGACTGCCGGATTTTTGCTGTTCAGCTGTGTCCTAAACCGGGCGGCAGAGAGGGCCCTTCCCCTTCCCTCGCGGACGGCATTTGTCTGCCTGGCCCTTTCCTATCCGCTGATTGCCGAGATTTTCATTTATATGCAGGTATCCTTTACGATTGGGCTGGGGTACCTTCTCACCTCGGCGGCTGCGGCTGCCCTGTTCGGCTACTGGCAATCGGGGAAGGGGCGGTTTCTTGCAATCACCGCGGTCCTATCCTGTCTGCTGGCAGGCTCTTTTGAATCCTTTCTGGCAGTGCTGATCTGTGAAGCGGTCATGCTGCTGATCCTGCGGGAAATCTATGGCCCCGCCGAGGAGCATCCGATCAAGCGGTTTGTCCTCCGGATGCTCAGCTGCGCGGGGGCGATAGCCGCCGGGCTAATCCTAAAGGCCGGTGTAATGGGGATAATCCGCATCACCCATCAGCAGCTTTTTTCTTCCGGGACAAATCCCAGCCAGAATACCATCCTCTGGGGCAGCGACTGCTTTACCGCAGTTTTCTCGGAAATGTTTCGATTGATTGCAATCAAGTATCTGCTCCACGCGCTCTCTTACCTCCCGATTTCCCTTTATGCGCTCTGTTTTTTTGGCTGCATCCTGGCGGCCATATTCAGCACCGCCGCCAAGCGCGGGACACTGGCCCTTCAACTTTTCTCCCTAGCCCTGTCCACCCAGGCCCTCTCCTTTATCCAGGGAGATGCCCAGCGCTACCGCACCTGTCAATGTTTTGCCGTATTTATCGCATTTTTCTTTCTGCTGGCCGGAAACCTGATCTGCCAAAAAATCAATCGAAAATGGGTTCGCCCGCTGGCAGGTACCCTTGCGGCGCTGCTCTGTCTCGTGCAGGCGCAAAATCTCAATCACTGGTTCTCGCTGGACTTTGCCCGCTGGCAGTTTGAGCAAAACCATCTTACCGGCGCGGCGCAGGAGGTTATACGCGATTACGGCGATGAAAAGCCCGTCATCTTTACCGGAGCCGTTTCCCTTCCGGCTTATCTCGCCGAAAGATTCTCCGTCCCGGATGGCGGGATAGAAGCGCGCGTCGCCGAGAAAATCTATGCAGCCATGGGTGAGGAGTATGTCCGGCCCTGGTTGACCGAGACGCTGCAAAATTCCGTCATCACCTGGGCGATCTCCGCGCTGGACGGCGCAGGCGGGCAGCTGCGCATCCTCCTGTCCTGGGAAGGATACGATTTCCCTGCCTACACACAAGCCCAATATCAAGAGGCGGAAACGCGCGCCGCCGGTCTTCCCGCTTATCCGGCGGAGGGAAGTATCCTCGACTGCGGGGAATATATTCTGGTCCATATGGGGTAATCCCCTTCCATCTTCATAAAAGGAGCATCTTATGTCAAGCCGTTTCAATTCAAACCACACCATCATCGCCTGCTTTATCGGGTATATTGTCCAGGCAATCGTCAACAATTTCGCGCCGCTGCTTTTTCTGACCTTCCAGTCCGATTACGGGGTCAGCCTGGAAAAGATTGCCCTTTTAACCACCGTCAATTTCTCTGTCCAGCTGATCACCGACGCGGTTTCCGCAAAACTCGTCGACCGGATCGGATACCGCGCCTCGGCTGTCCTCGCCCACGCCCTGGCCGCTGCCGGGATGGTCCTGATGGCGGTGCTGCCAAGTCTTACGCCGCCGTTTTTGGGGCTGCTCCTCGCCAGCGCTGTCTATGCTGTCGGCGGCGGGCTTCTGGAGGTCATCATCAGTCCGATTGTCGAATCCTGCCCCAGCAGGCGGAAAGAGGCGGCCATGAGCCTGCTCCATTCCTTTTATTGCTGGGGGCATCTGGCGGTTGTACTGCTTTCGACCCTGTTCTTTGCCGTGTTCGGCACTGCGCACTGGAAGGTGCTGGCCTTTTGCTGGGCAGCCGTACCGCTATGCAATCTTATCTTTTTTCTGCAGGTGCCGATGTATTCCCCCACAGATTCAGAAGCGCCGACGATGAAGCTCGGGCAGCTGTTCCGGACGAAAATTTTCTGGGTGCTGATGCTTTTGATGGTCTGCGCCGGGGCGTCGGAGCAGGCCATGAGCCAATGGGCGTCGGCTTTTGCGGAGTCCGCCCTCCATGTCGGCAAAACGGCCGGCGACCTGGTCGGGCCGTGCACCTTCGCCCTTTGCATGGGCACCGCCAGAGCCGCGTACGCAAAGTTCAGCGAAACGATCCCGCTGACCAAATACATGGCCTTCTGCGGCGTCCTCTGTATTGCCAGCTACCTGATAGCCGCGACCGGACAGCCGGTTTTCGGGATGATCGGCTGCGGGCTGTGCGGATTCTCCGTCGGCGTCCTTTGGCCCGGCACCTTTTCCACCGCCGCCAAGGCCCTTTCGACCGGCGGAACGGCTATGTATGCCATGCTCGCGCTGGCCGGGGATGTCGGATGCAGTGCGGGGCCGACCTTTGTCGGAACCCTGGCCGGTCTTTTCCGGGAGGACCTGCGCCCGGCTTTGATCTGTGCCGTCGTCTTCCCGATCCTGCTGCTCGCCGGACTAATGCTCTATAAACGCACTGGAAAGGACGAAGGATAACGAACAGCAAAGCGCCGCATCCTATCCGCATGAAAAAAAATTGGAAAAAAGCTTGACAAATCTGTCCGCCTGCGATACAATATAAAATCTGTCGAAAAGTATACCGGCAGCTTCTCCATCGGTTTGCTGTTATGGCTCAGGCGGTAGAGCACGTCCTTGGTAAGGACGAGGTCACCAGTTCGAATCTGGTTAACAGCTCCAAAGGGCTTCATGGTTTCCTATGAGGCTCTTTTGTTTTTCCGACAAACAAAGGCAGACGTATAAAAACGCCTGCCTGTTTTTTGGATTTATTTCCTTACTGGAACAGCGTAAAGGTATATCCTTTTGCCTTTACGGCGTCGATAAAGTCCGGCAGCATTGCCGCGTTATCGGGGGAAACGGCGTGCAGAAGGTAGATAGCGCCGTCATGGAGCGCCCCGGTTGTCTTTTCAAGGGCTGCCGCCGCACCGGCCCCGCCGTCCTTTTCCCAGTCCTTATAGGCAAAGCTCCAGAAAAGGGTCTTATACCCCATCTGCTGGACATTTTCCAGCATCTGCTCCGAAAACTCGCCGCAGGGCGGGCGGAAAAGGGTCATCCTATACTGAAACTGCTCATATACCCGGTCAGAAAGGGTTTTGATTTCATTTTGCTGTTCCGATGCAGGAATATCCGGGAAAGAGGGATGGTTTTCGCTGTGGTTGCCGACCGCATGGCCCTCG
>CAYWRQ010000166.1:0-4908 GCA_964460915.1 uncultured Oscillospiraceae bacterium
TAATTGTGGTGCGGCGCGGGTCGCGCCGCGATTGAATGGGTGGAGTGCACGCGGGCGGCGGTCGATTCATCGGCAGAGAAAAGATTCTTCGCTGGCGCTCAGAATGACAGACGGGACGACAGGCGAAAAAATGGGTCGGCGTGCGGGCGTTTTCGTATGGAAAATAAACGGCAAAACATACGCCGAATACTCTTATTCGTTCGGTTCGCTGCAATACGAGTGTTGCAAAGAAAAAAATGCTATGAACCGCCGCGTGTACCCGGCGCGCTCGACAATTTCTAACATTCAACGAGCGAGCGGATTGCGTAGCAGGAGCGACCGCCGCGAACTAAGTTTAGGATCCAGCCCTTTTCAAAGGGCTGGGGGCCCCTTTTTAAAGGGGCTGGCGGAGCCTCTGGTGTCAGGGAATATGAGGGAGATTGAGATGAAGATACCAACGTTTGAGGAGTTAAAAGAGAGGTGTTTGGCGGAGGTGCCGCCGGAGCTGGACAAGAGGGAGGGGAGCCTGATTGATACGGCGGTGGCGCCGGTGTGTGCGGAGCTGGCGGCGGCGTATCTGACGCTGCAAAGCTACTATGACCTGCTGTTCCCGGATACGTCTGAAGGCGAATACCTCGATAAAATCGCCGCGCAGTACGGGCTGGCCAGAGGAAAGGCGACGCCGGCAGTGCTGAGAGCGGTGTTCAAAAGCCAGAAGGGCGGGACGTTTTCGCCGCCGGACGGGATGCGTTTTTCAATGAACGGGCTGTTCTATCTGCTGAGCGGGAGCAGGGACGGCGAAGGGGTGCTGACCTGCGAGACGGCGGGGGAGGACGGGAACCAGCTGGGGCAGCCGCTGCCCTGCGATTACCTGTCCGATTTCGAGAGCGCCGAGGCGGTGGAAATTTTGACGCCGGGCGAGGACCGGGAGGAGGATGAACCGCTCCGGGAAAGGGTGCTGGAACTGCTCAAGTACCCGGCGTTCGGCGGCAATGTCAGCGATTACAAAGAAAAGGTGCGTACGGTCGCCGGGGTCGGCGGCGTTCGGGTCACGCCGGTGGTACTGGGCGGCGGGACGGTCGGGGTCGAGGTGCTGGGGAGCGATTTGATGCCTGCGGGCGAGACGCTTCTGGAGGCAGTGCGCACACTGCTGATCCCGGAATACCAGGCGGACGGGCTGGGGCTGGCGCCGATCGGCCATACGGTCTATGTGGAAGCGCCCGATTCGGTGACGATCGATGTACAGGCCGGGATCCTGACCAGGGGCGATACCGGAGAGGTCAAAGCGCTGGCGGAAGAGGCCGTGAAGGCGTATCTGCGCTCACTGCGGGCCGGATGGGAGGATGCCGACCCGGTTGTCCGGTACAGCGGGATGATCGCTGCGCTCAGCGACGCGGAGGGCGTGCTGGACGTGAGCGGGCTGATGATCAACGGCGGGACCGCGAATGTGGCCTGCGACGGGGTGCCGGTCGAGGGGACGATTACCCTTTCGGTTACGGCAGTCTGATATACATATGATTGAGTCAACAAGGGCGGTGATGAAATGGACTATTTGAGCTATCTTCCGGAGGTGTTCCGGGAAACGGAGGAGTACCGGGCTTTGGGGCAGGTTTTTGACCCGCTGACGGCGGATATCGAGTCGGGAATCGACGCGGTGCCGGAGGAGTATATGCCGTCGACGGCGGAAGGAGAGCTGGTGCGCTGGGAGCGGGTTTTGGGACTGTCCGGCAGCGGAGGGCTTGAGGAGCGGCGGTTCGCGGTGCTGACGCGGCTGGCAGGGGTGCGGCCGTATACCGAGGCGCAGCTGAAAAGGCAGCTGCGCGCGTCGATGGGCGAAGGACAGTTTACCGTTGAGGTCTGGCCGGAGCGGTTTTTACTGCGGGTGTCGGTGCTGCCGGGGGTGGAAAAGCTGCTGTCGGCGATGGCGAGGGAACTGCGCAGGATGATCCCAGCCAATATGACCCTCGAAACGGCGGTCAGCCAGGCGCAGGAGGCCGGGATCTTTACCGGCGCACTCCTCACCGTCAGCGACCGCATGAAGATCGGGTAAGGCACCCCCAGCCCCCAGCCCTTTGAAAAGGGCTGGATCCTAAACTTGTATCACCCTTTCCGTCAGCGTGTAATGAACATAGCCCCATCGCTCTGCGCGATGGTAACACTTTCGGGGAGAGGGGTTTGCCGTTTATTTTCCGCAGGAAAACACCCGCATACCGCACGCGGGCGCGGCAAAAGGTTATGCGTTCGGGCAGAGGGTTTGGCAATATCCGCGGTGCACCCGGAGAGACGACAGACGCGTGGAGTGTCTGGATGAGGGAAACAAACAGGTCTTAAGGGACTTCGTGCCCTAAGATAAATACCATGATAAAAAGGAGAAATGAAAATGGCAGGAGGAACTTTTGTAACCAGAAACAAGGTGCGCGCGGGCGCATACATCAACTTCGTGTCAGAGTACTCGCCGCTGGGGACGGTGTCCGACCGCGGCGTCGTGCTGCTGCCGATGGAGCTGCCGTTCGGGGCGGTGCATGAGGCCGTTGCGGTCGAGGGCGATACCGATGTGCGGAAGCTGTTCGGCGTATCGGCGCTGTCCGATGAGCTGCTGATGCTCAGAGAAGCGGCCAAGAGGGCAAGCAGGGTGCTGGTATGGAGACTGAACAGCGGCGAAACCGCCCGAAAAACCGATACGGCGCTGACCGTCACGGCGCGCTATCCGGGCAGCGCCGGAAACACGCTGGCGGTCAAGATTGTCGACCCGGAGGATGACAGCGGGATGCTGCACGTCCAGACGTTTTTGGGAGAAAAGCTGGTCGACGAACAGGAGGCCGCGGAGATCGGCGAGCTGGAGGACAACGCATGGGTACTGTTTTCCGGGGAAGGGGAACTGACCGTGCACGCGGGCATCGTGCTGGAAGGCGGCACCGACGAGGAGGTCCTAAACGAGGACTGGGAGGATTTCTTCCTGGCGGCCGGGCGGCTGACCTTCAACACGATGGCGGTGCCGACCGGCAGCAGCGAGATCAAGCAGATGGCCTTCTCCTTTGTCAAGCGGATGCGTGAGGACGAAGGCATCAAAATCCAGGCGGTCGTCTCCAATATGGTGGCGGACTACGAAGGGATTATCTCGGTATGCGGCGGCGTGATCCTGGAGGACGGCACCCAGCTTTCGGCGGCGCAGGCAACGGCCTATGTGGCGGGCATGACGGCGGGGGCTGCGGTCAACAAGTCCTGTACCTATGACCGCTATGACGGCGCGGCGGAGGTCGACCGCCATCTGATGGCGAGCGAGATTATCGCCCTGTTGAAGGCGGGGCAGTTTATCTTTGTCCAGCGCGTGGACAAGGTTATTGTTGAGCAGGACATCAACACCTTCACCGGCTTCTCGCCCGAAAAGGGGGACGCGTTCCGCAAAAACCGCACGCTGCGGGTTATGGATGCGATTGGAACCGATGTGCGCACGATTTTCGAGGATTATTACCTGGGCAAGTGCGCCAACGACGAGGACGGCCGGGCACTGTTCAGAGAGGAGCTTTTCTCCTATCTCAGCCAGCTGTATGAGGTGCGCGCGGTGGAAAAGCCGGTCATTGAGGACATCGTGGTTTCGCGCGGCGAGACGGCCGACAGCGTTATCGTCGAGATGGCGGTGCAGCCGGTCGACGCAATGGAGAAGCTGTACATGACAGTCACCGTCGGCGCATAAGGAACTAATGAATAATGAAGAATGAATAATGAATCATTGCGGTGCGGCGCGGGTCGCGCCGCGATTGAATGGCGCCGTTCACGCGGGGTGGGTGGGAGATTGTCGGGGGTGCTGCGCACGCGGGGATGAACGGGCGGGGTGCATGGACGCCCGGGTTTGTATCGCGAACCAGGTGGTTACCACAAACCTCCCCGCGTGTTCGCCTGTCCATTCCCAAACGGCGTCGCGAACTAAGTTTAGGATCCAGCCCTTTTCAAAGGGCTGGGGAGGAGGTATTATGGCTAATTTTCAGATTACAATTACATCAGCGGGCCTGTCGCTGCTGGCAAGGGGCATGATAGGGGACCGCATCAATTTCACATCCATGGTCATGGGTGACGCAGCCTATTCGGGTAATGCGGCGTCGGTGACGCAGGTCATCTCGCCGCGGTATACGCTGACGCTGAACCGGATGACGCGCAGGGACGATCAGGTGACCTTCCGCAGCGTCCTCTCCTTCCGCGAGGTGGAAACGGGGTTCCATTGGCGGGAGCTGGGGCTGTACGCGGAGAACCCGGACGGGGGCGCGGACATCCTCTACGCCTACGGCAACGCGGGCGAGGACGGGGACTATATCCCCGGTGCAGACGAAGCGACGCTGAACGAGCGGCTGATCCAGCTGACCGTCGCGGTGGCGACAGCGCCGGAGGTTACGGCAAACGTCGATGGGAGCGGCATTTTTGTCGAATATGACGAGCTGGACGCGGCAATCCTGGGGGTCGGGGTCGTGCTGCTGCACCATGAAAAGTCGGGTACGGTTCACGCGCTGACCGGGCTAAACAGCGCGGTCGGGGTTTACTCCGGGCTGCTGCTGGGGCGGTTTTTGGCGGCAGCCCCCTTCCGGGAGGGCGACAGCATGACCGTTGACGGGGAGCCGTATACGGTTCAGCTTTGCAGCGGCGAAACCCCTGAGGACAACCTATTCATCACGGCCGCGGGCGTTGAGGTCGTACTCGACACGGAGCACAAGACGGTAAATTTTAAGGCGGGCGGCGGCCTGACGAAAGCCAAGCTGGCCCTGGCCACCGCCACGCCCGACAAGGTATTCCAGGGTTACACCTACTACGCCGGGGACAAGACGCTGAAGACCGGCACGGCTCTCGAACAAGTGACTACAGCGGGCGCGGGGGACATCCTCTCCGGCAAGACCGCCTACAACAACCTCGGCCAGCTTTTGACCGGCACGATGAGCCGTG
>CAYWRQ010000167.1:0-4755 GCA_964460915.1 uncultured Oscillospiraceae bacterium
GCAGAGGGGTTTGTTATAGGAGATTTTGAAGCCTTTCGAGAAATTTCTCGGAGGCTTTATTTAATAGCTGGTATTTTTTCCAGACAATGTTCAGCCCCATGTCCAGCTCGGGCTGCAGCGGCCGAAAGGACAGCTTGCTGTCGCCGGTGGGGTTGATAATGTGATCCAGGCAGAGGGCATAGCCCATCCCTTCCTCGACCATCAGGGAGCCGTTGTAGAGCAGATTGTAGGTAGCGGCGATATGGAGCTCCTCCGGGCTTTTTCCCAGCCACTGGAACAGCCCTCTGCTGTTTTGAACGGCCTGCCGCGAAAGGATCAGCGGCTGATCCCAAAGGTCGGAGGGTCCAATCGCACATTTCTCCGCCAGCGGGGCATCCCGTCTCATAAGGACGCCCCACCTGTCCCGCGTAGGGATGCGCAGGTGGTTGTATGCGGATAAATCGGCCGGGTCAAACAGGACGCCAAAATCGATCAGGCCCTTGTTCAGGCGTTCGGTCACATCCTCGGTATCCCCGCTGGAAATATGGATCCGGATTTGCGAATAGTCTTTTTGCAGCTGATACGCGGCCTTTGCGATGATGCGCATTGCCTCCGTTTCCCCGGCGCCGATATAGATATTCCCGGTGACGGCGTCGTCGGCAGATAGGATTTCGTCTTCTGTCTTTTTGACCAGCTCCATGATCTCCTCCGCCCGCTTTCGGAGGATCATTCCCTCGTCGGTCAGGGTGATTTTCCGGTTGCCCCGGATAAAAAGCGGTTTCCCAAGCGCATCCTCCAGGTCCTTCAGCTGGCGGGAAAGGGTAGGCTGGGAAAGATGCAGGTACTCTGCGGCCCCGGAAACGCTTTGCTCCCTGGCGACCGCGAGAAAATATTGCAGGACTCTCAGTTCCATAAACGCACCTCCTCGTCCTTCATAGTATATCGCGCTTTTGCTATAGCTGTCAAGCATAGTTGGGTATTGAATATAAGTATTTGCTATCTTTTGCTTTTGCCTATATACTATAAGAGGAACCAATTGGCGGATTTTGATAAAAGGGGGAAGGATATGGAAACTTGCTGCCAAGAAACGGAGCTGATCCAGAATTTAGAGGGTGCCGGATGCAGCCCGGAAACGATTTCCGCATTTATGGCGGAGATCGGGAAAGGAGATGCCGGCGCGGGGCTGAAACTGCTGGCCGCCCATAGGCGTCTTTTGCTCGAGGGCCTGCATCAGAAGCAGAAACAGATCGACTGCCTGGATTATTTGACGGATCAGATCAAAAGGCGGACCGGGCCGGAAAGGGGAAAAGACGGATGGATCAAAAGCCTGTAAAACGGGTTTGCGGCTTTTTGCCGGCCTTGATGGTTTTGCTTTGCCTTGCGGCCTGCGGCAGCGGGCGGGAGGGGCAGGATCCCGTCTCTCTGGCAGCGGCCGAGCCGATCATTCAGGAAACGGATTCCAAGGTGAGTCCGGAAACAGAACAGGAGGAAACGGATTTGACGATGAATATTCAGATCGGGGAACATCTGCTCACGGCAACGCTGGAGCGGAATTCTTCCACAGAAGCACTGGCCGAAATGCTTTCGGAAGGCCCCGTTACGATCAGCATGAACGACTATGCCGGTATGGAAAAGGTGGGGCCGCTTCCGGAGAGCCTGCCGAGGAATGACGAGCAGATCGATACCGAAGCGGGCGATCTGATTTTGTATCTGGAGAATTCCTTTGTAATCTATTATGATACGAATTCCTGGAGCCTTACCCGCCTGGGAAAGATTGATCATCTGACCCAGCAGGAGCTGAAGGAAATATTGGGGGACGGCAGCGTGACGGCTGTGCTTTCCCTGGAAAACGGGCAGGAGCAGTGATTTGATGAAGATTTTGGTTTTAAACGGCAGCCCGCGTCCAAACGGAAATACGGCGGCGATGGTCCGCGCCTTTGCGGAAGGGGCCACGGAGGCCGGGCATACGGTCACCGTCGTGTCGGTGTGCAAAATGAAAATAGCCGGGTGCCTTGGCTGCGAATACTGCCATACCAAGGGTGCGGGCAGATGTATTCAGCAGGACGATATGCAGGCGGTTTATCCGGCCTTGGAAGAGGCGGAGATGATCGTCCTGGCCTCCCCGGTCTATTACCATAGCTTTACCGGCCAGCTGCAATGCGCGGTCAACCGCATCTATGCGCTGGATAAGCCGAAAAATCTGAAGAAGGCCGCTCTGCTTCTGAGCTCCGGCAGCGACAATGTTTATGACGGCGCGGTTTATGAATACCGGAAGTCGTTCCTGGAGTATTTGAAGCTGGAGGACATGGGCATCTTCAAGGCCTTTGGCAAGCAGAATCAATCGGAGGAGCTGTTAAACGCGCTCCGAGAATTCGGGAAAAACCTATAACAAAAAGCAGGTACGGCTGGTGGATAGGCACAGCCGGTACCTGCTTTTCTTGGTCTGTGATCATGCTCCGCCCGGATGAAAAGGCGTTTTATTCTGCGGGCACAGCCCCGGGTCTTTGACAGCCGGGGCTGCGGCTGATCTTATAGGGTAAAATAGCGCTGGAATTTCGCCGGGTTGGGGATTTGGGAGAGTTCGTTTTCCTCCGCCCGCTTCAGCCGGATCCAGGTTTCAATCAGTTCCGCCGGGAATACGCTGCCCGCCGTCAGATAGTCATGATCGCGTTCCAGTGCGTCCAGTGCTTCTCCGAGGGACTTGGGAAGGCTTTGGATCCGTTTTTTATCTTCGTCGGAAAGGTTGAACAGATTAAAATCATAAGATCCCCATCCGTTGGCGTGCGGGTCGATTTGATGTATAATCCCGTCCAACCCGGCCATCAAAATAGCGGCGTATGCATAATACGGGTTGCAGGCAGCGTCCGGATTGCGCAGCTCAAACCGCTTTTGCGCCGGTGTCTTTGCATAGGCAGGGATACGGATAATCGAGGAACGGTTTGCCGTAGCATAGCCGATGGTAACCGGCACCTCAAAACCGGGAACCAGCCGCTTGAAGGAATTGGTAGACGGATTGGTGATCGCGCAGAGGGATGCGGCGTGCTTTAATAGGCCGCCGATGAAGTACAGGGCCGTGTCCGACAGATTTGAATACCCGTTTGCATCATAGAAAAGAGGCTTTCCGTCCTTCTACAGCCAGATATGTCCGTGCATCCCGCTGCCTGCCTCGCCGTAAATCGGCTTCGGCATAAAGGTTGCGGTCTTGCCGGCCTGGATGGCGGTGTTTTTGATGATGTACTTGGTAATCATCGTCTTGTCGGCCATTTCGGTCAGGCTTTCCGGCTCGACTTCGATTTCCAGCTGACCGGGGCCGCCGACCTCATGATGATGGTATTTGACCTTTACGCCCCAGTCGTCCATTTTCGTGCAGATTTCGTTGCGTAAATCGTAGGTGATATCCTGCGGGAGGGCGGCATGGTAACCGTCATGGTGGCGGGTCTGATACCCGTTCCCGCTGGGGTTTCCGCTGTTCCATTCCGCTTCTGGCGTATCGATATGGTAGGAGGCGTGATTGGGGGCATTTTCGTAGCTTACCTGGTCGAAAAGATAAAACTCAAATTCCGGACCGATGACCATTTGATCCGCGATTCCCGTTTCCCGCATATATTCTTCAGCGCGTTTTGTGACGCTGCGGGCGTACTGGCCAAAACGCTGGTTTTCCGGCTCGGCAATGACCATGACGTCGCCGGTCATCGACAGGGTCGGCACAGCGGTAAAGGGATCCAGCTGTGCGGTTTCGGGATCCGGAACAAAACCATGTCGTTTTTTTTCCACCGACGCGTACCCGAAGTTTGAACCGTCAAAGCCGATGCCGTACCGTACGGTATCGTCACTGAAGCGTTCTGTCGGAATGGTGATATGATGCCACCGGCCCTGTAAATCTACTGTTTTAAAATCAATCATGCGGACATTTTTTCTTTGCAGAATGCAAGAATTTCCTCAACTTTTTTTGACATAGTACATTTCGATTTTTCATGTAGAACAAAATAATATAGACGTGCGGCACAGTGCTCAATCCTATTGTTGCACTAGGAAATTGAAATGTCAAGAGAATCCTCATCTTTCTACTTTTTAATGAATAGATAGGACGATTTTTTGGACAAAAATGTATGTACAAAATGTACAACGTCATAAAATGAGTGAAAAAATATTTTTTTGCTTTCCATGCAAAAAAAGCAAAAAAAGCTTGACAAGGGAAATCCGGCGTGATATAATATCAAAGTCGGTACCGAGAGGGACGGCCTTCCATGAAGGACAACTCCTTCCAATAGAAGAAAGCGAACTTCTGATGGGGATGCGATGAGCATAATGCCAAAGAGGAGTAGCGACTGTGAGTTTTGCTTGCAAAACTCAATGACTATTTAATTTTTTCGTGCTGTGCACGAAAGCGGTAGTCGTGAGTTTACGAAGTAAACTCAATGTTGGTGAAAAGCTATTGAAAGTCGTGTATGTCCGTGAGTTTACGAAGTAAACTCAACGTTGGCGAAACACGATTGAAAATCGTGTATGCCAACGAGGAACTTGAAAATTGAACAATATCGAATATGCGAATTAACGACCCGGATTTCTTGAGGTTCCATTGAAAAATGGAACGCTGGCGGAATGGCAAACGAAGTTTGCAAAAGCCAGCTAAGGAACTCCAAATTAAGTAATTCAGCAACGAATAGCAATGGTTTTAACATTGCCAGAGTTGTTCTGAAACAGGTTATAACGCCTTATGGCGTTTTAATACGATCAAATTAAGAGTTTGATCCTGGCTCAGGACGAACGCTGGCG
>CAYWRQ010000168.1:0-3260 GCA_964460915.1 uncultured Oscillospiraceae bacterium
CATTTACGGCGGAAATATCCGCTATGCGCAACGGCGCGTATTCAACGCTTACATTACCAAACATTGGAGGTGTTTAACCTATGAGCTATTACGGATGCTGCTTGACAGCAGACGGGAAAGCGCTGATTGCAAAGCTTTTAGCCAGCAAAGGCGAACTTGTCATATCCGGTGTACAGGTCGGCAAGGGCGTGTGCCCGGATGATACCTATCCGGGGACGCTAACCGCTCTGATTGACCCGGTGGCGGACGCTACGGTCACAGTGCCCGTGTACGAACAGGACACGGTTACCATGACGGTACAGTACCGAAACGATTTAAACGGCGGGCTGGAAGAGGGCTTTTTCCTGAGCGAGTTCGGCATCTTTGCCGACGATCCGGACGAAGGGCAGATTCTGCTTTACTATGGATCGCTGGGCGATGAACCGGAATATGTTCGGGCGTATTCAACCGGCGCAATTATCGTGCGGGATTACCCGGTATCCATCACAGTAGGAGAGGGCGCGGACGCACAGATCACGATCAACAGCGCGGCGTGGGTAACAGCCGCGGAGGTCGCGGAATACGTGGAATCAGTCGCCGCGACCAAGAAAGAGATTGACTTTACAATCCTGACCTACGATTGGGATATACTGGCAAGCCCAACCAGCAAATACACATGGTACGCAGACATACAAAACGATGATATTCTGGTATCGCACATTCCAGATGTGGTACTGAATATAGAAGACATGGAAGCTGCCAGCGCGGCGGGACTTTGCACTACAGTGCAGGCCCTTGAAGGGGGAATCCTTCGATTCTATGCGCAGGCAAAGCCGGACGCGGATATTTCGGGCCGCTGTATCCTTTGGGGCGGCAGTACCGGCGCGGCGGTTTACGGGACTTTGGACGTTGCGTCCAGCACAACGCTGGGCGGGGTGCGGGTACAGGATGATTCCGGGCTGACAGTCGATTCAGACGACGGCGATTTGTGGCTTGATACAGCCAGCGAAGAGGATGTAACCGCACTGTTCGAGGAAGACGTTTCACAATCGACAACTACAGAGGAGTAACCAAATGAAACTTGCGACACTTGCCAATTTAAGCACATTTAAGAACCAGATTGACAGCAAATACGCGAAGCAGACCGACTTAACCGCCCTTCAGACCAAGGTCAGCAACCTTTCAAGCACGGTCGACACGATAACCGGAACTGACATGACCGCGCTCACAAGCCGCGTGGCCGCCAACGAAAGCGCGATTACAACGCTGAACGCAGACAGCACGGTCGAAGGCTCCGTCAAACAGCAGGTCGCGTCTTCGGTCGCGCAAATCATCGCAGACGCGCCGGAATCCTATGACACGCTCAAAGAAATTGCCGACTGGATTTCCAATCACACCAGCGACGCAAGCGCGATGAATACGCAGATCAATGCCAATAAGAATAACATTGCGGCATTGACCGCATTAATCGGCACTCTGCCCGAGGGCGCGACTTCCACGACGATTGTCGGCTATATCGCCGAAGCGCTGGCAAGCTATTACACAAAGAGCGAGGTTGATACGAAGCTGGGCGATTACGTGAAAAGCTCGGATATCGAGGAAATCACCGACGCGGAAATTGTTGCGCTGTTTGCTGAATAAAGAAGGGGGTAAAGCCCTATGTCTTACAAAACGTGGGCGGACAGCGGCCTAAACGCGCTTGCGGACGTAATCAAGCAGAACCGGGCGGACATTGCCGATCAGGGTACAGATATTCAAACACTGACCGATCAGTTCACAAGTACCATGCAGGAGGTGGATTCCTGCCTGGATGCGCTGGACAGCGGGAAGAAAGACAAATCGACGTTTACCTGTACGATTCTGGCGCAGTCCGGCTGGGTGGAAATATCAGGCGGTTATGCTTATGATTTAGCCGATGCAGCCGTTACGGTGTCTGACAGCTCCGAAACAATTGTTGACCCGAGCTGTCAGACGGCGGCAAGCGAATGCGGAATGTCAACCGTATCCGAAACCGGCGATGGAACAATCCGCTATACAGCCAAAGAGATACCCGCATTGGATATTGCAATACAATACCGTATCATACAAGGAGTGAGTACAGAATGAACGGAACAGTAAATGTAGCGGCCATTACGGCGTATGATTTGCGCTATGTCCGTATTGTGCAGCTGGAATACACAAAGCAAAGCAGCGCCCATGTCATGACCGGCCTTTGTCAGTCGGGACTGGTCGCGGTCAAATTTATCTGCCCGGCGGATTACGTTGCGGGCGAAATGGTCACGATTGACGCAGTAGAGTATACGGTTGCGCTCTCCAGCGGCGATACACCGTCCGGTACGCTCTGGAAGGAAGGAACCTGTCAGCTTGCGCTCTGCAATACCGACACAAACGAGCTGATTTTGCTCAGTGCAATGGACAAGGTACCGGCGCACAACGTTGACCCGGAAGCGCACCCGGATATCCGGTCGACGCTTGTCAACTACGGAGGACGAATTACCCGGCTGGAAAATATGCTGGTAAACAGCGTTACCGGCAATCCGTTCCTTGTGACCTTTGACACGCTGGACGCGGTGACCATCACCGGTACCTGGAATGAATCGCTGGCAAGGATTGAGTTCTAAAAGAAAAGCGCCCGGAAAACGGGACGCGATTCGAAATCAGATATACTGCTCATAATCCTGTGAACCATGGAAAAAGCGAAGGATATGTACCTCTTGACGCTGCTCTTCAATGCGGAAAATCATCAGGTATCGTCCGACCGGGGCTTTGCGGAAACCTTTTGCACGAAGATAGGTGTCGGAGCAAAAGCCGTACATCTGCGGCATCTCTGCGATTTTTCGGCCAACCTTTTGGACGTCCTGCCGCAAACGAACAGCGGCCTGGTTGCTTTGGAGAGTGTCCCGCAGATAGGAGGCTGCTTTGCGAAGGTCTTCATATGCTGGTTTGGCAACAATGATTTTATAGGCCATATTCCTGCTCCAGTTGTTTCAGGCATTCGTCAAGGGAGAGAACCTGTCCCTCCTCGATGGCCTTTTCTGCTTCAGCAAGCTTCTGGTAGATTTCCAGCTTTTTCATATTTTGTTCATAGGTCTTCATGCTCATGATAACCATATCGCCATATCCATTTTTCGTGATATAAACAGGTTCTGTAGATTCATTGCACATTTGTGAAATGGCAGCGGTATCTTTTAAGTCTCGAATCGGAATAATATGCGGCATAAAATCGCTCCTTTCGTGACTTTATTATATCACAATTATGGGACAATGGCAAGAAATTTTTT
>CAYWRQ010000168.1:3360-4730 GCA_964460915.1 uncultured Oscillospiraceae bacterium
ATCGACCCGTCGGCGGTATCTTATTCGACAACCGCGCCGAAGGGCGGGGAGAGTATCAGCATCACAGTTACGCCGCGCTCCAACACCTACGGCGGGACGATCTCGTACAAATACGAATACAGCTTAGACGGCGGATCCAGCTGGACAACGGCGAACAGCTCCACAACTGCTACAAGCATAACTGTATCGATTCCAGCCGGAAGCGCAAGCTTTACCGCCCGTGTTACCGCATCGGATAATACCGGCTTTACATCCTCGACCGCTGTTTCCGGCGACACGCTGACTGTAAGCAACAACGAATCGCCGGTTATTACCTGTGCAGTGGCCGCGCTGGGCACGGTGACAGAGGGCTTTACCGTTTCTTACTCGGTATCGGACGCGGACGGGGACGCCATGACGGTTACAGAAGCGCTTGACGGCGTATCCATCCGAAGCTATACCACAGCAGGCGGGGAAGGAACGCTGACAGTTGACAGCGATTTGTTTTTAAGGACGCTGAACGGTGCGCATACGCTGACAATCACGGCGGATGACGGAAACGGCGGAACGTCCACGCACTCGATTACCTTTACAAAGGCGGTTTATTCTTGTTCCATTACGCTGAAAGAACCGCTGGACGCGGATGATCAAATTGCGCTGATGGTTCTAAGTGTGGTCGGCTCGATTCCAGGCGATGCAAGCTACACGGTTGAAGCGACGAACAACGCTTATGACGCTTCGCCTGCATGGGAGGACATTACGAGCTATATTCAAAATGGGTATAACTATTCTTTCGCAAATACAACATGCGCGGCGGGCAAATGGGGATTTAATTTCCGTATCAGCGCGACGCGCGGGGACAGCGGAACCGGCGGATATTTTGAATCTATTTCCGGCGCATTTCAGGGGGAGGCGTAAACGATGGCTTTACAGTGGAAGAAAACCAGCATTAAAGAGCAAAATGAAAAGAAACAGCTGGATGATAAGCTTGCGGCAGTCCCGGATAGCGTAGACGCGCTCAAGGCGGAAAACAAGCTGTTAAAGGCGCAGAACAACGCTCTGATTGACAGCCAGTCTTTCCTGGAAGACTGTATTGTCGAGATGGCCGGGATAGTATATGCTGAATAAGCTGCTAGCCCGTGTGGGGTTGTGGCTTTATATTCATTCGGGGGAAGGGAGTGAAGACATGATGGCAATGCTGTTTGCACAGCGGGTAATCCTCGGCAAGACTGAGTTTAACGACGTTCCCGCAAAGCTGAAAGCGCAGGTCGCGGCAATTCTGATTGATGAATGCGGTCTGCCTGAGCTGGTACCGGCGGAGTTTGGCGGTACAGCCGAGTAACAAAAACGGGCGGCAGGGAAACCCGCTGCCCATCGGAGGGGAAATATGT
>CAYWRQ010000169.1:0-4701 GCA_964460915.1 uncultured Oscillospiraceae bacterium
GCGCCGACCCGGCGCACACCATAATTATTCATTATTCATTATTTATTCTTCACTATTCATTATTCATTAAATATCCCCTCGCGTCCGCTGCTAAAAAGAGCGATCCGCAGCAGAGAAGGAGATTCCCCTCTTCCTCAGCGCTCTCCACCGCCGCCCGAAGCCCTTCCTGCCAGTCAGGGTATACCCGCACATCCGCGCACCAGTGGGACGCCGCATCGGCGATTTCCTGCGCATCCGCCGTCCGGGGGTAATCGACCGTCACGGCAAAAATCCGTTCGCATACGGGCGCAATGACCGCCAGCGCGTCGGCAAAATCCTTGTCCCGCATCATCCCGATGACGGCGGTCAGTTTCCGGCCATCCGCGAGCGCTGAGATGCTCTCCCGCAGGGCCGTCATGCCGTGGACATTATGCGCACCGTCGAGCAGGATATCCGGACTGCGGGAAACGACCTCCAGCCGCACCGGGAACCGGGCTTGTTCCAAGCCTTTCCGAATCGCTTTGTCCGGCAGGCCGAGGATCCGCGCGCCCGCGATCGCCGTCACCGCGTTTTTGACCTGGTACCGCCCGATCAGAGAAAGCCGGTACTCCTCCCCGCCCAGTGAAAAGACAGTCCCGTCCAGCGTCTCCGAGAGGATATGGAGGGTTGAAAGGCTGGGAACAGTCAGCGCCGCGCCTGTCTCCGCGCAGCGCTCCATGATCACCGCCGCTGCGCGCACATCCTGTTCCGGGTAGAGGACGGTCGGGTTTCCCTTGATGATGCCGCTCTTGTCCCGGGCGATTTCCTCGATCGTGCTGCCGAGGATGGCCGTGTGGTCCAGCCCGATGCCCATGATCACCGACAGGAGCGGAGAAGGGATGCAGTTTGTGGCGTCATGGCTCCCACCGATGCCGGCTTCCAACACGACCGTGTCGCATTTTTGTTCCGTGAACCATAATAATCCAAGGGCCGTTACAGTCATAAACTCGTTGACCGGCGTGCCCGCCTGCTCCAGCGCATCGATCTCCGGCCGGAGCAGGCTCACAAGCCGCGTGAGCGCACCTTCCGGGATCATTTCCCCGTCTATCTGGATCCGCTCCCGGAACTCGAGGATATAGGGCGAGATAAAAAGCCCCGTTTTCTTCCCTGCCGCCCGCAGCATGGAGGATAGCATCGCCGAAACCGAACCCTTCCCATTTGTCCCGGTCACATGGATAAAAGAAAGCGACCGCTCCGGGTGGCCGAGCCGCGACAGGAGCAGCTCTATCCGCTCAGATGCCCTTGCCGGTGTGAACCGGGGGCGGGTATGGATATAGGTAAGCGCTTCTGTATAGGTCATGGATCGTTCCTCCCCTTTTGACACAAAATATGAACCTTTTCCAGTATACCATAAATTTTTGCCGGGCGCAGTATAAATTTCGCTCCCCCGTCAAAATTATTGATGAAAAAAATGCGCTTTTTTTCCTTTTCCTATTTACAGGATGAAAAAAATATGCTATACTCATTTTAGAATAATTCTAATATTGGAGGCGCTGTTATGGATCAAACAATGTTATACGACCTTTCCTACGGGGTCTACGCCGTCACAACCTGGGACGAAGGGCGGGCAGTCGGCTGCATTGCCAACAGCGCGATGCAGATCACGTCTTCCCCAATGACCTTGGCTGTCAGCATCAACAAGGATAATTACACCCATGACTGCATCAAAAAGATGGGGAAGTTTGCGCTTTCCGTCCTGTCCGAGCACACCGACCCGGGCGTCATCGGTTCCTTCGGGTTTCAGAGTGCCAAGGATCCCACGATTCAAAAATTTGCCGGAATCCGTCAGAAGGTGGTTTCCTACCTGCCGGCCGTCGCGGACTCCTGCGGGTGCGTCGTTGTCCGGCTGATACAAACCTTTGACTGCGGCACCCATACGATCTTTTTCGGGGAGATCGTAGACGCTGAGCGGTTTTCCAAAGAACCCCCGATGACCTATTCCTACTACCACAAGGTTATCAAGGGCAAAAGTCCGAAAAACGCCCCCACCTATCAGGCCGATCCGCCGGCAGACACCGGGAAAGTCTCCTATGTTTGCTCGGTCTGCGGCTATGTCCATGACGGGGAAACGCCTTTTGAACAGCTGCCTGATACCTATGCCTGCCCTGTGTGCGGCGTAGGCAAAGATAAATTTCAGAAAAAGGAGGAAAGTGTAATGGAAGCAAAATACGTATGCTCCGTATGCGGTTATGTTTATGACGGCGACGTTCCTTTTGAGGAGCTGCCCGACGATTACGTCTGCCCGCTGTGCGGCGTAGGCAAGGATATGTTCGAGAAAGAATAAGCCCGGCCTTCAAAAAGGCGCTCTTGCATCATGCAGGGCGCCTTTTTCTATTTTTATCAAGAAGGATGGTGCGCGCCGTTTCGTGAACCGTCCGCAAAGGAGAAACTCATCACGCAAAAAGGACGCCTCTGCCTGCGCAGAAGCGTCCCATCTTTTTACTCGCTTTGGCTCTTGAGCTTGATAGATTTCCATTTTCCGCTCTGATACCGGAGAAGTACCAAAACCGAGCGAAGGGTCTGGTCACAGGCCAGCGCGATCCATGCGCCGTAAAGGCCGAGAGAAGTGTAGTTGACCAGCAGGATCGCAATCGTAGGACGGACGAGCAGGACTGTAATAAAGGTGATAACCGCCGTCGCACGGGTATCACCGGCTCCGCGCAGGCCGCCGGAGATAATGAACTGGGAGGTTTGCAGCGGCTGAAGGGCCGCGACAAAGAGCATGATCCTCCCGCCCATGCGGACAATATCCGGCTCCCGGTTGTACAGCGAAACAATCGCGCCGCCGAAGAAGACGAAAATAACCGCAATGACAACCGCGACCATCATACCGATACGCCGGGTGCGTGAGCAATAGGCCTGGGCCATATCGGGGCGGCGGCGTCCGAGGGACTGGCCCATCAGGGTTGTCGCGGAAACGGCGAAGGCCTGGCCGGTCATAAAGGAGAGAGCCTGGATGTTCATGCAGATGTTATGGGTCGCATACGGCACGGTGCCGAGGGACGCAACGGTCTTGGTGAAGATGATGATGCCGGCACGCATCAGCAGCTGTTCAATCGCCGCAGGGACACCGATGTTGACAAGATTCGCCAGCGTATCCTTATCCGGCTTAAAGCCCAGGCGCGGTTCCAGCTTTAAGAATCCGTTGCCGCGCAGGATAATGCACAGCGAGATGACAAACGCCACCAGCTGGCCGATGACCGTCGCAAGAGAAGCGCCCGCGACATCCATTTTCGGCATCCCGAGGTTCCCGTAAATCAGCATCCAGTTAAAGAATACGTTGACGACGTTCGCAATCAGGTTATAGATCATGCTGGATCTTGAGTCCCCGACCCCGCGCAGCGAGGCGGTAATCGTACTGGTCAGGGCCATTGTCATAAAACCGGCCATCTGGATCTGCAGGTACTGGGTTGCCCAAATCGTCACCTGCTCCTCGGTCGAGCCCATGAAAAGGACCATCGGACGGGCAAAAACAACACCCAGGATCGAAAGGATAACCGTCGCGACAAAGGTAAACATCAGCCCCTGCCGGACGACAAGGTTGGCCTTTTTCTGGTCGCCCAACCCCTTGTACCGGGCAACCAGCGCCGTTACGCCGGTATTCATCGCCATAAAGGCCGTCATCAGCAGGAATTTCGGCTGGGTCGTCAAGCCGACCGCAGACAGCGCCTGTGCGCCCAACATCGTATTTTCCGCCCCGCCGATTGAACCGACCATCATCTGGTCGACCATCGAGGCAAGCTGGGTCAGCATCAGCTCGACAAAGCTCGGCCACGCAATCCGGACGATGTCCCCGTAAAGCTCTTTGGACTGCACCCCTTCGGGGAGATGTTTGGAAACCTTTAAGTTTCCCTCCATCATGCTGTCGTCGCCCATCGGCAAACGGTCAAGGGCAGTCCGCAAACGGTTACTGGATACTGTTTGTGCCATTTTCTTCGCTGACATCGCCTGTCAGCTCTTCCCTTCTTTCTTCAGTCGATACCCTCCGCCCGGACGGAACTAATTCCTGCATCCGGACGGTTCCGGCTGTACTCAGTCGGACAAATTCATTTCATAACTTCTTCATTATACTACCAAAACTGAAAAAAGTCCATTCTACCGGTTGTCCGGCCGAAAAAAATTGGAAGATGATACAAGAAAAAAGCGAAAAAATTGTCAGATTGGCGAAGGGTAGGGAAAATTACCGTAGGCCCCTGCGGGCGCTGCCTTCCGGTTCAAAAGCGTTCTGCCCTTTCCCATCGAAACGATCCCATGCACAAAACAGCCGCCGGTCAGTTGTCTTCAAGCTGCCAGTCGATGTTCATCCCCTGCTGGTTTAAAAAGCGGGTCGCCTCCGAAAAGTGCCGGCAGCCAAAGAAGCCGTTGTAGGCGGACAGTGGGCTGGGATGGGAGGCGGTCAGGACCAGGTGGGCGGGGTTGGTGATCAGCGGCTTTTTCTGCGCTGCGTTCCGGCCCCAGAGCATAAACACCATCGGCGTTTCCCGCTCATTCAGCTTCTCAATAATGGCGTCGGTGAACCGCTCCCAGCCCATCCCCTTATGGGAATTGGCCTGCCCCGCCCGCACCGTCAGGACCGTGTTCAGCAGCAGCACCCCCTGCTCCGCCCAGCCGGTCAGGCAGCCATGGTGCGGGATCCGGAAGCCGATGTCCTCCGCCATCTCCTTATAGATATTCTGCAGGGAC
>CAYWRQ010000170.1:0-4629 GCA_964460915.1 uncultured Oscillospiraceae bacterium
TAGACGGGTCGTGTCGCTGGTCCATGACCATCTGATTGCCGCCGTGATGGAGGTTGCGGCCGATGCGGACATCACGCTGAAGGTGATCAGCGGCATTGACGGCCAAGTCTCCAACCACGGCTCCCAGCATCTGTCGGAAGGGAGCAAACGGATTTATGACGGCCGGATACTGGAATACCCTTGCAAAACCTCCCAATCCGGTGTCGGCATTATTTTGCACACCGTCCTCAACGCGAAGGGCGGGGAGATTGCGTCCCGCCATCAAAATGACCGCCGTCAGCTGCTGACCGAGGTGACGGCGCGGATTCCCGCCCATGAACCGTTTACGCTGGAAAAGGTTTCGGAGGTCCACACGACCAGGGACCTTCTTTATGCGGACGTTTCCCCCGAGGAGGCGGAAAAGCGGCTGCAAGAGGAAAGCCTGGCGGATTTCCGTACAGCGGCCGATAGGAGCTATGATTCGATTCTGGAGGAGAGCGCGAAGGCTTGGGAAAAGCTTTGGGCGGAGCAGGATATTGAAATTGCGTCTGCAAACGAATCGGATCAGCTTGGGGTGCGGTTTGCCCTTTACCACCTGAACATCATGGTCAAGAAAGACGACCCCCGCGTCGGCATCGGCGCCAAGGCGATGACCGGCGAAGGGTACAAGGGCCATTCCTTCTGGGACACCGAGACCTTTATCTTCCCGTATTTTCTTTTTGCGCAGCCGGACACGGCCCGCACACTGCTCAGCTACCGCTTTCACAGCCTTGTGGGCGCGCGGAAAAAAGCGAAGGAAAACGGCTTTGAAGGGGCTATGTACCCGTGGGAGTCGGCCTGGATTGACGACGGGGAGGTAACGCCGTATTATATGGGTGTGGAGCCGATTACCGGCCAGCCGCAGTACTGCCTGACCGGCAAGATCGAGCTGCACATCACCGCCGATATCGCCCTGGCGGTCTGGCAGTATTTCCAGGTAACCGGCGACACCGCGTTTATGGAGCGGTGCGGCTACGAAATCCTGCTGGACACGGCGCGGTTTTGGAATTCCCGGCTGGAATGGAAGTCGGAGCGGGGCCGCTATGAGATCACCGATGTGATCGGCCCGGACGAGTACAAGGAGCACGTCGACAACAACGCTTATACCAACTACCTGGTTCATCTGAATATGGAGCTGGCGGCGCGGATTGCCGGGGAGCTGAAGGCGGAAAATCCGGAGCTGTACGGGTCGCTCTGCGAGAAGCTGGGGGATTTGGATGCTCTGAAAGCGTCTATTGAAGAAAAGCTGGACAAAATCTACCTGCCCCAGCCGAACGGGGACGGGATTATCCCACAGTTTGACGGCTATTTCGACCTGAAGGATCTCGATCTGAAGAAATACAAGGAAAGCCCGGTGGTCGGCCTGATTTTCCATGACTATAATACCCATATGCTCAATGGGTACAAGGTCGCCAAACAAGCGGACGTCGTCGAGCTGCTCTATCAGCAGGAAGACCTGTTCCCGCCGGAAATCAAGCGGAAGAATTACTTCTACTATGAGGAGCGGACGCTGCACGATTCCTCCCTGTCCAAGGCGATCCATTCGGTTCTGGCCTGCGATCTGGGACTGGACGAAACCGCTTATCAGATGTTCCATGGGGCGCTCTTTACCGACCTCGGCAACAAGATGTCCTCCTCGGACGCCGGGATCCACAGCGCCAATATGGGCGGGATCTGGCAGGATGTGGTCATGGGCTTCGGCGGTGTGCGGCTGTATCACGGAAGGCTGCGGATTGCGCCCCACCTGCCGGAGGCGTGGATAAGGCTTTCGTACCCTGTTGCCTGGCAGGGGAGCAGGCTCCGCGTCACAATTGAAAAGGGCGCCGTCACCGTACAAAATGAAGGCGCCGCCGTTAACGGGCTTTTGATTGAGGGCCGCGAGCGGGGCATCGGCAGCGGTGAGATCGTCTGCTGGACCGTGTAACGGATTTGGGACAGAAAGAAAAGCCGAAGGTGAAGTATTACCCTTCATCTTCGGCCTTCTTCTTTTGTTCAGCAGGCTTTCCCTTCATAGTCTACACTTGTATAATATATGTATCTATTTTTTATCGAAAGGAGAATACGATGTCTGCATATTTGTTTCGGAAAGAAGGCTTTTCCGATGAGCAGCAGGAGCTGCTGTTAAACGAAACCCTGTTTCACAACGCCAACGGCTACCTCGGCGTCCGGGGAAATTTTGAGGAAGGCAGCGATGGGCGGGATTCCATCCGGGGGGAGTATCTGAACGCGTTTTATGACATCACCGATATGCCGCAGGCGGAGCTGCTGTACGGTTTCCCCACCTCTAAGCAGACGATGGTCAATACCTGCGACACCCAGACGATACTCCTTTCCCTGGACGGGGAAAAATTTTCCCTCTTTACGGGAAAGGTGCTCTCCTTTGCCCGGGAACTGGACATGGAAAAGGGCGTGACGAGACGCCTGATCCGATGGCAGTCGCCGCTGGGAAAGGAGATTGAGCTGACGATCACCCGGATGGCGTCCTTTGCCTGTATGCCGCTTTTTACGATCGAATATACGCTCCGAAGCGTCAATTTCTCGGGAAATCTTACCTTCCATACGGTTCATTCGGGTGATGTGAAAAACTACTCCAACCCCGATGACCCCAGGGTCGGCGATTCCGATGAAAAGATGATGCGGACCGATTCGGCCCGTTGGGAAGGGGAGACGTCCATTCTTTTGGCCCATACTTCCCGCAGCGGCCTGACCCTTGCGTCGATGGCGCGGGATATCCTGTCCATGGAGGCGGAAACGAGAAGGGAAGCGTCTGCGGAGAGGCTGGACGCCTATTATACGGTGGCTGTGCAGGCAGGGGAGCGTGTCACCCTGACCCGGTACACGATCCTCTGCGATTCGAGACGGTATGAGCATCCCGCAGAGGATGCGCAGAAGCGGATGGCGGAGGCGGCCGCAGTCCCCCTTGCGCACTGGTACCGTCTCCAGGAGGAGTACCTGCGCCGTTTTTGGGAGCAGTCCTCCCTCGAGATCGACGGGGACGACGCTTTGCAGCTGTCGGTGCGGTTCTCCCTTTACCAGCTGCTCCAGTCAGCCGGGCGGGATGGCTGCTCAAATATAGCCGCCAAGGGCTTATCGGGCGAAGGATATGAAGGCCACTATTTCTGGGACACCGAGATGTACGAGCTGCCGTTTTTCGCCCTGACCAGCCGGGAGCAGGCCAAAAACCTCCTCGCCTACCGCTATGGGATCCTCCCCGCCGCCAGCGAGCACGCGAAAATCATGGGGCACAAAAAGGGCGCGCTGTTTGCCTGGCGGACGATTACCGGCGCTGAGTGCTCCGGGTATTATCCATCCGGCTCGGCGCAATATCATTTAAACGGCGATATCGCCTTTGCGGTCGTAAACTACTGGCTGCTGAGCGGGGATATCGATTTCATGGCGGAGATGGGCGCGGAAATCCTGTTTGAGACGGCCCGCCTTTGGCTGGATGTCGGGAACTGGGCGGACGGGAAATTCCATATCAACTGCGTCACCGGCCCGGACGAGTACACCTGCTGCGTCAATGACAACTACTATACCAACGCCGGGGCGAAGTATAACCTTGAATGGGCGGTCAAGACCTGGGGACTGCTGCAAAAGGAAGGGAAACTGGACGCCATCCGGGAAAAGTTGGGGCTGGACGAGGGGGAAATTGCCGCGTTTCAGGCTGCCGCAGACGGAATGGTGCTGCTGTATGACGAAAAGACCGGCATCAACCCTTCCGACGATTCGTTCCTGCAAAAGCCGGTCTGGGACTTTGCGGGGACACCGGCGGAAAACCATCCGCTGCTGCTGCACTACCACCCGCTCTGCTTAAACCGATATCAGGTCTGCAAGCAGGCCGATACGGTGCTGGCCCACTTTGTCCATGAAGATTACCAGTCGGAGGAGACGATGCGCCGGTCATATGACTGGTACGAAAAGATCACCACCCACGATTCCTCGCTTTCCGCCTGCATATTTGGGATCATGGCCGCGCGGCTGGGGGATATGGACAAGGCGTATCGCTACTTTTCCGAATCCTCGATGCTGGATATCACCAACGCCCATCACAATACCGGCGACGGAATCCATACGGCGAATATGGGCGGTACCTATATGGGAATCGTCTACGGCTTTGCGGGGCTGCGGGTCAAAGAGGACGGGCTGCATTTCCGCCCGCAGCTGCCCGGCGGCTGGAACCGCTATCGTTTTCGGTTCCTCTACCTGGACAGTCTTCTGGAGATGGAAATAGGGCAGGACGGGATACACCTCCGGCTGATTGACGGGACGCCGAAGACCGTCACCGTTTGGGGCAAAAAGGTTACAGCCGAATAAAAGGAAATCCCTGCGGAGCCGCAAATGGTTTCCGCAGGGATTTTTATGTAGATCGATTACAGGATCGGGATACCGGCTTCTTTGCAGATCCGCCTGGTTTCCTCGTCCCAGACCGAGGACTGCACCTCGCCGATGTGGGCGCTGCCCAGCAGCAGCATACAAAGCCGCGACTGGCCGATACCGCCGCCGATGGTATAGGGCAGTTCGCCCGCCAATAGGGCCTTGTGGAAGGGCAGTTTCCTTCGGTCGTCGCAGCCGGCAATACTCAGCTGCCTATCCAGGCTTTCGGGGCTGACG
>CAYWRQ010000171.1:0-384 GCA_964460915.1 uncultured Oscillospiraceae bacterium
CCGTGACGTACATTACACCCATTACGGGCGGATGTGCCCGATCGAGACGCCTGAAGGCCCGAACATCGGCCTGATCTCCTATCTGGCGACCTTTGCCCGGATCAACGATTACGGGTTTATCGAGGCGCCTTACCGCAAGATCGATAAGGCTACCGGTATTGTAACCAACGAAGTCGAATATATGACGGCGGATGTCGAGGACGAGGTTGTCGTCGCCCAGGCGAATACCCCGCTGACTGAAGACGGGCATTTTGCCAACGACCGGATTACCGCCCGGTTCCGCGAGGAAATCATGGAAATCGACGCGGACAAGGCCGATTACATGGACGTTTCGCCGAAGATGGTTGTCTCGGTTGCGACGGCTATGATCCCCTTCCTGGAGAA
>CAYWRQ010000171.1:394-4598 GCA_964460915.1 uncultured Oscillospiraceae bacterium
GCGCGAATATGCAGAGACAGGGTGTCCCGCTGCTGAAGACCGAGCAGCCGATTGTTGCGACCGGTATGGAATATAAGGCAGCGGTTGACTCCGGTGTCTGCGTTGTCGCAAAGGAAGACGGCGTGGTTGAGCGGGTCGATGCCAACGAGGTCCAGATCCGCGAGGCCAGCGGCAAGCTGCATAAATACGAAATTCTGAAATTCAAGCGCTCCAACCAGGGCACCTGTGTCAACCAGCGCCCGATCGTAGACAAAGGCGAAACGGTCAAAAAGGGACAGGTTATTGCCGACGGCCCCGCAACCTGCAACGGCGAGATCTCGCTGGGCAAAAACGTGCTGATCGGCTTTATGACCTGGGAGGGCTATAACTACGAGGACGCGGTCCTGATCAACGAAAAGCTGGTCCGCGACGACGTTTATACCTCGATCCACATTGAAGAATACGAAACCGAGGCCCGGGACACCAAGCTCGGCCCCGAGGAGATTACCCGCGATATTCCCAACGTTGCGGAGGATTCGCTGAAGGATCTTGACGAGCGCGGCATTATCCGCATCGGCGCAGAGGTCCGTTCGGGCGACCTGCTGGTCGGTAAGGTTACGCCGAAGGGCGAGACGGAGCTGACCGCAGAGGAAAGACTGCTGCGGGCCATCTTCGGCGAAAAGGCCAGGGAAGTCCGCGATACCTCGCTGCGTCTGCCCCACGGCGCGTACGGCACGATTGTCGACGTCAAGGTATTTACCCGTGAGAACAGCGACGAGCTGAGCGCGGGCGTCAACATGGTTGTCCGGTGCTATGTTGCCCAGAGAAGAAAGCTCTCCGTAGGCGATAAGATGGCTGGCCGCCACGGCAACAAGGGCGTCGTTTCGAGAATTCTGCCGCAGGAGGATATGCCGTTCCTGCCGGACGGCACCCCGCTGGATATTGTCCTGAACCCCCTGGGCGTACCTTCCCGTATGAACATCGGTCAGGTACTGGAGGTCAACCTCGGCTATGCGGCAAAGGCCCTGGGCTGGAAGGTTATGACCCCTGTATTTGACGGCGCCCACGAAGAGGATATCCGCGAAATGCAGCGGGCAGCCGGCATTGCCGAGGACGGCAAGACGATCCTGTATGACGGACGGACCGGCGAACAATTTGATAACCGCGTTACCGTCGGCATTATGTATTATATGAAACTGCACCATTTGGTAGACGATAAGATCCACGCCCGCAGCACCGGTCCTTACTCGCTGGTAACCCAGCAGCCTTTGGGCGGCAAGGCGCAGTTTGGCGGCCAGCGCTTCGGTGAGATGGAGGTCTGGGCGCTGGAAGCGTACGGCGCCGCATATACCCTGCAGGAAATCCTGACGGTCAAGTCGGACGACGTTGTCGGCCGTGTCAAGACCTATGAAGCGATTGTCAAGGGTCACAACATCCCGCAGTCCGGCGTTCCGGAATCCTTTAAGGTTCTGGTAAAGGAGCTGCAGTCGCTGTGCCTGGATATCAAGGTACTGGATAAAGCCGGGGAGGAGATCGATCTCAAGCAGAGCTTTGAGGACGACGAAGATGTTTCCTTCCGTTCGGCGGAGGAAGACGACCGCTACGACGATCCGGATGCCTTCTCGGTCCAGGAGGATGGCGATATGGACGGCTATACGACCGGTGATGCCGAAGATATGCTGGATGATACAGAGCCGGAATTTGGCGCTGGTGACGATCTTTTCGGTAGCGGTGATGAAGACGATCTGGATTTTTAATGGAAGAGGGAGTTACGAGTGGAGTTTAATACGTTTGAAGCGATCAAAATCGGTCTGGCTTCCCCCGAAAAGATTCTCGAATGGTCTTACGGCGAGGTAACCAAGCCCGAAACCATCAACTACCGCACCTTAAAACCTGAACGCGACGGCTTGTTCTGCGAACGCATCTTTGGGCCGACCAAGGACTGGGAGTGCCACTGCGGTAAATATAAACGCCTGCGCTACAAAGGCAAGATCTGCGATAAATGCGGCGTAGAGGTCACCCGTTCAAAGGTCCGCCGCGAGCGGATGGGGCATATCACCCTGGCCGCCCCGGTCTCCCATATCTGGTATTTTAAAGGTATCCCTTCCCGCATGGGCCTGATCCTGGATATCTCGCCCAGACGGCTGGAGGAGGTCCTTTACTTCGCAAAATATATTGTAACCGAGCCCGGCAGTACCCCCCTGCAGAAGGGCCAGCTGCTGGACGAAAAGGAATACGCCTATCAGCGGGAGCTTTATGAGGACGATTTCGAGGCCGGGATGGGCGCGGAAGCGATCAAGAAGCTGCTGCACGATCTCGATTTGGAGGAGCTTTCCGCTGAACTGAAGGCGCAGCTGAAGGACGCGTCCGGCCAGAAAAAGGTCCGGATCCTGAAGCGGCTGGAATGTATCGAAGCGTTCCGCCTTTCCGATCAGAAGCCTGAATGGATGATCCTGGACGTGATCCCGGTCATCCCGCCGGATATCCGCCCGATGGTCCAGCTGGACGGTGGCCGGTTTGCATCCTCCGACCTAAACGACCTGTACAGAAGGGTCATCAACCGCAACAACCGCCTGAAACGGCTTTTGGAGCTGCAGGCCCCCGATATCATTGTCCGCAACGAGAAGCGGATGCTGCAGGAGGCGGTCGACGCCCTGATCGACAACGGCAGACGGGGACGTCCGGTCACCGGCCCGAATAACCGCGCACTGAAATCCCTGTCGGATATGCTCAAGGGCAAACAGGGCCGTTTCAGACAGAACCTCTTGGGCAAACGTGTCGACTACTCTGGCCGAAGCGTTATCGTCGTCGGGCCTGAGCTGAAGATGGACCAGTGCGGCGTCCCGAAGGAGATGGCGCTGGAGCTGTTCAAGCCCTTTGTCATGAAGCGGCTGGTGGAGACGGGCGCCGCTGCGAACATCAAATCCGCCCGTAAGGCGGTCGACCGCGCGAAACCCGAGGTTTGGGATGCGCTGGAGGTCGTTATTAAGGATCATCCCGTTATGCTCAACCGTGCGCCAACCCTGCACAGACTGGGCATCCAGGCGTTTGAACCGGTCCTGGTCGAGGGCAGAGCGCTTAAGCTCCACCCGCTGGCCTGTACCGCCTATAACGCCGACTTCGATGGCGACCAGATGGCCATCCACGTCCCGCTGTCTGCAGAAGCGCAGGCGGAGGCGCGGTTCCTGATGCTGGCTGCCAACAACCTCCTAAAGCCGGCAGACGGCAAGCCGATCACCGTACCGACCCAGGATATGATCCTCGGCTCCTATTATCTGACGATCATCAAGCCGGGCGACAAGGGCGAAGGCAAGGTCTTCCGTGATGTCAACGAGGTTCTGATGGCCTATCAGGACGGCGTCATTACCTTGCAGGCCAAAATCCGCGTCCGGATGTACAAGGGCGAGGAGAGCCAGCTGATTGAGACGACCTGCGGCCGGCTGATCTTCAACGACCCGATCCCGCAGGATCTGGGCTTCGTCGACCGGAGCGATCCCGCCAACAAGTTTAAGCTGGAGGTCGAGTTCAAGGTCGGCAAAAAGGAACTGGGCAAGATCATCGACCGCTGCATCCGGGTACACGGCACCGCCAGGACCTGTGAGGTGCTCGACCGGATCAAGGCGCAGGGCTATAAATATTCGACCAAGGGCGCGATTACCGTTGCGGTCTGCGACGCCACGATCCCGCCTGAAAAGAAACAGATGGTTGCCGACGCGGAAAAGGCTGCCTTGAAAGTCAACCGCCAGTACGAAAGCGGCCTGCTCTCCGAGGCGGAGCGCAAGGACCGCGTCATCCGGATCTGGAACGATACCACCAACGCGGTAGCGGAAGCGCAGACCGCCGGCATGGATGAGTTCAACCCGATCTTCATGATGGCCGACTCGGGCGCCCGCGGCTCGAAACAGCAGATCCGTCAGCTGGCCGGTATGCGCGGCCTGATCGCGAACACGGCCGGCGCGACCATCGAGCTGCCGATCAAGGCCAACTACCGCGAAGGCCTGACCATCCTGGAATACTTCATCTCCTCCCGTGGCGCCCGTAAAGGCCTGGCCGATACGGCGCTGCGTACCGCCGACTCGGGTTACCTGACCAGGCGCCTGGTCGACGTCTCCCAGGACGTCATCATCCGCCAAGAGGACTGCGGGACGAACGACGGCCTTGTCATCGGCGATATCAAGGACGGCAAGGAAATGATCGAGACGATGCACGAACGTCTCCAGGGCCG
>CAYWRQ010000172.1:0-4575 GCA_964460915.1 uncultured Oscillospiraceae bacterium
GTCGCTCAGCGCTCCCGAACAACAGGGTAGAGTGTTTACAAGTAATCGCACGTTCCCAAAAACGCCCTGAACCGCCGGAAGTACCCGGCGCGCTCCGCCATTTCTAACAATAAGCGATCGACGGAGTGGCGTAGCCCGGAGGACCGCCGCGAACTGAGTTTAGGATCCAGCCCTTTTCAAAGGGCTGGGAAAAAGGGCTTTTATTTTTGGGGAGAATCTGGTATAATAGACTTTAAATAGCCGTTTGCGGCTATCGTCAAAGCCTTCCGTACGGGAAGATACAGTATGAAACAAAAGAAAGGGAGATTACTATGGATAAACTGCTGCAGGTCCTTTCCGGCAACGCCCGGCTGGAGCCGAAGAAGGTCGCGGTCATGATCGGGGAGACAGAGGAAGCCGTCAAGGCGCGCATCGCCGCATATGAAAAGCAAGGCGTTATCCGCGGCTATAAGCCTCTCCTGGATTACGATAAAATCGAAGACGCAGAGGTCGTGGAGGCGATCATCGAGGTCCGGGTCAGCCCCCAGCGCAACTATGGGTTTGAAGAGATCGCCCGCACAATCGCCGACTATGACGAGGTGCAGAGCGTTTACCTGATGAGCGGCGGATATGATCTGCATCTGCGGGTGGTCGGGAAGACCTTTAAGGACATCGCCCTGTTTGTGTCCCAGCGGCTGGCCGTGCTGGACGGCGTACTGTCGACGGCAACCCACTTCCTGCTGTCCCGGTATAAGGAAAGCGGGGTCATTATGGGCATGACGGGAATTGACGAGAGGAGGAACATCTCGCTCTGATGAATATCGAAAACCTGATATGTAAACGTACGGCGGAGATGAAGCCCTCCGGCATCCGCCGTTTTTTTGATATTGCCAATGAGATGGAGGGGGTCGTGTCGCTGGGGGTCGGCGAGCCGGATTTTAAAACTCCGTTCGCCATCCGGAAGGCCGCGATTGACAACCTGCAGCGCGGCAATACCCGCTATACCGCCAACGCCGGTTTATCGGAGCTGCGCCGCTCGATTTCCCGCTATATGAGCCGCCAGTTTCATCTGGATTACGATCCGGAGGACGAGATCCTGGTCACCGTCGGCGGGAGCGAGGGCATCGACCTTTGCGTCCGGGCCTTTTTGGAGCCGGGGGACGAGGTTTTGATCCCGGAGCCGAGCTATGTAGCCTATGCGCCGATTGTTTCGCTGACCTACGGCGTGCCGGTGCCGATCCCGCTGAAGGAGGAAAACAACTTCCGCCTGACCCCCGGGGAGCTGGAGGCGGCAATTACCCCGAAGACCAAAATCCTCGTGCTGCCGTTCCCGAACAACCCGACCGGCGCGGTCATGCGGCGGGAGCACCTGGAAGCGATTGCGGAGGTGCTGCGCCGGCATGAAAACATTGTCATCCTCTCGGACGAGATTTATGCCGAACTGACCTATAACGGCCGGCATACCTCTATCGCCGAAATCCCCGATATGAAGGAGCGGACGATCATCGTCAACGGCTTTTCCAAGGCGTTTTCGATGACCGGCTGGCGGCTGGGGTTTCTCTGCGCGCCGGAGGGCGCCCTGAAGCAGATGCTCAAAATCCATCAGTACGCCCTGATGTGCTCGCCGACCACCTCCCAGTGGGGCGGCGTCGAGGCGCTGGAGCACTGCGTCGAATCGATTGCGGCCATGCGGGACGACTATAACCTCCGCAGGCGGTTTATCGTCGACGAGTTCAACAGCATGGGCCTGCATACCTTCGAGCCGGAGGGGGCGTTTTACGTTTTCCCCTGCATCAAGCCGACCGGCATGACCTCGGAGGAGTTCTGCGAGAAGCTGCTCTATGCCAAAAAGATCGCTGTCGTCCCCGGCGACGCGTTCGGCGCCAGCGGGGAAGGGTATATCCGGGTGTCCTACTGCTACTCGGTCAACCATCTGACCCAGGCGGTCAAGGGAATTGCGGAATTTTTGGACGAGCTTCATGCCGGAAAATAAAAATCGTTTTGTGAAAGGGATGGAGAAGATGGAACGGGAAATTTCCGTGGGTGTCTGCCATCTGGAAAACTATCAGATGGACGCGGTGCAGCAGGCGGTCGACCGGCAGTTTGCGCAGCTTTCGCTGGACCGGCTGATCCGCCCCGATATGAAAATCACCCTAAAGCCGAACCTGCTGATGAAGCGCAAACCTGAGGATGTCACAACAACCCACCCTTCGGTCATGCAGGCGATTGTCCGGCACCTGAAGTTTCTCGGCGTCCCGGCCGGGAACATCACGATCGCCGACTCGCCCGGCGGGCTGTATAACCACGGGGCGGTCTTCGGCATCTACGCCGCCACGGGGATGAAGGCGGTCGCGGAGGCGGAAGGGGTTCGGCTGAACGACGACTATACGACGGTGGAAACGCCCTGTCCGCATCCGGTCCGCGCCCACAGCTTTCCACTGATCAAACCGGTTGCCGAGGCGGACCTGGTGATCTCGGTCTGCAAGCTGAAGACCCACTGCATGACCGGCCTGTCCGGCGGGGTCAAAAACCTGTTCGGGACGCTGCCGGGGCTGACCAAGCCGGACTATCACTGGCGGTATCCGGAAAAGCCGGATTTCTGCAATATGCTGGTCGACCTGTGCGAAACGGTCCGGCCGGGGATTACCTTCTGCGACGCGGTCGAATCGATGGAGGGGGACGGCCCTTCCTCCGGCAGCAAAAAGCATACGGGGATGCTGCTGTGCAGCGAAAGCCCCTACCTGCTCGACCTTGTGCTCTGCCGGGTCATGTGCAAGGAGGAGAGCGAGATCCTGACGGTCAAGGCCGCCCGCGACCGGGGCATCTGCACGCTCTCAAAAGAAGCGGTGCCGCTGGTCGGGGACTCCCTGCGCACCTTTGATGATTTTAAACAGCCCCAGTCGGTTACGACCGATTTCCTGTCCAAGGTACCGGGGCCGCTGCGGGGGATTTGCCGCCCGGTCGTCGATCATCTGCTGACCACCCGGCCTTCGGTCAACCATAAGATGTGCATCGGCTGCGGCAAGTGCGCCGAAAGCTGCCCGGCCCATACGATCAAGCTGGAAAACCGGAAGGCCTATATCGATCGGAAAAACTGCATCCGCTGCTACTGCTGCCATGAAATGTGCCCGGTCCACGCGATCAGCGTCAAGCGCAGCCGGCTGCTGCGGCTGTGAGGGAGGATACGATGAACGAGATTACCCTGCGCGCCAATGCGAAAATCAACCTCTCCCTCGATATCACCGGGCGCCGGGCGGACGGCTACCATTTGATGGACATGGTCATGCAGTCGGTTACGCTTCACGATACCGTTTCCCTGCAAAAGGGGGAAACCGTTTCCGTTTCGGTCCGGATGGAGAACGGGGCGGCGCTTTCATCGGATGAGCAGAATACCGCCTATAAAGCGGCAGCGCTGTTTTTTTCCGAGACGGGGATTCCCGGCGGCGTCTCCGTCGAACTTGTGAAACGCATCCCCCAGGAGGCCGGGATGGCCGGGGGGAGCGCCGACGCAGCCGCCGTACTGGCGGGGCTTTCTCTGCTCTATGAAGCCGGCCTTTCCCGGCAGCAGCTGATCGATATCGGCGTGCGGGTCGGGGCGGACGTCCCGTTCTGCCTTACGGGCGGGACCGCCAGGGTAAAGGGGATCGGCGAGATTGTAACGGCTGTGCCGCTGTTTGAAAGCGGAAGTTACCTGATTGTCAAGCCTCCCTTCGGCATTTCGACCCCGCTCTCCTTTCAGCGGTTTGACGCGCTGCGGGACTGTATGCGCCCGGATAACGAGCGGCTGCTGGCGGCGATGGCGGCGGGAGATCTGCCGCAGATGCGCCGGTGCGCGGCCAATGTCCTGGAGCAGGCGGCGGACTCCCCGGAGATTGAAGCACTGAAAAGCCGCCTTTATGCCCTTGGGGCGGACCTTGCGCTGATGACCGGCTCCGGCAGCGCGGTTTTCGGGCTTTTTGCCGGTGAGCAGAAGGCAAGGGAAGCGATGGAAGCCCTTCATGATTGCGGCAGGGTGTTCCTCTGTGGGGCGGCGCCCGCCGGTGTTCAGATTGAAAATATGCCCTAGCCGGTATATTTTGGAAAAAACGGCCCATCCTTTTGATCAGATTCGTTTTGACGGAAGGATGGTTTAGATGAAATTGCCCCATAAGGGAACCTATAAAAAGCTTTTGCCGCTGCTCTTTGGATTTGCCGCCGCCATGGGCCTGCTTATGGCGTTCAGCACCTTTTCGGTGTGCAGGGGGCTATATCGCGATACCTTGCGGCTGCATATCCGCGCGGCGTCGGATGAACCGTCCGACCAGGCCTTAAAGCTGCTGGTGCGGGACAGGCTGGTCACTGTAACTGCCGGGCTGACCGAAGGGGCCAAAGACGCGCAGGAAGCATCCGCCCTGATGCAGGCCCGTCTGCCGGAGCTGCAGGCCGAGGCGGAGACGGTCCTTACGGAAAACCATTGCCCGGATCCCGTATCGGTTGAAATCCGCCCGCAGTTTTTTAACACCCGCCGCTATGAAACCGCTGCCGGAAAGATCACGCTCCCGGCGGGGGAATATGAGGCTCTGGTCGTCACAATCGGCGAGGGGCAGGGGCATAACT
>CAYWRQ010000173.1:0-1252 GCA_964460915.1 uncultured Oscillospiraceae bacterium
GTCAGCGCCTCCCCGAACCACCAGACCGGCCGGGTCAACTCCCTTTCCACCCGCGGGATTGTCGCCATGGGCGGGAGCTTCGGGTACGAGCTGGATATCTCGAAGATGACCCCCGATGAACAGGCCGAGGTCGCCGAACAGGTCCGCCAGTACCATGAATACGCACCGATTATCCGCAATGGGGATTATTACCGGCTGAAAAACGACTCTGAGGCGACCGCCTGGGAGGTCGTGTCGGAGGACGGGAACACCGTGCTGATGGGTTATGTCGCCGTGCTGGGACGGGTGTACAACACCCGCATCGTAAGGCTGCGCGGGCTGGATGAAAACGCACGCTATCTGGACACGGGCAGCGGTGCCGTCTACACCGGCGGGATGCTGATGCACGCGGGAATCAATCTGACCCCGCTGAACCTCCGCGACCGGGACGGCGTCATGATCTGCCTGAAAAAGGTCTGAAAAAACAAATAGGCCGCCGAACAGGTATGCGGCAGCATGAATAAAAAATGGAAACCGGCTCTCTTTATGCTTTCAAAGAGGGCCGGTTTTGTTCGCTTTTTTCTAAGGCCACGGACTATACTGAACACAAGAGAACAATCTTCCGCTTGCCGCCATTCGGAGACGCAAAGATCCTTCGCTGACGCTCAGAATGACATACACGGGAAGATGGATGACACTATAGGCATATTTTCGGTGTCATTACGGGCGTTTACTTCGGCTCCTCCCCGCGCTGGAAGGCGGCGATCAAGGCTCTGGTCAGGCTGACGCCGTCGTCCTGCACCGGGATTTCCTCCCGGTCAAACCAGGTCGCCTCCCGCAGCTCCCCATCGACGAGATGGGGCGTCGGGTCGCCCGCGACATCGCAGTAAAACCCCGACAGCAGCGTATCGGAAAACGCCCAGGGCTGGCTTTTCCAGTACCGGATGTTTTCCACCTCCAGCCCTACTTCTTCCCGGACCTCCCGGCGGACCGTTTCCTCCAGGCTCTCGCCGATCTCACAAAACCCCGCGACCAGGGCATAATGGCTGTACGTTCTGCAGGCATATTTGGTCAGCAAAATCCGGTTCCCATCGGTTATCGCCACAATAATACAGGGGCTGATCTTGGGATAGACCATATTCCCGCAGTCGGGGCAGAAAAGCATCCGCTCCTTGTGGTCGTGGGTGAGCCGCGCCCCGCAGCAGGAGCAGAAGCGGCTGCCTTTATACCACCGCCAAAGCTGTCTCGCCGTTACGCCGGCAAAGGACATCTC
>CAYWRQ010000173.1:1352-4523 GCA_964460915.1 uncultured Oscillospiraceae bacterium
CGGTGGGGTGCGATATCCTGATACATTACTTTTCTCCTCCATCCATGCAGGCCTGCGCCGCAAGCAGCACGCCGATCTTCCCGGTGTTCCAGGTAAGCCCCCCCTGCATCCAGACGGCATACGGCGGGCGGATCGGGCCGTCCGCCGACAGCTCAATCGACGAACCGAGGGTAAAGGCGCCCGCCGCCATGATGACCTCATCGCCGTACCCGGGCATCGCCCAGGGCACCGGGGTGACGTGGGAATCAATCGGCGAACCGTGCTGGATACCGGTGCAGAAGGCGCACATCTTTTCCTCACTGCCCAGCAGCAGCTGCAAAATCAGGTCGGTGCGCGGCTCATCGTATCTGGGGCTGACATCATACCCCAGCTTTTCAAACAGCGCCGACGCAAAGCAGGAGGTTTTGATGGCGCTGGCTGTGACCGACGGGGCATAGAAAAGCCCCAGGTACATCGGGCGGTTCTGATTCAGGGAGCAGCCCGCCTCCCGGCCGATGCCGGGGCTGGTCAGCCGGTAGCCGCACAGCTCGATCAGGTCATGCCGCCCGGCGATATACCCGCCCGTCTCCGCGATGCCGCCGCCGGCGTTTTTGATCAGCGACCCGACGATCAGGTCTGCCCCAACGGCCGTCGGCTCCTTCTTTTCCACAAATTCACCGTAGCAGTTGTCGACAAAAACGATTGTTTCCGGGCTGACCGCCTTGATGGCGGCGGCGATCTCGCCGATCTTTTCCACCGACAGAGAGGGCCTGGTCGCGTAACCGCGGCTGCGCTGGATATGGGCGAGCTTGGCGCCCTTGACGGCCTGTTGGATCGCCGGGATATCCGGCTCCCCGTTCTCCAACAGGTCGACCTGTTCATAAGAAACGCCGAAGTCTTTAAGCGACCCGTTCCCTTCCCCGCGGAGGCCGATCACCTCCTCCAGCGTGTCATAGGGCGCGCCGGTGACCGCGACCATCTTGTCCCCCGCCCGCAGGACGCCGAACAGCGCCACCGTCAAGGCATGGGTCCCGGAGACAAAGGTGTGCCGCACGAGGGCGTCCTCCGCCCCGAAAACATCCGCAAACACCTTATCCAGCGTATCCCGGCCCAGATCGTCATACCCGTAGCCGTTGGAGCCGGTCAGGTGGGCGGCGGAAATCCTATGCTGCCCAAAGGCCGCCAGCACCTTCGCTTCATTGTAGGCCGCGATCTCGTCGATGCGGGCAAAAACCGCCTGGCACTGTTCCTCGCACCGGTCGGCCAGCTGCAAAAGCGACGGCGACAGGTCAAAAAATTCTGTCAGAACCTGATTCATTCTCTTTTCCTCTTTTCAACATTTTCTTTTCCGCTCTATCCGGGTCAACTGCCCGTTTTCAGCTGTTTAGGGCCATTACATACACCTGACAAGGGTTCTGTTCATCCCACAGGGTCGGGAAAACCTCAAATTCCTTGAACCCCAGGGAGAGATAAAACCGGTTGGTCTGATCATAGTCATCATACCGGCCCATCTGCACCGTCTTGACCTGCAAAAAGGAATATCCGGCTGCACGGGCGGCGTCTTTGGCCGCCTGGAACAGGCTTTTCCCAATCCCCTTCCGGTGGTACTCCCGCAAAACGCCCATCACCGCCAGCTCGGCTGTATCCTTTCCCGTCTCCTTCAGGTACAAAAGCCGACCGGGCGATTTTCCATATATGCGCAGAAAAAGGGCTTTCCGGCGCTCTCCCGCACATATTCGTCAATCGCCTCCGGAATCCCGAACCAGTCGGGAAGGGCCTGCAAAATGACCCGCGTGACGGACTGCTTTTCGAAATCGTCTGTAAGCTGTTTAATATCCATATGTTTCCTCTTGCGTCACGGCTTTTCAATGATCGCCTTCACCAGCGCCTCGACTGCCTCCATATCCCCCTCGTCGGCGACGCAGCAGGGGGTATGCAGGTACCGGCAGGGAATCGAAACTGCCACCGACGGCACCCCTTCCCGACTCACATGGACCGGTGCCGCGTCGTTGCGGCCGCAGACGACTGTCTTTGTCTGGACCGGGATTCCCTTTTCCGCCGCCAGACTGAGCACTTCCTTATAAAACGCCCGGTCATAGAACGTCCCCTTGTCCATAAACGGGACGACCGCGCCCCGCCCCAGCCCGCAGCAGTCCCGCGGTGCGGACACGCCCGGCAGGTCCCCGGCGGAGGTGGACTCGATGATCACCGCGCGCCCGGGCTTTATACGGAAGGCGGCGGTTCCGGCCCCGGCGCTGCCGATCTCCTCCTGAACCGTAAAGGCGAAGACAGTGGAATATGGAAGCTCCGAGCGGATCAGCTCGATCATGACCGCGCAGCCAAACCGGTCGTCAATCGCCCGGCCTTTGACTCTCCTTCCGCCCAGCCGCTCAAAATCCGAGACAAAGGTGACGCTGTCGCCGACCTGGACCAGCTTTTCCGCGTCCTCTTTATTGCATGCGCCAATGTCGATCAGCAGCTTATCGGCGGGGACAGCCTTTCCCCGTTCATCCGCCCCGGTCTGGTGGATCGCCTTGCAGCCGATCACCCCCCGCAGGCCGTCCTTTCCGACCGATACCTGCCGGCCCAGCAGAACGCGGGAATCAATCCCGCCGACGGTTACAAAGCGCAGGTACCCCTCATCGGTGATGTGGGACACCATCATCCCGACCTCGTCCATATGGGCGCAGATCAGAATCGGCTTGTCCCGCTCCTTCTCGCCTTTTTTCCATACAATCAGGTTGCCCAGCGGATCTAACTCCCACCGGCAATACCCGTCGATTTCCTGTATAATTGCCTGTGCAACGGCGCCTTCGTCCCCCGAAATGCCGCCCACAGCGCTCAGTTTATCTAATAGCGATAGTTTCATTGTTGAACACTCTCCTTGCCTATTGATCTACCCAATATTCATCCTGTGCCCATTGTAACGGATTTTGCTCAATATATTGCCATATCGATAATCTTCTTTTCCTCGGATGATATGGTCGTGGAACGATTTTTGCCAGATTGAAACGCCTAATTCTCTGGAAACACCCGATTTATATTGACCCACTATCGTGGATAATGTAGGGAGCGTTTTCCTCCGTTCCGTGTCTCCCGAACAACCAATCGCTAGAATCATATGCACATGGTTCGGCATAACCACAATTTTATCAACCGCAACATCTGGAAAATGATCCGATATATTTTGAA
>CAYWRQ010000174.1:0-4509 GCA_964460915.1 uncultured Oscillospiraceae bacterium
CGACGGCGACCCTCTCCGGGCTGAGCGGGCTGGGGGAGCACGTCACCCTTTTGGGAGGCAGCCTGCCCTGCGGGACAAAGGGGGAGGACGGGGTTTACGAGGCGATGATCAGTGAAACCGCCTCCCAGAAGCTGAACCTCGGCCTTGGCTCGACCTATCAGCTGGAGCGGACATCCCTTTTACCCGCCATGAGAAAGTCGGAAACGGTCGCCACGGTGCGGATCACCGGTATCTTCCAGGAGGGCGAAAACACCGACGCCTACTGGGTTACGCCCAGCACCGAGCTGAAAAAAGCGATTTTTATCGATTATGACCTGTTTATGCAGGACTTTCTGTACGCGGACTCCACCCTGGTCAGCAAATCGAACTGGTATTTTGCGCTGGATTATTCCGCGTTTACAATTGAAAACTGCGGCCATATTTTGGAGCAGATTGAATACTATGACAACAGCCGGAATTTTGCCCCGACGCTGAAGACCGCCTTTGAAAGCACCCTTACCCGGTATGCCGAGAGAAGGGCGGCCCTCACGGCAACCCTCTGGATTATTGAAATCCCGATCCTTTTGATGCTGCTGCTCTATATTTTCATGGTCACCCGGCTGATTTTGGAGCACGAAAAGAGCGAGATTGCGGTTCTGCGCAGCCGGGGCACCTCGGGCGGGCAGATCATCTCCCTGTATATGCTTCAGTCGGTGATACTGGCGGGGATAGCCTGCGCCGTCGGGCCGTTTCTTGGGATGATGTTCTGCCGGATTGTCGGGGCGTCGGACGGGTTTATGTCGTTTGTCAACCGGGCGGGCCTAAAGGTCGAGCTTACGGCGGCGGGCTGGGGATACGCCGCCGTTACGGCGGGGGTACTTGTGCTGACAATGCTGATTTCGGTCGTGACCAGTAAGGAAACCTCGATTGTATCGGTCAAGCGGAAAAAGTCCCGCAGCACAAAGCCCCTTTGGGAAAAGCTGTATTTGGATATTGTCTGCCTGCTGATCGCCCTCTACGGATTATACAGCTACCGAAACCGGCTGGCGGCGCTGGAGGCTGCGGAGGCGGAGGCCTCGGAGGTCCCGGTCGATTTCCTGCTGTACGGGGCGTCGACCCTGTTTATCCTCGGCTGCACGCTCTTGTTTTTGCGGCTTTTTCCGCTGCTGGTGCGGCTGCTGTACCGGGTGGGCGAGAAAAAGTGGGGGCCGGTCCTTTATTTGACCCTGTCCCAGGTTTCCCGCGGCGGGGCCGCAAACCTGACGATCTCGATGTTTTTGATCTTTACCCTGTCGATGGGCGTCTTTAATTCGGTCATGGTGCGCACCCTGAACCGGAACCAGCAGGACCGCGTTCAGTACACGGTCGGCGCGGATATTGTTCTGCAGGAGGAATGGCCGGCCCTGGGCGGCGGGAGTATGTCCGCCGAGATGGCGATGGCCGGTGAAGCGGAGGAGGAAGACGTTTACTATACCGAGCCGCAGTTTTCCCGCTATGAGAAGCTGGAGACGGTCGAGGGAGCGGCCAGGGTACTGACCCTGCGGGATCTTTCGGTCTCGTCCAACAGCCAAAAGGAGGCCGGCGTCACGGTGATGGGGATTGTCCCGGACGAATTCGGGTCGGTCTGCTGGTACCGGAGCGATCTGGCGCCTTACCATCTCAACGAATACCTGAACCTGCTGGCGGATGAACCGAGGGCCGTGCTGATGAGCGGCAATCTGATGGAAGCCTTTGGCATATCCCCCGGCGATACGGCCTACATATCGGTCCCCGGAAACCCCGGCGGCATCCAGGTCGTGGTCTATGCGGCCATCGATTATTTCCCGACCTTTAACCCGAAGGAGTACAACGGGCGCAATTTGACTTCTCTTGTGGTCGCGAACCTGACCTATCTGCAGCAGGAAATGAAGCTGCAGCCCTATAAGGTCTGGCTGCGGAAGGCGGAGGGCGTTACCTCTCAGCAGCTGTATGACGAGCTGGAGGAGAAAGGAATCCGTGTCAACTCCCTCAAGGATACGACGGTGGAGCTGGTGCGGCTGAAAAACGACGCGGTCGGCCAGGGCACCAACGGGTTCTTTACCCTTTCGTTCCTGATCACGATGATGATAACCTTTATCGGATTTTTTATCTATTGGATTTTGGCAATCCAGGCGAGAAGGCTGCAATTCGGCATCCTGCGTTCGATGGGGATGAGCAAGGGCGCGGTGATGATGGTGCTGCTGTGGGAACAGATCCTGGTGTCGGTGACGGCGGTGCTGGCCGGTATCGGTCTGGGAACGCTGGCGGCGGAGCTGTACGCGCCTTTCCTGGAATGTGGGGTCAATGCGTCTGAGCAGATCCTGCCGTTTATGATCGTAGGGGATCCGGGCGATTACCTGCGGATTATCCTGATTGTGGCGGTCATGCTGATCGCCGCAGCTGTGGTGCTGGCAAGGATTGTCGACCGCTTGAAAGCCGGGGAGGCTTTGAAGCTGGGCGAGGACTGATAGGAGGAAGAGGATTGCAGATGCTTGGGAACGAATTGATTCGGACGGAGGATTTGACCCGGATCTTCCGGTCGGGCGGCAGCGAGGTCCGCGCGCTGGACGGGATCAGCCTGAGAGTCGGGCAGGGCAGCCTGACGATCCTAAACGGGAAATCCGGCTCCGGAAAAACAACGCTGATTAACCAGCTTTCGGCCCTGGATCAGCCGACCTCCGGCCGGGTATGGTTTGAGGGACAGGAGCTTTCCGCCCTTCCGGAACGGGAGCGGGACCGGATCCGGCGCACCCGGATGGGGATTGTGTTCCAGTCGGTCGCGCTGATTTCGACGATGACTGCCCTGGAAAACGTTGAGTTTGGCCTGCGGGTGGCGGGCGCCCCGGCACAGGGGCGGAAAGAACGGGCGATGGAATGTCTGGAATATGTCGGCCTGGGGAAACGGGTGCAGCATCTTCCGCAGGAGATGTCCGGCGGCGAACAGCAGCGGGTGGCGATTGCCCGCGCCCTGGCCCACCGTCCGGCGGTCATTTTCGCCGATGAACCGACCGCCCAGCTGGATTCCAGCATGGGCCTGCAGGTGGTCAGCGTCTTTAAAAAGCTGATTTCCGAGCAGGGCACGACCGTCATTATGACGACCCACGACCCCGATTTGATGCAGGTCGCGGACACTGTGTTTACCCTGCGGGACGGAAAGCTGATCGGGCCGGAGGAAGGAGAGGGGACGCCGTGATTGCCGCTGAAAACCTGATGAAAATCTATAAGACCGGGGATATTGAGGTCGTCGCTCTGCAGGGCCTTGATCTAACCGTCGAGGACGGGGAGCTGATGGCCATTATTGGCAACTCCGGATCCGGCAAATCGACCCTGCTGAATATGCTCGGCGGTCTGGATACCCCCAGCGCCGGGAGCCTATATGTCGACGGGAAAAACCTGCTGAAGCTGACGCCGAAGGAAATGATGGCATATAAGCGGGAGACGGTTGGGTTTATGTGGCAGAATTCCGCCCGGAACCTGATCCCGTATCTGACGGCGCAGGAAAATATCGAGCTGCCGATGCAGATGGGCGGTGTGAAAATCCGGGAGATGCCGCCCCTTCCCGGCCCGGACGGTGTGCCGCTCAGCCCCGCGACGGCGGCGGAACGGGCACGGATTCTTTTGTCCCTGGTGGGCTTGGAGCATAAGGCCAAAAGCCGTCTCAGCGAGCTTTCCGGCGGCGAGCAGCAGCGGGTCGCGATCGCCATTGCCCTGGCCAACAACCCGAAGCTTCTCCTCTGCGACGAGCCGACCGGCGCGGTCGATTCCAAGACGACCGAGGATATCCTGCACCTTTTCCGGCAGCTGAACCGGACGCTGGGCATTACGATTGTGATTGTGACCCATGACCGGCTGGTGTCCTCCTTTGTTGACCGGGCGGTCATGATTCGGGACGGCCGTACCAGCTCAGAGTTTATCCGCCGCAATACGGCCGAGGCCCTTTCTAAGCTGGAAGGGTTTGCTCCTTCGGAGGAGGACGACGGGGATCCGCCCGAGCGGGAAGTAGAGGAACTGATTGTCCTCGACCGCTCCGGACGGATTCAGCTTCCGAGGGAATACCTGGACGCGTTGGGCATCGAAGGGCGCAGCAAGGTAAAGGTACAACTGGACGACGGCAAAATCGTCATCAGCCCCGGAGAATAGGAAAAACGGATGGCTTCTTGGTCATCCGTTTTATACGGTCAAAATATATTTCTATGCAACGCCGATTGTAGGGGCCGCGCACGTGAATGTGATGTGCGACCACATCGGCCCGTTGTCCTATCGAAGAAAATAAGGCAGCGCTTGCCTGCGTGAAGCATTCCGCCGGTGAACAGCAAGAGGCGTTCCACTACATCCATTACCTAACCGCTCATCATGCACCTGCTTTTGAGAAGGAACAGCAGCCTTGATTTCTTCCTGTTTTTCGTATACAGATTGAGGGAGAGAAGATGTGTCTACTCTGAAATGTTTTTTGAAAAAACTTAAGGCAACACCGCATAATGCAAATCGCGCCAAAGTGTGATATAATATGGT
>CAYWRQ010000175.1:0-4421 GCA_964460915.1 uncultured Oscillospiraceae bacterium
CCTCAGAGCCGCGGCCTGGCCTGTCCGCAGACAGGTCGAATCCCACCATCTCCGCCATCTGAAAAGTCAGCAGGCTTTCGGGTTTGCTGGCTTTTTTGTTGTTAAATATGCTGATAGGATTCGAACGGACGCGGGAGTGAATGAGGCCCCGGCGGGGCCTCAGAGCCGCGGCCTGGCCTGTCCGCAGACAGGTCGAATCCCACCATCTCCGCAAACTTAAAAACACCCGCGAAACCAGTATTTACCGGCCTTGCGGGTGTTTTATTTTTCTCCAAAATTTTCTCAGGTACACACTTTTTCAGAATCCGCCGCAATTTGCTCCAAATGGGATAGCGCGGATGCAAAAGACTCTGCGCGGCAAAACGGCCGCACCCGCAATTGAGTGCAGCCGTTTATCCAAATGAATCAAACCTTAACGGTAATGCTTCGGCGTATAGCGGTTCTTCTTTTCAAAGACCAGCGCCGCAACCAGGCCGAGGGCCGATGCCCCCAGGATGATCAGCCAAAGGGACAGATTGCTTTCATCGCTGGTCTGCGGGGTATGGTCAATCAGCGGGACCTCCTCGTCGGGGATTTCAGCCAGCGGGACGTTTAAATCCTCAATCTCTTCGTAAGAAAGCTCGGAGGACGGCTCTGCCAGCGGGACGCTCGAATCCTCTATTTCTTCGTAAGAAGGCTCGGAGGATGGCTCTGCCAGCGGGACAGAAGGATCATCGATCTCTTCCGGTTCGCTGGAAGGATCCCACTCGGGACTGGAAGTCGGAGGTTCTTCCGGTTCGCCGCTCGTATAGTTACTAAATATCGGCGTCACGTCCGAACCCTGCGCAAACTCCGCTTTCCATCCCCCATCCTCTTTGATCAGCTGAACGGTGATGTCGAAGGATGTAGTATCATAGATGACATTTGCCAGCCCATTGTTCACTTCCCGGATCGTATAGGTATGGGTATGATTTTCCGTCTCCTCGCAGTCGTGGACAAATTGGAAGGAAACCGTTTGATTGATGTTGGAAACGCTCTTAATCAGCGTATCCCCTTCCCAAACCTCAAAGAGGAAGTCGCTGCCTTCTGGACTTGCATTGTTCACCTGCTTATACGCGTGAAGCTCGATTACAGGGTCGTCCGAAGGCGAATTGGTGATCGTAAAGGAAATCGTCTTGCCGTCCTGGTCGACTACAGGCTCGGAATAGATCGCCATAAACCCGTCGGCCGGCTGTTCTTCGACCGTATAGGTTGCGTTTTCGCCTAAGGTAGCCGGATCCGGCAGATGCGCAAAGGAGCTTTGCCATCCGTTTTCCTTATTCAGTTCCGCTTTGTCCAGCGTATACTTCCGGCCATCCGCGTATTCCGCTTTTAGGTAAACCGTTACCGGCGCCCAGTCTGCATCGGGAACCGATTCGTCCCACTTCTTTTCAACATTGACTGTCCACTCGGCAATGTTCTCTCCGATAACGATACCGCCGTTGGCTGCAACACCGCCGCCAAAGCCTTCGTTCACACTGTCGCCTACCGCACGATTACCTTTAATGAACAGGGTTGCCTGCGTTTGGGCAAACGAAATCTCTTCATCACTAACGGTAACTGCCTTTAATGCATAATTTATACTCCCTCCAAATTCCTCAACCGATGTTTGTGATGCATTTTCCGCACTATATCTCGGGAACCCTCCAGCAACAGTGGGGTAACAACCTATTGGAACATAGACCGCGCCATCATTATACCACTCTACCTGTCCGCCGCCAAGCATACGGTCTGATACGACTGTATCCACCGAAGAATTATAAGATCTCGCGATCACAAGATCGTCTCCAGCCGTGCCCGCTGTATTCCCATAAATCGCTCCGCCGTTTGAAATATAAATCGTTGGAGAACCGGTCGGGCAGAACCACATACCGCCGCCCTGGCCATCGCTGTCATTTCCAGTAATCAGGACTTTCTGCATATGAAGCGTGCTATAATGGGATTCATTTCCTTCGCTATAAACGCCGCCGCCCATAAACGCCGTATTTCCACTGATCTCGCCGGCATTGAGGTACACACCGTTTGAATACGAATAAATACCGCCGCCCGACTTTGTGGCAGTATTATTGGATATTACACCGCCATTCATAACAAAAGCAGTTTTTTGTTCCGTTCCATTTCCCTGCAAACCGGGATCCACTACACAGACGCCTCCGCCTTGCGTACCGGTATTCCCCGTGATCGTCCCACCATTCATCGTAAATTCGGCATTTCCTTCAATATGTACCGCGCCAGAAGGATAAAGGTTGTTGGTGGTTGAAAAATACATGTGCTTATTATTAGAAATCTCACCGCCGGTCATTGTAAACCCTACACGTTTCGACTCACCATCGCCTACTGAATAGAGCATAATCGCAGCACCGCGTACAGCAGTATTATTCGAAATCGAACCGCCAGACATGATACCGGACGCCCCACTTGTCAGGAAAACACCCGAAGTACAAGTATAGTTTGCACTTCCATAGTATTCATTATTCTCGATGCTGCCGCCCTCAATCGAAATTGAGGCACCATCACCGACATAGATCGAACCGGAATACGAATTTCTAACCTGGTTATTGCGGACAATACAGCCGTCTGCCAGCGTAAGTGAGGCAGATTCTCCATTCACGACAATAGCGCCGCTGCTGGAACTTGACACAACGCAGCTTTCTATAACTGTGCCGTTTCCGAGCGTGGCTGTTCCCGCAATGTCAAGGATTGTACCGCTGCCATTCTTACCGGAAAGAAGTACGTTTTTTAAGGCGATTGTTGCGTCTTTCTCCACACGAATCAGCGTTTCCGCTGTCCCATAAATTGAGAACGTATCTCCTTCTTCACTGGATATGGTGATATTCTTTCCTTCGGGGATTGTAAGGGTATTGCGCAAAATTTCATCTTTCGACAAGACAATTGTTTCGCCCTCTTGCGCCTCATTTACGCGATTTTGCAAAGAATTTTGTTCAATCGACCCGGTGCTGCCATAGTTAATCGTAATCCAAGTGTATGTATTCGTGTCTGGCAGACAATTATCCATAAGGATCATATTTTCTTCCGCATTCGCAAAATCAATTGTTTTTAAGATACAATACTTTTCATAAGTATAGAATCTTGTATGAAAAGTCTGATACCAAAGACAATTAACGCCTTTTCCGACAATAAAATGCTGAACACCGTCAGCGGACAGAAAAACTTGACCGCCAACTGCACCGGTGTCTTCCGGTTCTCCAAGTTTCGTAACCGAATCCGGAATGACAACGGTTGATGGAAAATAGCAATATTCGAACGCGCACCGACCAATCGATTCCAACGTTTCCGGAAAAACAAATTTATCCGCCTCTGTTTCGGCAAATTTACACCGGAGAGTATCCGATGCACCTCGGCCAAAAAACGCAGATTCTCCGATAGAGATCAAGGAACTGCACAACTTTGTAACCTTCACAGACGCTTCTTTAAACGCCCATGCAGGGATAATCTCCAAAGAAGAAAGATCAACATCGACCAGTAATTTCCGACATTGTTGAAACGCCTTCTCCCCCATTTTCGTAACCTGGCTCAGGTCGGGAATAGCCGTCAAGGCCTTGCATCCTTCAAAAGCGCTTGTGCCGATGCTTGTAACCGTACCGGCTGCCGTTACCTCCGTCAGCCCCGCGCAGTTATAAAACGCGTAATCCGGAATCTCCGTTACCCCGGAAGGAAGGCAGATGCTCGTTACCGCTGTCAGGCTGGAAAAAATGCTGGTGTTTCCGTTTGTCCCAATCGCTGTCACGGTATAGGTCTGGCTGCCCGATGTAACCGTTTCCGGAATCGTGAGCGAAGTCGGGGAATCCGTGCTTGAAACAGACGTAAGAACCGCCGTTCCTTCTGTCTGCAGCTCGAACGTATAGGTAACGTCCCCTACTGTAACGCTTTCCGACCCGGACGCCGCATCGAGGTTCGCACTCAAAAGCATTGGTATATCTGCCCCAAGCTGCGCCGCATCCGAACCCGCGGAATCGATATTTTCCGGAAGAAAATCGGACTGTACCGCCGCCTGCGAGCCTGCATCCGCAAGGCCGTCGATTTCATCCGCGAACGAGGTCATCCCTACGGAAAAAACCATGGCCGCGGAAAGTGCTACTGAAACCAACCTTTTCATCTTCTTGTTCATCTTCATCATTGCCTCCTGTCCCGTTTCGGGGACCGATCCTACAGACAGAATGTGCCCTGTTATATCGCTCGAATTGTCAAAACGTATACCTTATGCGAAAGTAAATTCGATAAAGAGAAATTGGTGTTTTGAAAAAAATTTTTATATTTTCACGCAAAAGCTCTTGTGTTATGGATAAATTTATGTTATTATATGAATAGATTTATATGCTTTCAAAACGTATACGTTTTGACAATTCGAGCGATATAACAGGGCACATTCTGTCTGTAGGATC
>CAYWRQ010000176.1:0-4369 GCA_964460915.1 uncultured Oscillospiraceae bacterium
CGCGATTTGCATTATGCGGTGTTGCCTATAGTCCTGTTATTCAAATAAGCCAGATTGCAAGTGGAACGATTACAAGCACATATTTTATATCCATTTTCCTTTCCTTAGCAATCCTTACTATATGCGTTTTGATAAGTGCTATAAGGTTCAGTCATGCTGAACTGTAATTTTCAGTTGACTTAGCAAACCCAGCCGAGCCGGCGGGCGGTCAAGATGAACGGGCTCCCCTGGGCAATCGTATTGGGTTATATCGCAAAAACAGACGCTACTCACAGCAGCGTCTGTTTTCCTGTTTATGCCCCTGTTGTCTCCACGTTACTGTCGGAGGCACATTCCTTCAAAGAGGTGACCAAACCGGCCAGATTTTGGATCTCGCTGGGGATGATGATCTTGGTAGCCTTACCGTCCGCAACCTTGGCCAGCACTTCATAGCTCTTCAAGGTCAATACCTTACCGGAAGGATCGGCTTCGGTCAACAGCTTCAAAGCGTCGGCATTTGCCTTCTGAACCATCAGAATCGCTTCTGCCTGGCCTTCCGCTTCACGGATCCGTTTTTCCTTTTCCGCTTCTGCCTTCAGGATAGCGGCTTCCTTTTCCGCTTCAGCCCGCAGGATCTGGGACTCCTTCTCGCCTTCCGCTACAAGGATCTGGCTCTTTTTACGGCCTTCTGCCTGCAGGATAGCTTCACGTCTTTCACGCTCCGCCTTCATCTGCTTCTCCATCGAATCCTGGATTTCCCTGGGCGGCATGATGTTTTTCAGCTCTACGCGGGTAACCTTGATTCCCCACTTATCGGTCGCTTCATCCAGGATTGTGGTAATCCGCGAGTTGATATAGTCCCGGGAAGTGAGGGTAGCGTCCAGGTCAAGGTCGCCGATAATGTTACGCAGGGTTGTGGTCGTCAGGTTTTCGATCGCCGAAATCGGGCGGTCGATGCCGTAGGTGAACAGCTTGGGGTCCGATACCAGATAGAACACAACGGTGTCGATCTGCATCGTAACGTTATCCTTGGTGATAACCGGCTGGGGCGGAAAATCAGCGACATTTTCCTTTAGGGAAACCTTTTTCGCAATCCTCTCCACAAAGGGAATCTTAAAATGTATGCCTGTCTGCCAGGTCGTATGATAAGAACCCAGCCGTTCGATTACGTACTCCTGTGCCTGCGGAACAATCTTCAGGTTTGAAATCAGGACCAGCAGGATAACCAGGATAACGCCAAGGGTGATGAATAATGGAATCATAGAATCTCCTCCTATTTCTTACCCGTTTATACGGGATAATTTACGTTTCAGGTCCTTCCGAGGGCTTTACAGTAAGCGTAACCCCCTGCATACTTAAAACCGTAATCTTGGTTCCTGCCGGGATAACGGCGTCCGAACAAGCGGCCCATGTCAGCCCGTTTACATAAACTCGACCGGTGCCCAGCAGCGTATTGATTTCCTCTTTCACGATCCCCTCCATACCGATTACACTGTCCGCGTTGGTATGGACCGTCGGTTTCTTATTCCATTTCTTAACCAGCGGCCGCGTGCAGAGGAACAGAGCCAGCGAAACCAGTACGAACAAGGTGCACTGTACCGTCAAAGAGCCGCCGGCAAAGGATGCGATCAAGGCCGCCAATGCGCCGACAGAAAACCAAATGGAAACCAGCTGCATCGTCACGCCTTCCACAATGAGTGCGGCAACAAAAACGATAATCCACAAAAAATAATATTGCCACATATATCTTTCCCTCCTATGTCAAGAACTTGCATCATTTTTTGTTTTGCTTCCGTTGTCCTTATGCTAACATAATCTCAAAAAGAATACAAGGGGTTGTGCAAAAACTAAGCGAAAAACGACAAAATCTAAGATTGCTTTGGTCCTGCGGACCATCCTAAGTCAATTCCGCTTAAGATGGCCGGGTTGGCAGCTTTCCGCTACGGCAGCATAATTTCCTGCATGCTTTTCACACCGTCTACGACAAGGAGCTTGATCGTGTCCAATAAGAACCTTCCGGTTTCTTTATCAAGGGACGCCGCCTTTTTGACGATAATTGGCACATTCTTTTTCAGATCAGACGCCAGTTCCTCAAAATTTGAAACCCCGGTCTCTTCCAGGATTTCAAAAATCACGTTTATAAACTTTTCCCGATCCTCCTGCGCCATATTTAGGATCCATTTATTGATCCCGGTATACGCCAGCTTGGCTTCCGGCCGCAAGTCCTCCTGGTACAGCAGGTGCCCGTCTACGACCTCCCAGGAAAACAGGTTGTGCTGAGAAAGGCCATGTTCCCGGCTTTTTACGATATGATAATCACATTCCGACTCAAAAATCATGCCAACCAAGGAGGATTGCGGGATCGTCTTATGGATCCGTCTCCTGATCCGTTGAAAGCCGTCCTGAACCAGTTGTTCCGGCAAAAAGCCCGGTCCGTCATGGGAATAAACCCGTGTAATCTGCCGCCGGATTTCTTCTTCACACATTGCCGCCGCGTATACGGCGAGATTTCCCCCTTTTGAATGTCCGCCCAGCATATAGGTCCCTTGGAATTTTTGAGTGATTTTTTGCAGATATTGGGAAGCCTTTTTCTGGGAAGGGATTGGATCGTTTAGGGCCAGCAGCATATCTTCCTTCCAGCCGACCAGGGAACAGTCCGTGCCGCGAAAAGCAATATAATATTGTCCCGGGGTCAGTTCGTATGTAAGCGCGGCAAACTGCGTAGTTGAATCGTAATCGTATTCCTGCTCAAAACACAGCAGGCGAATATTCCGGAACCTTGGGCTTGCCGTAGCGGCGGCCAAAAGGGAGATCGTTTCCGTACGGGGCCGGATACATTGCAGCATCTCCTCAAAATACTCGGCGCAATACACATCGCGGAGAACCATTCCCCTTTCCGTCGTCAGATCCTGGAACGCAGTTGGAAAACGCAGATAGGTAAGCCATGACAGGATGAGGCTGTCAACCTCGGAAAACGGCCGGTCCTCCCATGAATCGAACACAGTTTGGGCATATGAAATCATATAAAAACCTCCTCCTATCCGGCTAAAGCATTTTATGCAAAGCTGCTTTGGAAAATCAATGGCCCTTTGATTGAATGAAGTATAGCATATCCACCCATTTTTGTAAAGCATCAAAGCCGCCGGTCCGGCGCGCTTTCCCATGATCCGATCGGACGAAAAAAGACGCCCAGAAGAACCCTGAGCGTCTTTTTGACGGCCATACCCTTTTTATCGGTACTGTTACGCTTCTTTTGCCATATCCGATTGGACATGGGAAAGGTTTTCGTTTATTCCATGCAGCGCGGTCTGCATCATCTGTAAAGAAATCTCCTTGACCGCAATCGTCACAGCGTTTTTTATGATGGCAGTCATCTGCTCGGCTATGACCTTTTCCAGGGCTTCCCCGATCCTCTCGTCTATGGAGAGCATATTTTCCTCGGCAGATAGAAACAGCACTTTTTCTGCAACCTTCGTCTCTACCCCTTTTTTGACCGTGTCCATAACCCTTTGCAGGAATTCCTGTTCCTTGACCTTGGTTTCCAGATCAGGATCCTTCTTGAGCTCCTCCATATGATCAAAATACGCATTCAAGGCAATGACCACCACGCGGGAATAAGATTTATACAATTTGCGATCCATCTTGCATAGGTATTCCCATGCCTTCCGGTCTTCTTCCTTCCGCAGATTCAAGCGAATATTTGTATTCACGATCTGCCTTTCCTTGTCCATATATTACCTCATCATTTACGATAATGTTTGGGTTGATAACGGTTTTTCTTTTCAAAGATCAGCGCCGTGATCAGCCCAGCGGCCGAAACCGCCAGCACGATCAGCCACAACGACAGATTGCTCTCGTCGCTGGTCTGCGGGGTTTTATCAATCAAAGGAGTATCCTCATCTTCAATCAAGACGTACTCCCAGCTTCCGTCCGGGTTCTGTACCTTAATATAGGTGCGCGGCACGCCATCCTCGTCGATGATCGTAATCCTGTCCGGACTGTCGGGATCGTTGGGATCGGGCAGGTCGGGCTGTTCCGGCTCAGAAGGCTCGGAACTGGGTTCGGAAGACGGTTCGGAGCTTGGCTCGGAGGAAGGTTCAGAGGATGGCTCAGAACTCGGCTCGGAGGACGGCTCAGAACTCGGTTCGGAGCTTGGTTCCGAAGAGGGCTCAGAACTCGGTTCAGAGGGGGACTCCGGCGGAGGCGTCGTACTCGTCGTATTCCGGAAGGTCGGAATGCCTTCATACTCGGTTTCGTTTACTTTGTAGGTCGGCGTTGCCACCAAATTCCCGTTTTCATCCTCATTTACAACCACCGTCACGGTATAAATCGTGTGATCGAAGGTAATTGAACCGTAGTCGTAATTCGCGAGATAACTGGTATTTTCCTG
>CAYWRQ010000177.1:0-1747 GCA_964460915.1 uncultured Oscillospiraceae bacterium
TCCCCCGAAAGGAGGGTTGTCAGGCGGGCCGTTTCCATGCTTTTCTCCAGCTGGGCCATCATTCCGTCGATTTCCGGCAGCATCGATTCGTCCTCGTCCTCATCCGCCATCTCGATCATGACCTCAAGGTCATCGTAGATGCCGTTTAGCTTGTTATATTCTTCAATTGTCGATTTTAAGGCGCCGGTCTTTTTGAGGACCTCCTGGGATTTTTCCGCGTCGTCCCAAAAACCGGGCTGGGCGGCCTGCTGTTCCAGTTCCTCGACCTGTACCGTCAATCTGTCAATTCCCAGCGCCGAACGAAGATCATCCAGGTCGGGGCGTTTTGCCTTCAGCGCCAACGCGCGTTCTTCCATTGCGAGCATATTGTAAACATTCCCTTCTTCTCATTTGTTTATCCTGTATGCAGGCATAGAGCGTCAGTAGCGGTGCAGTAATGTGGGCATTTTCTCATCCTTTGCTTTTCTTTTTGTATCAAGGAATGCCGGCAACAGCATTTCTCAACTATATTATACCCAATATTTAGAATCCTGTAAAGATTTGTTTGATAAAAATTCCAGATTATGCTATAATATAAAAGTATCTACAAGGTGCGGCTCTTTTGGCGGCCGTACCGCTACTATGACAGCAAACGGGATTTTCCCGGAAAGGAAAGCATATGAACCGATACGAAGGGGCCGAGTGTCCATATTGTCATCAGACTCTCCACGCAGACGATGAGATTACCGTCTGCCCCGAGTGCGGTGCGCCCTACCACCGCGCCTGCGCCCAGAAAAGCGGGGGCTGTGTTTTGCAGGAGCTGCATAAAGAGGGGCGCCAATGGCAGAAAATCTCCCGACCGGGGACCGAAAGCGTTGACGGCCGGGCGCAGCAGCGCTGCAGCCGCTGCGGAACCCTAAACAGTCCCGGAGCCCTGTTTTGCGAGATCTGCGGTACCCCGCTTCAAAACCAGGAGCCGGACGGGGAATCTTCCGGGGGAACCCCGCCCTATACCCAGCAGGGCGGCTGGCAGCAAAGCGGCTGGCAGCAGGGCAGAGGCATGAATGGGATGCAGCCGCCTCCCCAGATGCCCTTCAACCCGTTTGTCAACCCGATGGCCGGTCTGGATCCGGAGGAGCTGATCGAAGACATCCCCGCCAAGGAAGCGGCGCTGTTTGTCAAGACGAACACCCCCTATTTCCTGCCGAAATTCAAGGCGATGTCCCGCAGCGACCCCAGCGGCCATAAAAAAAGCGCCAGCTGGAACTGGTCGGCCTTTGTCTTTGACTGCTACTATCTGTTTTACCGGAAGATGTACGGCCTGGGGGCAATCGTGATGATCTTGTCGATCCTCTTTTCGATTCCCTCGATGCTGATTTCCTTTGACAGCCTGATGACCATCGCTGACGAAAGCAGCACCTTTATCCTCGATTTGGGCTTTAGCCCGGATCGGATGATGACACTGTACAGTATGTGCAATTTCTTCTCGCTGGTCATGAGGCTCTTGCTCGCCGCCTTTACCAACAAGCTTTATAAGGAACATACCTTTAAGGCAATCCGCAAGATCAAGGCGGCCAGCGGCGAATCCGCCGATTATCATACAGCCCTTTCGGCCAAGGGCGGCGCTTCGATGGTCAGCATGCTGATCGCGGTCGCCATCACAGTCGCGTTCTCGATCGTCTCGTCGATTTTGTTCCTCCAATACGTTGGGCTTTAACGTGAAGTGTGGCGAGCCTTTTATAAGAGTGAAGTGTGGAGTGTGGAGTGT
>CAYWRQ010000177.1:1847-4292 GCA_964460915.1 uncultured Oscillospiraceae bacterium
GAATAAAAAGGAAAGGTTGATTTAAATGGTTCGTCATATTGTTATGTGGAACTTAAAGGAAGAAGCGGACGGCCGCACGAAAGCGGAAAACGCCGCGATGATGAAGGAAAAGCTGGAGGGACTGGCAGGCCAGGTCGAAGGGCTTTTGACCGCACAGGTTTCCTTTAACTTCACCCCCGGCGGATACGATGTCTGCCTGGTTTCGACCCACACGGATAAGGCGGCGCTCGATCTTTACCAGGGCCATCCCGCCCACCTGAAGGTGAAGGAGTTTGTCCACAAGGTAGTCGAAACACGGGTCTGCCACGATGCCGAGCTGTAAAGGAAAAATGTTCCTTTTCCGAGATGTTTTGACACAAATTGGATGAAAAATCAAAAAACTATTGCAACCTTTTGCTTGATATATTATACTAAATATGTCCGGCAAAAGGTGTTTTATTGTCCAATTTGCCGCATCCATCATCGGAACAAGAAAGGAAGGATCTCTATGCCCGTATCCTACAAACTGAACCTAAACGACACCGGCAGGCCCTACCCCCATTACTGGGAGCTTTGCGTCGGCAGCTGCCATGCCGCCACCATCCTGCGCGAGGACGTCCGGAACCATATCCGCAAGGCCCACGAGGACTGCGGCTTCCAATATCTCCGTTTCCATGGGCTGCTGGACGACGATATGAGCGTCGTGATTGAGCCGACATTCTTCAGAAAGAGCGAAATTTCCTTCTTCAACATCGACAGCATCTTTGACTTCCTGCTCAGCATCAACATGAAGCCCTTTGTCGAGATCGGCTTTATGCCCGAAGCCTTTGCCAGCGGCCCCGACACCGTTTTCCACTACAAGGGCAACATCACCCCGCCCAAGGACTACGGCCAATGGACCGATTTTATCCGCCAGTTCGGCCAGCACCTGCTCGACCGCTACGGCAAGGACGAGGTTTCCAGATGGTTCTTTGAGGTGTGGAACGAGCCGAACCTTGCCTTCTTCTTCAGCGGAACCCAGAATGATTATTTTAAGCTGTACAAATCGACGGCCGAAGCGCTGAAATCGGTCGATCCCTGTTTCCGCGTCGGCGGCCCGGCGACCTCCAACAACGCCTGGGTGGCGGATTTTGTCGAGTTCTGCCGCCGGGAAAACGTGCCGGTTGACTTTGTTTCGACCCACCATTATCCCAGCGACGACCCGCTCCAGTCCTTCGGCAAAAACGACGAGACCCAGCCTGCTTTCAATCTTCCTTCTAAAGAAGAACTGGCGGCCCTGTCCCCGGAGGAGATTCAGGATCTGTTTGCGTCCTTTGCCAACCGGGAGAGCAAAAACCCCCGCGATATCCTGCTGCAGATGACCAAGAAAGCGAAAGCGGAGGCCGGGGACCTGCCCCTTTACTACACCGAATGGAACGGCTCCAAGGAGTTTGACACCAGCTATCAGGCAGCCGCCGTCGCTCATACCCTTTCCCAGAACGAGGGCCTGGTCGAGGGGTACTCCTTCTGGACCGTTTCGGACATATTCGAGGAGATGGGGATGTTTGGCAGCCCCTTCAAGAACGCTTTCGGCATCCAGACCAACCACGGAATCGCGAAGCCCTCCTACCGGGTATTTGAAACGCTGCACCACGCCGGTTCCATGCGGCTCCAGGCTGAGGGCGGCCACGAGACCGCCGAGGTACTGGCACTGAAGGACGGAAGCCATGTCACGGTTTTGGTCTACAACCATGATATCGACCGCCGCTGCATCAAAGCGGAGGAGATGGAGCTGACCCTTACCGGAAAGATCCGCGGCATCCATAAAGCGGTGATCGACGCGGACCACTGCAACCCGCTGAAAGCCTGGCAGGACATGGGCAGCCCGCAATATCCGACTTCGGAGCAGCTTTCTGTGATCGACAAGGCGTCCAGACTCGTTTACGAGACGCTGGAGCCGGACCACGCCGACAGCCGCACCCTGACCTTTACCGCCCAGCCGGAAAGCGTTACCATTTTCCAGATCGAACTGTAACCCCCAGCCCTTTGAAAAGGGCTGGATCCTAAACTTAGTTCGCGGGATGTCCGGAGGACATCGAGCCGCATCCTGCTGCTGGGTCCGCTCGTTCAACTATTTTTAGAAGTGGCGGAGCGCGCCGGGCGGTCACGGACCGTTTGTCCGACGCGGCCGTGTCACAACGAACCGAACGGGTGAGACTGCTCGACATATGTCTTGTCGTTTATTTTCCGCAGGAAAACGCCCGCAAGCCGTACGCGGGCGCGGCAAAACGAGGCTCAGCGGTCTTCGAACGTTTTTTGTCCCGTTCGATATAGCAAAAAAACTACCCTGTCGTTCGGGAGCGCCGAGCGACGGGGTTTTGTTTTTCTCTATCTGGCGGAAACGGGTGTGGGACGGCAGGCCCTCGGGCGGAGCAGAGCCCCGCCCCTGCGGATTGTTTGGGAAGGTACGTTAATTTCTGTAGGGGA
>CAYWRQ010000178.1:0-4292 GCA_964460915.1 uncultured Oscillospiraceae bacterium
ATGGTGCTTGAATTGTGCTATAATAACAAAAAAGTAATTCATGTCAAAAAGTACAGATTATGATAATTGATAGCGTTCGAAAAAATATTCGGTTATACTTATATGAAATGGTAAAGTGCTTGCAGCCCGTATTATCCGTTGCAGGCACTTTTTATTTTATTGGATGATTATATATGCCCATTTGCCAACATTTCGCGCAAAACTGAAAACCCCTTGCAATGTACGTCAGGATTTATTATAATGATTATATACAATTTGGACCGCCGGGCAAAAGAATTTGGAAAATCTGCGGGCGGCCTGCGTAAAATGAAACGGTATAATCGTATATGATGAAAGGAATGGATGTAATGCGTATCACCAAACTCCGCACTAACCATCTTGAGAACCCGCTGGGCTTCGCGACCGACCTGCTGACCCTCTCCTGGGTGACCGAGTCCGAGGCGAAAAAGCAGACGGGCGCCCGGGTGGAGATCGCTTCTGACCCGGACTTTTCGGAAATCCTCTCCGATTCCGGGATGTCCCCGGATATTTCCGGCGTCGCTTATACCCCCGATCTAGCCCTCTCCCCGCGGATCCGGTACTACTGGCGGGTTACGGTTGCGGCGGACAATGGGGAACAGGCCACCTCCGCGCCTGCCTGGTTCGAGACGGGCAAGCGGGACGAGGACTGGACGGCGAAGTGGATCGCCGCGCCCTTTGATAAGGCGGTTTCCCCGCTTTTGAAGACCACTTTTTCCGGCAAGGACGTCGTGTCCGCGCGGGTGTATCTCTGCGGGCTGGGCTCCTATGAGCTGTACATGAACGGGGAAAAGGTTTCTTCCGATCTGCTGGCACCCGGTCATCACAGCTATGACCTCTGGCTCCAGGCCTTTGCCTATGATTTGACCCCCTATCTGCAGGAGGAAAACGCACTGGGCGCGATGCTGTCGGCGGCCTGGTACAAGGGCCGGTTCGGCTTTGACGGCGGTTTTTCGGATATTTACGGCGATACGATGCGGATGATCGCCGAAATCCATCTGGTCATGAAGGACGGGAGCGAGCGGGTGCTCGGCTCGGACGAAAGCTGGCTGGCAAAGCCGTCCGCCGTGGTCAAAAGCTCGATTTATTACGGCGAGGACTATGACGCGCGGCTGTATGACCCGGACTGGGCGACTGTGAAGTCTGTTGATGGCTGGGAGAACTGCGTTGCGGTCGAAAATGATTTGGGTCAGCTTCATGACCGGTACAGTCCCGCTGTCACCATCCATGAGCAGACCAAGCCGGTCGAGGTGATCCACACCCCGAAGGACGAAACGGTCCTCGATTTCGGCCAGAACATGGCCGGATGGATCGAGATCGATCTTCCCGCCCTGGAGCCCGGGACGAAGGTCACCCTTTCCTATTCCGAGGTCATGCAGGATGGGTGCTTCTACCGCGACAACCTGCGCACCGCCGAGTGCCAGTACACCTACATTTCCGACGGAAAACCCGCCCATGTCCGCCCGCACGGCACCTTCTACGGGTTCCGCTACGCGAAGGTCGAGGGGATGGAGGCGGAGCCGGAGCGGTTCACCGCCTGCACGATCCACTCGGATATCGAGCAGACCGGCTGGATTGAGACGGATAACCCGGCCCTGAACCGGCTGGTGAAAAACGCCCTCTGGGGGCAGAAATCCAACTTTCTCGACGTCCCGACCGACTGCCCGCAGCGGGACGAACGGATGGGCTGGACCGGGGACGCGCAGATTTTCGCCGGTACCGCCTGCTTTAATATGTATACCCCGGCGTTCTATGCCAAATATATGGAAGACCTCGCTCGGGAACAGGCGCTGCTGGACGGCGGCATTCCCTTTGTCATCCCGGTCATCAAGCCGAAGACCAAATCCGACGCGGCCGGTTCGCCCAATATGTTTGCGACTGCCCATTCTTCGACTGCCTGGGGGGACGTGGCCTGCGTGCTGCCCTGGACGCTGTATCAGTACTACGGGGATAAGGAGATGCTCAGGCGCCACTACCCGGCGATGAAGGGCTGGGTGCACTATATGTATACCCAGGATGAGCAGGACGGCGGCAAGCGGCTCTGGCAGACCGGCTTCCATTTTGCCGACTGGCTGGCCCTGGACAACTATAAGGAACCGGAGGCGCCGGTCGGTGCGACGGATTCCTATTACATCGCTTCTGCTTACTATGCCTACTCCACCTCGCTGGCCGCGAAGGCAGCGCGGGTTTTGGGCGAAACCGAGGACGCGGAGAAATATGAAAAGCTGGTAGAAGAAATTAAGGCCGCGATGCTGCGGGAGTACTTCTCGCCAAACGGCCGCTGCACAATCGATACCCAGACCGCCCGCGTCGTGGCGCTTACCTTCGACATTGTCCCGGAGGAGATGCAGGCCAGACAGCTGGAAGACCTGAAGGGGAAACTCCGTGTTCAAGTCTCGCGTGGCCCCCAAGTCCCTGTTAAAGAAGAGTACCCGCCGAAGGTCGAGCTGACGACCGGCTTTGTCGGGACGCCCTACCTCTGCCCGACGCTGAGTAAATTCGGCGATACGCTGGACGCCTACAGCCTGCTCCTCAAGACCGATTATCCCAGCTGGCTGTATGAGGTAGGCATGGGTGCGACGACCGTTTGGGAGCGCTGGAACTCGGTGCTGCCGGACGGGCATATCAGCGGCACAGGCATGAACTCACTCAACCATTACTCCTACGGCTCGATTGTCGAGTGGATGTATCGGTATATGTGCGGCCTGAACCAGACCGCGCCTGGCTTTAAGAAGGTGCGGTTCCAGCCGATGCCCGACCCGGAAAACCGTATCGGCAGGGCCGGCATGGCCTATGACTCCGCCGCAGGCCGGTATGAGTGCGGCTGGGAGAAGGGCGAAAACGGATATACCTATACCTTGTCTGTCCCCTTTGACTGCGAGGCGGAGGTCGTCCTTCCCTCCGGGAAGACCGAAACGGTCGGGACCGGGCGGTATACCTTTGCCGAATAACGGGAAATGTGCAAACGGGATGCCTGCGGGCGTCCCGTTTTGGGCTTACGCCGGAAAAAATCCCGCAAAATGCAACCTTTTCCGTTTCTGAAAACCATTCTATATAGACAGTTTTTTAACGAACGAAAGGTGGTTACCCAATGAAAAGGCAGATACGAAAATACCGGGCCATCCCGATGATGCTGGCGATGGCGGTCATGGCGGCAGTTTTGTGGAGCAGCTGCGGCGCCAAGAGCATGAACAGCGATAATATGTCCATGAGCAGCTCTTCCACCGCCGCCTATGACAGTGGCAGCGATTATGCAATGGCGCCGGAGGAGATGGAGCTGGTCAGTATGGAGGACGGCCTTTCCGCCGACCTGCACCCGGACGAGAGCCGCAAGATCATCTATACGGCGGACATCTCGATTGAGACGGAAACGTTTGACGACGCCGTTTCGACGATCCGCGCGTTGCTGGATACTGCCGGCGGGTACGTTTCCTCTACCTCTCAGTGGGGCAGCAGCACAGACGGCAGCCGCCGTGGGAGCTACACCTGCCGGGTCCCGTCGAACCATTACCGGGAATTTATCTCCGGGCTGTCGGGGGCAGGGAATGTCTATTCGATAAATGAATATACCGATGATATTACAACGCAGTATGTAGACGTGGAGGCGCGGCTGGAGGCGCTGGAGGTTCAGAAGAACCGGCTGGAGGCGCTGGCGGAAGAAGCCGAGGATATCGAAGTCCTCCTTTCGATTGAGACGCAGCTCAGCGACGTCCTCTATGAGATCGAAAGCTATACCGCCCAGATGCGCACCTTTGACAACCAGGTGGACTACTCGACCGTAAACATCGAGCTGCGGGAGGTAAGCCGTGTCAGCGAGGGCACGACCTTTGGCAACCGTGTCCGCGCCGCCTTCTCGGGCAGCTGGGACAACTTTGTCGACGGGACACAGAGCTTTGTGATCTGGCTGATCTACGCGATCCCCGAACTGATCATCCTGGCGATTATCCTTTGTATCGCAATCCCGCTGATTTTGCGGGTCCGGAAGCGCCGCGCTTCGACCGCCCAGCGCATCGCTGCTCCCGCCCAGTGGAAAGCCCCCTTGCGCGGGAAAACCGAAAAACCCGCCGAGGATCAGACCGAAGATCAGACGGAAGATCAGACGGAATAAAAGAAAAATCGCCGCGGGCTTTTAACCTGCGGCGAAAAATCAGAAACGGAAACCATAGCTTTCCCCCTCTGCGGGGACGCGTAAGGTCAGGCCTTGTATACGCGCGTTCCTGCAGAGGGGTTTGTTATAGGAGATTTTGAAGCCTTTCGAGAAATTTCTCGGAGGC
>CAYWRQ010000179.1:0-4226 GCA_964460915.1 uncultured Oscillospiraceae bacterium
ATGCAGAGCTACGACTTCCTCGAGCTGTACAAGAGATACGGCTGCAACCTGCAGTTCGGCGGCGACGACCAGTGGAGCAATATGCTGGGCGGCACCGAGCTGATCCGTAAAAAGCTGGGTAAGGATGCCAGCGCAATGACCATCACCCTGCTGCTCAACTCGGAGGGCAAGAAGATGGGCAAAACCCAGTCCGGCGCAGTCTGGCTGGATGCCGAGAAGACCGCTCCCTACGATTTCTTCCAGTACTGGAGAAACGTTGGGGACGAGGATGTCATCAAGTGCATGAAGCTGCTGACCTTTATTCCGCTCGAGGAGATTGAGGAGATGGAGCGCACCCTGACCGGCGAGAAGCTCAACCCGGCAAAGGAACGCCTTGCCTATGAGCTGACCAAGATGGTGCACGGGGAAGAGGAGGCGGATAAAGCCCTGGCCGCCGCACGGGCCGTTTTCTCTGCGGCTTCCGATACGGCCAATATGCCCGCGTCCGAGATCCCGGCTTCCGAAGTACAGGGCGAGGTGGGCCTTCTGACCCTGCTGGTCAAAGCCGGTATCGCGCCTTCCAACGGTGAAGCAAGACGCCTTGTCCAACAGGGCGGCATCTCGGTCGACGGGGAGAAGATCACCGATCCGGCGATGAAGCTGACTGTTCGGGAAGGCATGGTCATCAAAAAAGGCAAGAAGGTCTTCCGTAAAATCGTCTTGATCTGATTGTATTGGCAAAAAGGGACGAAACTGAGCGAAAAAGTGGGTTCTTCCTGTGGACTATGCTGTTTTCGGTAATTTTTCCGGAAAAATACCGACAAAACCCTTGCAAAATTCCGTTTCTTATGCTATTATGTACTAGATATTGTTCCGCACATGATTTTCATGGCGGAGGATATATGTTTCACACATTATCCGGACAGTCCTCTGCACAAGGATGCACGAATGTCTGAAATTCAGGAGGAAAAAACATGGACGCACTCAAACTTATTGCACAGTCCAGCATGAAAGCCGATATGCCTAAGGTTCAGGTCGGCGACTACGTCAGAGTCAATGTAAAGATTCGTGAAGGCGACAAGGAAAGAATCCAGGCCTTTGAAGGCACCGTTATTGCGATGAAGCATGGCGGCATCTCCGAGACCTTTACCGTAAGACGTGTTGCTCACGGCGTTGGCATCGAGAGGGTATTCCCGATTCATTCGCCCAGAGTCGACTCGGTTGATGTCCTTCGTCACGGTGTTGTCAGACGTGCAAAGCTGTACTATCTGCGCAACAGAGTCGGCAAGGCTGCCAGAGTCAAAGAGAAAATCGTATAAGAATTACACAAGAGGAAGAAGGGGGCGGCAGCGTCCCCTTTTTCTGCTACTTGGACATCTTTCGTAGGCCTTGGGCCTATTTTGTTGTCCGTTTTTTTGCGGATAGAAGTTATATGAATCAGAGGACACACGAAAGGAAGGGTTGCTTGTTATGGCACCTGAGCAAAAGAGAACCAGTACCGACGAAGAAATTGACAAGATCCTAGCCGAACTGGGGATCGGTAGTGTACCCGCTCCATCTGTCGGGGAAAAAGCCGCGGCCGATAAGCCGCAGGCACCAAGAGCGGAGAGAGAAAGACCTGCGGCGGCTGCACCTTCCGAGCCGAAGGGGTCCGAAAACGATGAATTCCGGATCGATTTGGATGTATTTGACGATATCAAAAGCGATGAAAAGCCGGCCCGCCCGCCGAGGGAAACCCAGGGCAGCCGGGCTCCGTCTAAGCAGCTGTCCGGCAGCAGGGCAGCCGCACCTCAGCAGCGGAAACCGCAGCAGCCGGTGCGCCGGCAGAAGCAGCCGGTTCGCAGGCCGCCCGCTCCGGCGCCCGAAGAAACAAGCGTTACAGCCCATCACCACACCTCCCATTTGAAGGAGGATCTGGAAAAGATGGCGGCTCCGACCGGCGGGACCGGCCAGCTGACGCAGCAGCTGCGTGCCGGGAAGAGACTGGAAGATATTACCGGGCCTTTGCAGATGCAAAGCCAAAACCGCCCGGCCGCCCACCGGCCTTCGGAGCGTGTCCAGAAGGCGGCCGCTTTTGCCGCGTCCGTTGCGGCGGAGCCGGAGCAGAAGAGAAGCGTCGGCAGGACGGTTGCCGGTTGGGCAGCGGCCCTTATCATTGCAGCGGCAATCCTTTTTGTGCTTTTCCGCTTTGTGATCCAGATTGTCGGGATCCAGGGCGGTTCGATGACGCCTACGCTGGAGGCCGGCGACCGCGTCGTGATTTCCAACTTGATGTATACGCCGCATCAGGGGGATATTGTTATCCTTTCGGATGAGAACATCCTGAAAAAGCAGTTGGTAAAACGGGTTATTGCGACCGAGGGCCAGACTGTCGAAATTGATGAGGGCGGCAATGTTTGGGTCAACGGTGTTCAGCTGGAAGAGTCTTATCTGAAAACGCCCACAGAGCTGGGGGACGTAACCTATCCGGTTACGGTCCAGCAGGGGCAGGTCTTTGTGATGGGGGACAATCGCAGTGAGTCCCTTGACAGCCGGGATTCTCAGATTGGCCTGGTGGATACCGAGCAAATCAAAGGGCGGGTCCTTTTCCGTTTTTATCCCTTTGGATCTTTTGGCAGTGTAGAGTGACCGGATACGGTTAGAAAGGATTATATCTATGGATGAAATCGAAAAGATTCTTGCAGAGCAGGGAAAAAGTGAAGAACCTTTTTCCGAGCCTACGGAAACCGTAGATCGGCCGGCGGAAGATGAAACGGACGAAGCCGCAGAGGAACCCGCGGAAAGCGAACCGGCAAAGGGCAGTACCATCAAAAAGGAACTGATCGAATGGATCAAGGCTTTTGCCTTTGCCGGCGTCATTGTACTAATCATCTTTGGTTTTATCATCCGTCCTGTCGAGGTTAAGGGTCATTCGATGGAACCTACGCTGCAGAATGGCGACCGGCTGATCACCTGGATGCTGGGATACAAACCGCATACGGGGGATACGGTGATCCTTTCTGAAAAGACCGGCCTGGACGAAGCACTGGTAAAACGGGTAATTGCCACGGAGGGGCAGACGGTTTCAATCAACGATGAAGGCGGCGTTCTGGTAGACGGGGTGCTGCTGGATGAGGACTATATCTTTGCGCAGATTGACGTCTGGCATCACGGGGACTGGGTTTATCCGATTACGGTGCCGGAGGGCTGCATCTTCGTAATGGGAGATAACCGGAATCATTCGACCGACAGCCGATTCAGCGAAATTGGCTTTGTCGATGAGGAGGAGGTAGTCGGCAAGGTTGTGCTGCGCATCATGCCGCTCTCCTCGTTTGGCTTGATTGACTAAAGGAGGGTTTTCGGTGGAGCAAGTTCCCGCTATCCAATGGTTTCCCGGCCATATGGCCAAAACCCGCAGGATGATGAAAGCGAACCTTCCGTATGTGGATATTGTCGTGGAGCTGCGGGACGCAAAAATCCCGTTCAGTTCCGGAAACCCGGAGCTTCCGGCGATGATCGGCAAGAGAAAGCGAATCATTCTGCTCAACAAGTGTGATACCGCCGATCCGGCCGTAACGGCCCGATGGGTCGCATGGTTTCGGAAAAAGGGCATTGCGGCGCTGCCGGTCGATTCAAAGACAGGCAAGGGCCTGAATGCCTTTCTGCCGCTGGTGCGCAGTGAGCTTTCCGAGCTTTTGGAGCGGCGGGTGGAAAAAGGTGCCTCCGGGCGCCCGATCCGGATGATGGTGGTCGGTATCCCGAATGTCGGGAAATCGTCTTTTATCAACCGGATGGCCGGGGAGAAAAGGGCAAAGGTTGAAGACCGCCCCGGCGTCACCAGGGACAAGCAGTGGGTCACCGTCAGCAGGGATGTTGAGCTGCTGGATATGCCCGGCGTCCTCTGGCCGAAGTTTGAGGACCCATCTGTCGGCGAGCGGCTGGCCGTAACCGGGGCCGTGAAGGACCAGGTCGTGGACATTGAACTGCTTGCGATGCGGCTTTTAGGATGGATCCGGAATGAATATCCGCAGCTTCTTGCCCGATATAAAATCACGCCCGAAGAGGCCGCGGATCTGGAGCAGTATGAGCTGCTGGAGCTGGTCGGCCGTAAGCGCGGGATGTTGATTTCCGGCGGCGAGGTCAATACCGAACGGGCGGCAAGTACGGTGCTGGATGAATATCGCGGCGGAAAACTGGGGCACCTTTCCCTGGAGGAGCCGCCCGAGGACGAATGACAGGAAAACGATATGACTCTTTTGGAATATGAC
>CAYWRQ010000180.1:0-4149 GCA_964460915.1 uncultured Oscillospiraceae bacterium
AAATTGACGTCCGGATTATATCCTTCCCCGACCCAGCTTTGGAAAGCATCGCTCCCAACATACCGGATCAGTTCGCCGTCAATATTAGTATAGTTGGTATTATAATCCCACTGAGTCGTACCGCCGCCCATTGCATTTAGATCATAATCTGAATCAGATGGTTCTTCCTGACTGACGGCTTCGGAAATTTCAGTGTCGCTTTCTTCTTTGCTTTCCGAAACGATTTCAGACACTGCTGAATTGCTGGCCGTATCTTGCTGATCGGATTCTGTGACACCGGTATTTCCACAACTACTCAGAAAAATCATAGCGGAAAATAGAAATATTACAATTTTTTTCATAGCATACTCCTATCTCAACGTGCGTAGCAATAATTCTCGCCATATGGGGGAACATCTGCTAGTGCGCCTTGTTGTAAAGTAATCGTGGTAAAGAAAGATGAGGGATTAATGCAACTACTGACATTAATCGTAAGACTACCTCCATCCACCGGCAATCCTTGATCATTTACATCTAAATGGAGATGTGGCCCTGTAGATTGTCCCGTCGTTCCTACATGCCCTATCGTCTGGCCAGCTGAAACAGTATCCTTAACTACAACTGTAGCATCACTTTGAAAATGTTGATATCGTAATCTAAGATACTTTCCATTGTTATCCTTTACATCAGACTCAATAATAACATAATTTCCCATAGAGTAATTATATCCTTGCCGTATGACCTCACCACTTGTGCAGCTTTTTACAGTAGTTCCACTTGTCGCCGGAATATCAAGTCCCTGATGATTACCATCTGGTCTTGGATCATTAAAGCAGCTGCTACAACTAACACAACTAGTTGGTAGCGGATATGTCCAATCCTGCATTGCACAATTGTAATCAAAATAGTAATTACGTGTGCAATTAGTAGAGCCGACCGTCGTAGGAAGATAGGTTGCACCTGTCATTGCGCCGCCTTCCGGCCCGCCATACTTATTCGCAATGTAAGCTGTGCGCAGATAATACCACTTCCCGCTAACCTGATACCAGTCTACCTGCATAATCCCGCCGGCATTAAAATAGTACCAATAGCTATTTACCTTACACCAGCCAACCGCCATTTCACCGGTTGTCGGTTTGAGGTAATACCACTTGTTGTTGCTGGGGTCTTGGTACCAATAGTTGATCATTTTGGTTTCCGTAAGGGTTCCCGATACAACCTGGTAACGGTATAAGTAGTATTTGCCGTTTTCCAGCTTCCACTCATAGTATGTACTGTCCGACGCTGCGGGCATGACCGCTTCTTTTTCAGGACCTTCATACCCCACATAGCCAGGGTTTCCTTCTAGAAAATCTTCCAGGGACATTTCTACAAAATTAGGGTCTTCCTCTGGAACAATTCTCCCGTTTTCTGCCGACACCGGTACGACGAAAATCGATATTGTCAAAAGCATCGACAGAAAGATTGAAAAATATTTTTTCACGTTTGTTTTCTCTCCTTTCATAAATATGAGAAATCATAACCTCTTTTCTTTATCTATTATATAACAATCAGACGTTTCTGTCAATAGCCGTTTTACAAATACACACCCTATTATTTTAGCTCCGCCTTTTCCCTCGTAATATTTTTGAGCCACTTAAAGCCCCGATAATGGTAGATCACGACCGGCATCTTGGAAAACTCGTCGGTGCACAGGACAAAATAGACCCACTCGACCGGGAGCTTCAGCACAAAGGCGCAGAAAAACCCCAGCGGCACCGCCCAGGCCCACATCGCCAGGGCATCGAGGATCATCCCGAACCTCGTGTCCCCGCCGGCCCGGAAACAGCCGACAATCCAGCAGGTGTTCATCCCCTGTCCGATAGTGTAATAGCTGTTGATCAGGATCATCGTCTTCAGGTACCCGGAAGCCGCCGCCGTGAGGTCCCGTCCCATCGTCTTCATCAGCACCGGGCAGAGGATCAGCAGGCATACCCCGCCCAGCGCTCCGGCAAAAAAGGTCAGCCAGGACATCCGCCCGGCGTAAACCTTTGCTTCCTCCAGATCGTTTTTGCCCATCACCTTGCCGACGATAATGCCGGTGGCGTTGGCAAACCCGAAGCAGAAGACGGTCGCAAGGTTGCGGGCGACCGACGCCACCGAGTTGGCCGCGACCGCGTCGGAGCCGAGGTGGCCGAAGATGACCGAATACATTGAAAAACCGACGCCCCACAAAAGGTCGTTGACCATCGCGGGCGCCGCGATCTTCACAAAATCGGCGGTCAGCACCCTGTAATGGCCCAGCACCCGGGACAGGCGGAATTTGATCTCCTTCCGGCGGGCGTTGTCCACTAGGCAGATCGCCACCTCCACCGCCCTTGCGATGACCGTCGCGACGGCGACCCCTGTAAGCCCCAGCTTCGGCGCGCCAAACAGCCCGAAGATAAACACCGCGTTAAAAAAAATGTTGACGCTCAGCGAGATGATATACACCGAGGTCGAAAGGATGACCCGCTCCATACTGCGCATGATGTTCAGATAGAAGTTGGAAAAAGCCATCAGCAGGTAGGAGACCGCGACCACCCGCAGATATTCGCTCCCCAGCTTGATCAGCGGCTCTTGGTCGGTATACAACCGCATCAGCTGTGCCGGGAAGAGGAGCGCCGCCAGCGTAAACACCGCCGCAAACCCCATAAAGAACCGGAAGGCAAGCCCCATGATCTGCTCAATCGTCTCGCCGTCCTTCTTTCCCCAATACTGCGCCACCAATACCGAAGCGCCCGACGCAAGGCCGTAAAAGGCCATTGTCATGATAAACGGCACCTGGTTGGCCAGCGAGGAGGCCGACAGGGCGTCCTGGCTCACATACCCCAGCATCACGACGTCCACCGAGCTGACAAACGCGCCGATCAGGTTTTGCAGGGCAATCGGCATTGCAATCGCGAAGGCGTGTTTATAAAACGCCGATTTTTCCTGCGTCCAACGTTTTGTTCCCATTTTTTTGCAAATTCCTTCCTATATCAGTTGTAAAACAGCCACTCCAGCCCCGAGCGGTAGGCGTCAAAAAGCGCCCTCGCCCCCCAGGAGGCCAGGATCACCAGCAGAATACCTGCAGCCGCAATCCCTATCCAAAGGATCAGCGTCTTATCGACCGGCTTTTTCCCATTTTTTCGGGGCACAGTCCCCTGCTTTTTATCAGAAAAGTTTTCCGGCTTTTCCACTTTCCCGCTGTCAGCCGGGGGAATATCGACAATCGGGTTTACCTCCGCCCCGCAGTCCGGGCAAAACCGCGTCGTCACTTCCTTTTTGCAGTTCGGACAAAGCATCCTTCCCCGCTCCTTCCTCAGATTTCCTTTAAGATAAACACCGCAATCGGCGGATTGCCCGGACGGTTGCGGAAATCGGTCACCAAAACCGTATATCGCTTGGGATCAATCGTTTTCAGATACGCCAGCAGCGCATCCCGCTCCTCATACCCCGTATCGCCGCCATGGTAGATGCAGGCGCAGACGACGCCGTGGTCCTTTAAGAGGGTCAGCGCCTTTTCGATGGCGAGGATGCTGGTTTCCGGGCGGGTAAAGATGCTGTGGTCGCCGCCGGGGAGGTACCCGAAGTTAAAAACCACTGCGTCTACGCTCCCAGGAGAGGCCGCCGTGTCCAGCTCCGCGTGGCTTTGCAGCCGCAGCTCCGCCCGCTCCCGCACACCCCTTTCCCGCAGCAGGGCGTCGGTCGAATCCACCGCCTCGTGTTGGATATCAAAGGCGATCACCTTCCCCTTTTCCCCGACCAGACCGCAGAGAAAGGCCGTATCCTTCCCCCGCCCCATGGTCGCGTCGATGCACAGCCCGCCTTCCGGGATCCGCTCTTCCAAAAACAGATGGGCGATCCCCAGGGTATTCAGCTTCATGCAAGTTCCTTCTTTCCGCTTTATTTTCATTAGACAAGCCCTACGGACAGTATACCATATCTTTTGCCGGACGCAAAGCGGTTTTTCATTTTCCGTAAAAGCGGACACAGCAAAACGCCCGTGCGGAAAAGACACGTTCAGTATCCTTTCGCACGGGCGTTTTAGCAAAATCAAAAGATCAAGCAAAGATTACTCTTTATTTGCCAGCCATTCATCCAGCTGAGACTGTTTTTCGTCCATGATCATCTGTAGGCCGTTTGCATACAGTGCATCATTCAGTTCCT
>CAYWRQ010000181.1:0-4084 GCA_964460915.1 uncultured Oscillospiraceae bacterium
GAGGAGGAGCTGCCGCTGATCCAGTTCATCAAGCCGCTGATCGACGACTATGACCTGCTCAAATCCCAGGACAGCGACAACCTTGGGGAAACCAGCGGGGCGCTGATGGTGCTGCAGAACTACGACGGCACCGATCTGGGCGAGTTCCGGGAAAACCTCGCCCGGTACAAGGCGGTCAAGGTCTCCGACGGCGGCGGGCTGGACATCAAGGCGCAGCCGGTCCATACCGAGGCGGTGCTGGCCCACCTGAAGCAGAACCGGAAGGACCTCTACGAGACAGGGCGCGGGGTCGATACCCAGACCGAGACGCTGGGGAACGCGTCGGGGGTGACGATGAAGTTCCTCTATGCCGACCTCGACCTCGACTGCGCCGGGATTGAGAGCGCGTTTGCGGCCGGGTTTGCGGAGATGGTGCAGTTTATCGGGCTGTTTTACGGGCTGATGGGCGAGGGGGATTTCACCGGCGTGACGGCGGAAATCATCCTGAACCGGGATATCATCATCAACGAGGGCGACGCGATTGATGAGTGCGTCAGCTCGGCGGGGATGCTGTCCAAGCGGACGGTGCTGGAAAACCACCCCTGGGTCGTGAGCGTTGAGGAGGAAATCAAGCGGTTATCTGAGGAAGGCGGTGAAGGCGATGGAACAGAAGATTGATGCGGCGCTGGGGAGTCTCCGGGCCGAGCTGGACAAGATGGAAGATGAGCAGAAAGCGGCGTTTTTGGCTGAGCTGGCGGCGCTGGCGGAAGGATACGAGGACGCGGACAGCTACAGGGCTGCGCGGGCGGCGGATGCGGACGCGCGGGCCGGGTTGGAGCAGACGATTGCACAGTATGCACAGGATAATCAGCTATTGCGGGTGCAGGCGGAGGAGCTGGCGCTGATGAAAAAGGCGGCCGCGGCACAGCTTTTTGTCCAGGCGGGCGCGGTCGACGGCGAATACCTGGCTGAGCGTCTGCGGGAAAATATCCGCTTTTCGGGCGGGCAGCTGCAAGAACCCGAGGCGCTTGCGAAGCTGGCGCGGGAGCAGTACCCGGGGCTGTTCCGCAGGGAACTGACCGGCGTGCGGCCCGCTGAGGTCAAGGAGGTGCGCGAACCGGCACGGGAACTGAGTTTCCTTGAACGGGCACGGCTCTTTGAGGAGCGGCCCGGCGATTACCGGATGGCGTTCGGGCGGCCATAGGCCGCGTTTATCCGACGCGGCCTGATCACAGCGAACCAAACGCATGAGAACGTTCGTCAAGCTCACGTTCTTCGGTACTCATTTGTCCCGCATAGAGGTTTGCATTCGTCCTACGGGAGACGGCAGCGCGTTTTTTCACGCACCCTGGGCTGCACTTATGAAGTGGAACGGCTGCCAGGGCGGGATTGCATAAATCATTGGCTGGTGGGGTAAACGTGCGTGGCTGCCAGGATCGTTCTCATATGCGGATTCTGGGGTAAACCGCTGCCCGGCGCGGGATGATAAACATGGGAGCGGCAAAAGGATGGATGTATGCGCCTGAACAGGCGATACAGGATAGTATAATACGACTGGAAAAGAAAGGGAAATGAAAATGGCTGAAAATGTGAATGCAACAAAACTGGCAAACCTCGTAAACCCGGAGGTCATGGGCGATTGGGTCACCGACCACCTCGAAAAGGAGATGAAGTTCTCCCCGCTGTGCGCGATTGACGCGAGCCTTTCGGGCAGGGCCGGTGATACGGTCACTGTGCCCAAATACGCCTACATCGGCGACGCGGGCGATATCCCCGAGGGCGGCGAAATCCCGGTCGTTCAGCTGAGCGCGTCCTCGGTCAACATCCAGGTCAAAAAGGCCGGAAACGGGATCGAACTGACCGATGAAGCGGTGCTGGCCGGGTACGGCGACCCGCTGGGCGAGGCGGCAAACCAGCTGACCATGTCCATCGCGGGCAAGGTCGATTCCGATGTGCTGGCGACACTGGGCGAGATCGGGGAGAATATGACCTCGACCGCGTCGGACAAGCTGTCGGCGGACGTCATTGCCGACGCACTGGTGCTGTTCGGCGAGAAGGATTCCGAGGAAAAGGTGCTGATCGTGGCGCCGGACCAGCTGGCGGCCCTGCGCAGAAGCGAGGGCTGGCTCAAGTCGACCGATGTGGGCGCAAATCAGCTGATCAGCGGCGCTGCGGGCATGATCCACGGCTGCCAGGTCGTGGTGTCCGGCAAAATCAAGGCGGTGGACGGTAAGTTTACCAACTATATCGTCATGCCGGGCGCGCTGACCCTGTTCCTGAAAAAGGACACCGAGGTCGAAACCGACCGCGATATCGTCCACAAGATTACCGTCATCACCGCAGACAAGTACTACGCCGTTTACCTCGCCAACGAGGGCAGAGCGGTCAAGCTGGTCTGCGCGGAGTGATGGGTATGTGGATGCAGGCGGATGAAGCGGCGGAGCGGCTGTGCGCCATCGCGGCGGGAATGACCGGAGAGGAAACTGGGGACAGGGAACGGCTGGCGGCTGGGCTGCTGGTCGCGGAGCTGATGGATTACTGCCACATTGACAAGGTGCCGGAGGGCGCACTCTATGTGTCGGCGGAGGAGCTGATCAGCCGCTGCTATGGGGCGGCGTCCGGGACGCTGGGCGCGCAAAGGGTGACGCTCGGCGACTATACGGTGCAGTACCAAAACGGGAGTGACGGCGGCGACTGGAAATGGAAGCTGCGGCCGTGGCGGAAACTGGCGTTTTGATTGGGATGGTCATTTAATGAATAATGAAGAATTGGAGAGGGCTTTTGAGAGTGGAGAGGTTTTTTGAGAGTGGAGAGTGGAGTGAAGGTGTGCGCCGGGTCGGCGCACGATTGAATGGAATAGGCGAACACGCGGGAGGATTTGCGGGAATCGTCGGTTTGTGATGTAAACCCGGGCAGGGAAACCCCGCCCCTACGGGGTGAATGGCAGATTTGTTCGGGTATGTAGAGAACGGGTTTATATCGGCAACCTACCCAGATGTCATCCTGAACGAAGTGAAGGATCTATATGCTGCCGGTATGGGGCCAGTTCCTTTGTGTAGTAAAATGTACTGTAATTGGAAACGCGAAGATTCTTCGCTAACGCTCAGAATGACAGAGGGGGCGCGGCGGATGGGCGGGGAGGTTTGCGGAAGTCGCGGGTGTGCGGGGTAAACCCGGGCGGAGTAGAACCCCGCCCCTACAATGTTCGGCAGGTAATATGTGTAAACGGGGCGGGTGGATGGTGCAATGAAATGTACAGAAAAGGAGTGACCAAATGGGGCTTGTGCGAGAGGAAAAGATCTTTGTGGATTTTTGCAGGCGGTTCGGCGGGATGTGCAGGCTGCTGCGCAGAGGATTTATAGACGACGGCGGCAGGCAGATAGAATCTATGAACGCAGTCGGCGAGAGCGTCTGTCTGCTGACGGGATTTGAAGGCACGCTGCCGGAGATCGAACCGGCGGCGCTGGATAAGAGCCGCGCACGGATATACCTGCCCGGCGGGGTGGATATCCGGATGGGGGACAGCGTAGAAGTACACTGGCATGAGAAAGATATCCCGTTCTCCGTCTGCGGGCTGCCCCAGGACTACGGCGCCTATATCGCGGCGGATATCCGGAAGGAGGAATGGGTTTGACCGACTTTCAGAGCGGATGCGTCAGGCTGCTGCGGGAAAAGTACCCGGAGGCGCTGATTGTGACCGAAGAAATTACGGCGGGGATGCGCCTGCCGGCGTTTCAGGTAATTTGCGACGAGATTTCCCTGCGCAAGGAGATGGGCAGGCGTTGGCGAAAAGAGGAAAAGCTGCTTGTCTACTGGTACCCGCCGAAGGGCGAAGAACCGCAGGACCAGGAAACCGCGCTCCAGCTGCTGCTGCGGACGGCGGCAAGAGGTGTGTGTACCGAGGCTGAGCGGGAAAAAGGGCGGCTGAAAGTACGGCTTACCTTGTCGCAGATTTTGTTCATGGACGAGGAGGAGGCAGCGCTGATGAAGAAGATGCTGCTGAAACTTGGAGAGGAACAGAATGGTGAATAATGAAGAATGAATAATGAATAATTGTGGTGCGGCGCGGGTCGCGCCGCGATTGAATGGGTGGAGTGCACGCGGG
>CAYWRQ010000182.1:0-4015 GCA_964460915.1 uncultured Oscillospiraceae bacterium
ACTTTTCTATTCGCGGGATGTCCGGAGGACATCGAGTCGCATCCTGCTACTGGGTCCGCTCGGTCAACTATTTTTAGAAAATGTCGAGCGCGCTGGGCGGTCACAGACCGCCTTTTTCCGACGCGGCTGTGTCACAGCGAACCGAACGAGTGAGAGTGTTCGACGTATGTTTTGCCGTTTATTTTCCGCAGGAAAACGCCCGCTAGCCGTATGCGGGCGCGGCAAAACGAAGCTCACGCTCTTCGAACGTCTTTTGTCCCGTCCGCTATGTTCTTGTTGTTCGACCATCGCGCAGAGCGATGGGGTAAAGTGTTATGCTATCTGACGGAAAGCATGACAAAAGTTTAGGATCCAGCCCTTTTTAAAGGGCTGGGGGCCCCTTTTTAAAGGGCTGGGGAGAAATTGATTTCATCTTTCCGGCGGACAAACCGTAGGTCGGAGAGGGTGTATTCGTGCTGGACGCCCTGCGCGTCGGTGCAGACGATTGTCTTCCCCTTGTACTCGGTAAGGGTCATGACCGGTTCCTTTTCGCCGTTTTCCGGCTGGAACAGGCCGATGGTCACCGGCATCCCGATTGAGGAGGTAAAGTGGAAATCGCGAACCAGGTCGCGGTCATATCCGGCCGACCAGACCTCCAGCACATAAGACTGGTCAATCGGGTCCGCCTCGTCCAGCAAGGGGTCGATGGCACGGGAAACTGCCGTGCAGTCGTCCATGTCGACGCCTTCCGCCCGGTCGATGATAATCCGCAGCGACCAGGTAGCGCCCTCCTTGAGGAACAGGACGTCCCATAAAGTCAGTCCCAGTTCCTCTGTGATCGGCAGCGCCATGTCCCAGACGGTTTTGATAATCTGGCTTTTATTCATCAGCATATCCTTTCTGCGATAATCGCACCGCAGGCGCAGCCGTGCTCGCCGGCGGATAAACAAAAGACTGGGACGTTTTTCGTTCCCAGCCTTTCCTTACATTATTTACTTTATTTATAATATAGCACGCTCTGCCTAAAAATGCAAGCTTTTTTTTGGAAAAAAGTTCGTCTTTACGGAAAATAACCTTTTTATCCGTTATTTTTTGTCATTTTGCCAGTCGAAAAGCAAAACATATCGGCCGGTGTGCCGTCGTCATAGATACAGTCCGGGCATCCGTGGATACAGGTATAGTCCCCGCCGGTATAGGAATCAATGACATGATCCCAAAAAAACACCGATCCGACGTTTTTCGGATGGCGTTTCAGCTCCCATACGCCGGGGAACCGGTCAAACATTGTTTTCGCCGCAAAGCTCCCGACGCCCAGACGGCGGTATTTGTACATGACGAAAAATTCGCTCATGGAGTACTGCGCGTCCTTGAATACCTCCGTATAGCCGATGACCATCGCGAATCCGGCCAGTTTCCCGTCCACCCGGATAAAAAACGCGTGCCGACTTTTGTCGGTCCAGTAGTTGTCCAGCCAGTCGTAGCCGTAAAGCCCCAGCGGGTTCACGTCGCGGCCGTCGTACTGGGAAAACTCATAGTCATATTTTTCCATCAGGTTGCGTAAAATTTCCTTTTCCTCGACGGAAACGGGATCAATCGTAATGTTCATAGGCGTATCCTCCTTTTGGACAGTACCCGAAATCGGGCAGCAGATAGAAAAACAGGGGACGGGAAGCGCACCGCATCCCCTGTTTTTGGGCAATTAAATCGTCGTAATATCGACCATCTCAATATCGTTGATACCGCGGTTCATGGCCGGGCAGTCGGCGGCCGCATTCGCCGTATCCATACAGGACAGACAGCAGATTGAGCGTTCCACCGCTTTTCTCCGAATCTGTACCGAATCAAGAGACGGCCGGCGGCTCATTTGTGGCAAAGTGAAGTGGCCAGATGAAAGGTGGGCAGACAAAAAAAGCCGGGGACATGATGCGCCGATGGATGGCATGTCCCTTTTACATCTCGGCAAAAAGGAATCTATCGCTTAATATATTTTCATGGCAATAAAGCATATCCGATTATTATTTCAATGCTTTTCGTACGACTATTTTTCCTTCTCGCTCAGCAAATTTGAAGAAGCCGCATTTTTCGTACATTGCCAGATACCCCCTAAAGTTTTCGTCTGTATCATTAAGTATCTTTTCAACGTATGCCTCTACAAAGTCAAAACCATCTTTGGCCGCATCTGTGCAGACGCGCTCCAACAATTGTGTGGCTATGCCCTTTCTTTGCATCTCGGGTGCGATCACAAAGCAGAATACGGATTTTATTTTCGTGTTTGCATGATATTCCTCTATGGGCCAAAAAGAACGCAAATAATTTAAGCAGAACTGGCAATTTTCGTTTGCATTGCACCAGCCCACGATTTCATCCCCATGATAAGCGAGATAGCCCTTCAAGCCACCATCCCTGACAAATTGAATAGCACGCTCCCTCCTTTCTTCACAAGAGGAGAACCAGGGGTCGCCGTAATCGGCATAAGAATCATCACTGCGCCATGTTACACAATAGCATTTACCGCTGTTTGTGTGGATATTATGGGGCGTCACGTCAAAGAAGTGGGCATAATCCTCAGCTAAGTCCGGCGTAAGTTTACGGATTTTAATATCCATTTTTTCCTCCCAAAATCCGATATCGATGTTTGTTATTTCTTTGTCGGTCTCCCAAACTATGCTGAAATATTGCAAAATAGAGGGAACAGTCTCAAGATACCGACCTGCTTTCCAAGTGTCCGGATGCGCATTTACTCACCACTCCAAGGATTGGCAGCAGTGCAGTTATACGTTGTACTTCTTTAAATAATGTCTGCTGCGAAAAAATCGCAGCAGACTTATCCATCCTCAAAAGAATATGGATGGGATGATAGTGAATGTAGGGAAAATGCTGAAAGCTGCTGTAATATAAACAGCCTTAAATCGTCGTAATATCCACCATCTCGATATCGTTGATACCGCGGTTCATGGCCAGGCAGTCGGCAACCGCATTCGCCGTATCCATGCAGGACAAGCAGCAGATCGAGCGTTCCACCGCTTTTCTCCGAATCTGTACCGAATCAAGAGACGGCTGCCTACCATGGGTGGAGGTGGAAATGACGTAGGAAATCTTGCCGGAATCGAGCAGGGTCAGGACGTTGTTGTGCGGATCCTCGCCGATCTTTTTGACGACGCTGGCCGGGATCATGTTGTGATTCAGCTTGGCTGCCGTGCCGGCGGTCGCGTAGATGTCAAAGCCCAGGGAAGCGAACTTGTCCGCGACGTCGAGCACCTCTTCCTTATCGGCGTTGCGGACCGAGATCAGCACACCGCCTTCTTTTTTCAGCTCGTTGCCGGAGGCGAGCAGCCCCTTGATGAGCGCGTCGTTAAAGCTGCGGGCGATACCGAGCACCTCGCCGGTGGACTTCATTTCCGGCCCCATCATCGTATCGACGTTGTTCAGCTTGGCAAAGCTGAAGACCGGGACCTTGACCGCCACATAGCCCGCCTCTTTGTACAGGCCGGTGCCGTAGCCGAGATCGATCAGCTTCGCGCCCATGGCGATATCGGTTGCCAGCTGCACCATCGGGACGCCGGTTACCTTCGAGATATAGGGAACCGTCCTGGAGGAGCGGGGATTGACCTCGATGACATAGACCTCGTGGTTGTAGACGACATACTGGACATTGATCATGCCCTTGACCTTAAGCTCTTTCGCAAACCGCGCCGTGTACTCGACGATTGTCCGGCGGATATGGCGGGAGAGGGATTGGGCCGGGTAAACCGAGATCGAGTCGCCGGAGTGGACGCCCGCCCGTTCGATGTGCTGCATGATGCCGGGGATTAGGAAATCCTCGCCGTCGGAGATGGCGTCGACCTCGACCTCGATGCCCTGGAGATATTTGTCGATCAGCACCGGGTTTTCCAGTTCATGAGCCGTGATAATCGCCATGTATTCCTTTACGTCGGCGTCGTTGTAGGCGATGATCATGTTCTGGCCGCCGAGGACGTAAGAAGGTCTGAGCAGCACCGGGTAGCCCAGCCGGTTGCCGACCTCCAGCGCTTCCTGC
>CAYWRQ010000183.1:0-3927 GCA_964460915.1 uncultured Oscillospiraceae bacterium
ATCCTTCCATCCCAACCAAATGTGTGTCCGGGGTTTCCGCAAGGAAGCCCCCGCATACAGTTATCTGTCTCACAAGTTTATATATTGGGATGTAGCCAAGGGGTAAGGCAGCGGGTTCTGGCCCCGTCATTCCGAGGGTTCAAATCCTTCCATCCCAACCAGCAAAAGAGAGTGCCTTTTTAGGTACTCTCTTTCATTTTACTTGTCCTTGGTTTAGGTATGGGAAAATCAACTGTTGGTTGAATTGGAAGAGTAGGGTTTTGCAGCACTGTTTTTCATCAAATTAGGGAAAAAGCGTATGCGGATATCAAACAGTTTGATTATAGCCATACGATATATTTCTATGAAACAGGCAGGGGAAGAGCCTAAAATTCAACCATTGGTTGAATTTTGCAATTCAAATAACCGTTTATTGCTTTTTACCGCGATATGTGTTTATACTTAAAGCATGAAAGCTTTCACAAAATCATTTATACATAGGACAGTATGGGATCTGGAGACAGTGTTCAGATACCCAAATGGAAAGGTGGATCATCATGGCAGATTTGAGACTGGGCGAAAATATCCGCAGCTTACGGAAAGAAAAGGGGATTGGCCAGGAGGTTTTGGCTGGCCAGCTTGGCGTAACCGTACAGGCGGTCAGCAAATGGGAAACCGGCGGTTCGATGCCGGATATTACTCTGCTGCCGCAGCTCGCAGAATATTTTGAGGTGACGATGGAAGAACTGTTTTATGGTAGGAAGGAGAAGGCTTCGGAAGATCAGGAACTGCCGGAGGATGCGATTGTTTTGGCGCCGGAGACCGAAAATGCGAATGAGCAGGCTGCACAGGGGAAGGAAAATTCCCCCAGTGAGGAGCAGCTTCTGACGCTTGAAAACGAATTTGAAGGCCTTGAAGATGAATTCAAACAGGCCGAAGCGGAATTCCCAAAGGACGCTCCTGAGCAGCCGCGTACGGCTGATATGGGGCAGGAATGGGAAAAGATGCACCCGAATGAAGATCCGTCTTCTGAATCGGATGCAGGCTGGGAAAGAGCGTGGGATACGGAAGGAAAACGGTCCCGTCCGTACGGCTGGAACGATCTGGAAAACCTTGGACGCACGATTTCCGACAGTATTTCCGAGCAGGTGAAAAGGATTAAAGAGGGCGTCAAAGGCAGCTCGAACTTTGAGCTTCATTTTGGCGATGACCGCTGGGCGAAGGAAAATCAAGTCCGTGAAGATCTGCCGGCCGATCAGGTGCTGAGGGTTGTGCAGTTTATCGGCAACAGGATAGTTTCCGTGGATGAAGTCCGTGACGACCAGCCGGTCAGATTGTTTACGGACAGCAAGAGAGCGCGGATGGACGTCCGGATTTTTGGCTCTGCATCAATTACCGGCGGCATTGGCGGCAGTGTGTCGGCGGAAGGGAATGTAAAGTGCGGCAGCGTCGGCGGGAATGTTACATCGGATGGCAATGTCGAATGTCAGTCGGTCGGCGGAACGGTTACGGCCGACGGGAACGTCACCTGCGGAAATGTCGGCGGCCGGGTCAGCTCGGATGGAGACGTGAACTGCGGGGCAGTGATGGGCTCTGTATCGGCTGACGGCGATGTGCACTGCGGCCATGTGACCGGGCCGGTTCGCTGCGACGGGAATGTCTATCAGACGAAATAATCCTGGAAGCCATGAGATTGGAAATCGTCTCATGGCTTTTTCTCTTGTGCATTTTTCTTCAAAATCCCTACACGAAAAAACAAAAAAACTGACATTATCCGACGGTAATTTGTGAAAAGAGGTTATAGACCACTTGGTCAATGTATGGTATAATTATCGATGTACACAAAGAAAATCTAAAAAACTTGTCGGATTTTACAGGAAAGAGAGTGAACACAGAGTATGATAGATGCACAGCATCGAGAGATACAGTCACCTCCAGAGAATAAAAACAGCGACAGCAAGAATAAGATTATTGAAGCCGCGCTGCAGGAATTTGGAGAGCATGGGTATGACGGCGCATCTACAAATCAGATTTGCCTGGCGGCCGGGATATCAAAAGGGCTTTTGTATCATTATTTCAAAAGCAAAGAAAACCTTTTTCTCGCGGTTTGTTCAAAATGTGTGGAGGATTTGGAAAAGTGCTTTGAAAGAGAGCAGCTGTGTGTGGAAAAAATGGACATCGACGTATTGTCCCGGTTTTACCGCCGTCAGGCCAATTTCTTCAGCGCCCATCCGAATCATTATCATATTCTGTCCCATATATTGGGAAATCCTTGTGAGTCCGTAGAGGGCTACATTTCCGAAAAAAGAAAAGAATATAAAGACGAGGCCAGCATCGCGATCCGGCTGTTTTTGAGCCGCAGCAACATCCGTCCCGGTGTCAACAAGGAATTGGCGCTGGAATTGATGCTGGAAATTATTGACGGTATTCTGAATAAATATATACACTCGGTCTATCAACAGCACATCCAAATCGATGCGGCGTTGGAAATGATGGAGCATGATCTTCGGGCGGCGGTTGATATCGTCCTGAACGGGATTTTACAGAGCGAAGAAAAATGAAAGGCAAGGATAAAATGAGCTACAATATTGGCATTGATATTGGTTCGACCACGGTGAAGGTAGTGGTCATGGACGGAGAAGAAATCTTATTCAAACATTATGAGCGGCATTTCTCTCAGGTCCGCCAGAAAACGGCCGAGGTACTGCGCCTGGCGAAGGATTGTATCGGGGATAAGCCGTTTCGGGTAGCGCTTTCCGGATCGGCGGGCTTTGGCCTGTCGAAGGCTGCGGGAATCGAGTTTATCCAGGAGGTTTATGCTACCAGCAAGGCTGTCCCGTTTTTTGATCCGGCAATCGATGTCATTATCGAGCTGGGCGGGGAGGACGCAAAGATCCTGTTCCTGACCGGCGGTGTGGAGGAACGGATGAACGGCACCTGTGCCGGCGGTACCGGCGCGTTTATCGACCAGATGGCGACGCTTTTGGACGTAACGCCTACTGAACTGGACATTTTGGCCGGTAAGCATGAAAAGCTGTACCCGATTGCCTCCCGCTGCGGCGTTTTTGCCAAGTCGGATATCCAGCCGCTGCTCAACCAGGGCGCGCGGAAGGAAGACCTGGCAGCCAGTATTTTCCAGGCCGTCGTCGACCAGACGATTACTGGCCTTGCCCAGGGCCGAGAGCTGAAGGGTAAAATTGCTTTCCTCGGCGGTCCGCTATTTTTCTTCAAGGGGCTGCAGGAGCGCTTTACCGAGACGCTGCGTCTGACCCCGGAAAACGCCCTATTCCCGGAGCTGGGCCAGTATTCGGTTGCCATCGGGACCGCGTTTTATGCAGCGGAAACCTGCGATGAGATGACGCTTCCGGATCTGCTGGAACGGATTGAAAAGGCGACCTCCGGCGTGACGGTCACCAATTATTTGGAGCCGCTGTTCTCCGGTGAGGAAGACTATCAGGCGTTTGTGAACCGACACGCCAAAGCGACGGTCCAGGAAGTCGATATCCATAGCTATACCGGCAATGCCTACCTCGGCATCGATTGCGGCAGCACGACGACGAAGGTTGTCCTGATCTCGGAAAAGAACGAGATTTTGTATCAATATTACAGCTCCAACCGGGGCAATCCTGTAACGATTATCCGGGAGCAGCTGATCATCATCCGCAAGCTCTGCGGCGACCGGATCCATCTTTGCTCCGGCGTTGTCACCGGTTATGGCGAGGACCTAATCCGCAACGCCTTCCGGGTTGACGACGGGATTGTCGAGACGATGGCCCATTTCCGCGCTGCCCGTTATTTTGAACCGGATGTCGATTTCATTTTGGATATCGGCGGTCAGGACATCAAGTGCTTTAAGGTTCGCAACGATTCGATCGACAGCATCATGTTAAACGAGGCCTGTTCTTCCGGCTGCGGCTCCTTTATCGAGACCTTTGCCAAGTCGATGGG
>CAYWRQ010000184.1:0-3849 GCA_964460915.1 uncultured Oscillospiraceae bacterium
CCGGCGCAGGAAGGTGGAGAGCCATTTCGCGATCGTCTCGCGGTCATATTTGCCGGCAAATGCCCGCTCCGCCATAAACTGCAGCTTCCCGGTCGTGCAGCCGAACCGCAGGAAATGGTAGAGGAAGAAGTCGTGCAGCTCGTACGGCCCAATCGTATCCTCGGTCTTCTGCTGGATCTGGCCGTTCTCGTCCGGCGGCAGCAGCTCGGGGGATACGGGGGTGTCCAGCACCGCCTGCAAAACGTTCCTCGTCCGCTCGTCCGAAATCCCCGCCACATAGGATACGAGGTGCCGCACCAGCGTCTTGGGGACGGAAGCGTTGACGCCGTACATACTCATGTGGTCGCCGTTGTAGGTGCACCAGCCCATCGCCAGCTCGGACAGGTCGCCGGTGCCGACGAGGATCCCGCCGTTTTTGTTGGCCAGGTCCATCAACAGGTAGGTGCGCTGCCTTGCCTGGGTGTTTTCGTAGGTGATGTCGTGGACGCCAGGATCCTGGCCGATGTCCTGCATATGCTGGATGCAGGCAGGCCGGATATCGATCTCCATCAGCGTCGCGCCAAGGGAATGGATCAGTTCCAGCGCGTTATAGTAGGTGCGGTCGGTCGTGCCAAAGCCCGGCATTGTGACCGCGAGGATGTTTTCGGCAGGCAGGTGCAGCAGCTTCATCGCCTCCGCCGCGACCAGCAGCGCCAGCGTCGAATCCAGCCCGCCGGAAATGCCGATCACCGCTCTTTTCAGCCCGGTGTGGGACAGGCGTTTGGCCAGCCCGCTTGCCTGGATCGCAAAGATTTCCCGGCACCGGGTTTCCATCGTGAGCGGATTCCCCGGGATAAACGGCGTCGGGTCCCATACGCGGTCGATGTTTTCTTCGTCCAGCACCGGCAGTTCCCCTTCGATCACCGGCAGCGGCTTCACCCCCAGCATGACCGCGTTGTCGTGGAAGGAGCCGTTTTTCCGCCGCTCAGCCTCCAGCTTCTGCAGGTCGATGCAGGCGGTAATCATGCTCCCCTCCTGCTCGAAGCGGCCGTTTTCGGCGAGGATGCTCCCGTTTTCGGCAATCGTGCAGGCGCCGGAGAAAACCATGTCGGTGCTCGATTCGCCCACCCCGGCGGAGGCATAGATATACCCGGCCATGCAGCCGCCCGATTGCTGCGCGATCAGCCCCCGGCGGTAGTCGTTCTTCGCGACCAGTTCATTGGAGGCCGAGAGGTTCGCGATCACATTCGCCCCGGCCAGGCAGAGCAGGCTGCTCGGCGGCACCGGCACCCAGACGTCCTCGCACAGCTCGACCCCCAGCACCAGCTCCCCGAACCGGAACAGCTGCGCCCCAAAGGGCACCTCCTGCCCGCAGAGGCGGACGGTCCCGTAGGGGACGTTCCCGCCGGAGACAAACCAGCGCTTTTCGTAGTATTCCTGGTAGTTGGGGAGGTAGGTCTTCGGGACAAGGCCCAAAATCCGCCCGCCCCCGCAGACCGCCGCGCAGTTATACAGCGTGTCCCCGGCCCGCACCGGCAAGCCGATCAGCCAGACCATCTGCGACCCCTTCATCTCTTCCAGCATCCGCCCGAGCGCCCTTTCGCACCCCTTCACCAGCATATCCTGGTGGAACAGGTCGGCGCAGGTGTAGGCCGACAGGTGCAGCTCCGGCAGCACGCAGAGCTGTACCCCCTTCCCCTCTGCTTCGCGCAGCATCCTGAGCGCCGTATCCGCGTTTTTCTCCGGCGCCGCGACCGTAACGCGCGGAGAGAGCGCCGCCGCCTTTACGATCCCCAGATTCTCGATCATAAACGTTTCCTTCTTTCGGATTATTGACTGTACAGGGCCCTGCGGGCGCCGCCGTACATAGGAAGGACAGACGTGCCCTTCCGGCAGCCGCCTGTCCCCGATTTTTTGTATTCAGGTCTTCTTCTCGGACAGGGCCGCATCCGACAGGGCCGTGCCCCGGTCCATCAGTCTCCCGCCGTTTTTCGGGTGCCGGGAGGTGGTGATCACGATGTCGTTCAGCGCGCCCGTCGTCATACTGGCCGCGGCCTTGCCGATTCTGCGCGCCGGTTCTTCTTCCAGGACCTCCATGTTGTCGAAGCGCCCTTTGCTGTGCAGGTAAATCATGACCCGGCGGTCGTCCTCCTCCGGATAGGTATAGCCGAGTGCCGCGCCGACCTCCCGGCCGCAGCGCCTGAACAGCTCGCAGGCCGAATCCAGCGCGGTCATCATGCTGTCGTAGCTGCCGCCGGAATAGCTGGAGGCAAACAGCTTCCAATCCTCCGAATAGAGGTACCGTTCGATAAACCGCCCCATCTTCCCGAGGTCGATCTTGAAATCATAGGCCAGGCCGATCTTCCAGCGGACCATTTTCAGCAATTCTTTCCGCACGCATTCGCTCATCATCCCATGGGCATACGGCATCTCCTGCCGCCAGATTCCCTTTACGACATACGGGGCGACCCACCAGAATTCGTTGCAGGCGCAGGTAAACTCCCGCTCGGTCGGTTTTTTTACCCAGTACTGCTCGTCCGACTGGGGCGGCAGCGGCGGGGCCAGCCCGTCCTTGTCCATCAGCAGGACGCACATTTTGTCGTCGATCAGTTCTTCCTTTATCCGCTCGACCGGCACCAGCTTCAGGTCCAGGCGGTTGCCGTCGATCAGCTGCATCAGATAGATGTACCAATCCTCAAAGGGCGGGGTGGAGTCCAGCTGCAAATCCCTTGTCTGCATGATGACCCGTTCGCCGAAGACATCGACCCAGTGCTTATCCGCGATAAACGGCGCCATATCGGTTACGGCATAGACAATATCATAGTCCTGGTAATGGTCCCGGTGGGCCTTGGGGTTGGCGCGGGAGCCGTTCATCCAAACGGCCCTTACCCGCTCGTCCTTCTCCGCGACGCCGAGGATCAAATCCATCATTTCTTTTTCTGTACGATGCTTCATAAAAATTCCGCCCCTTTCCAAGCAGATTCTACTTAATTTGACACGATTATAAAGCTGTACATTTGCTTTTCTACCCTCGCTGTCATTCTGAGGCGCAGCCGAAGAATCTTCGTGTTACTTAGGATGATATATTATAAAATCCCGTTGAGACTTACAAATTATTCTTTGAGTTCCCCATTGGCCAGCGCCTTTAAGTACGCGTTGATAAACCCGTCCAAATCGCCGTCCATAACCGCGTTCACATTGCCGGTTTCAAAGTTTGTGCGGTGGTCCTTGACCATCGTATAGGGCATAAAGACGTAGGAACGGATCTGGCTGCCCCAGCCGATCTGCTTCTGGTCGCCCTTAATGTCCTCGATCTTATCCAGGTGCTGCTGGATCTTGATGGCGAGCAGCTTCGATTTCAGCATCCGCATCGCCACGTCCTTGTTCTGGTACTGGCTGCGCTCCACCTGGCAGGAGACGACGATGCCGGTCGCCAGATGGATGATCCGGACGGCGGACGAGGTCTTGTTGACCTTCTGGCCGCCTGCGCCGGACGCGCGGTAGACCTCGACCCGGATATCCTCCGGGCGGACAACGATATTGGTGTCGACCTCCTCCATCGTCGGCATAACCTCCAGCGACGCGAAGGAGGTCTGCCTTCTGCCGGAGGCGTCAAAGGGCGACACCCGGACCAGCCGGTGGATGCCGTTTTCCGACTTGAGGAACCCGTAGGCGTTTTTCCCCTCGATCTGGATCGAAGCGGACTTGATACCGGCCTCGTCCCCCTCCTGGAAGTCCAGGACGCTGACCTTGTAGCCGTGCTGTTCCGCCCAGTGGGTGTACATCCGGTAGAGCATACTGACCCAGTCCTGCGCCTCGGTCCCGCCGGCCCCGGCGTGGAAGGTCAGGATCGCGTCCTTCTCGTCGTAT
>CAYWRQ010000185.1:0-3840 GCA_964460915.1 uncultured Oscillospiraceae bacterium
CAGGCCTCGCAGCGTCCGCCCTTGACGTTGAAGGAGAACCGCCCGGAATCGTATCCCCGCATTTTCGCGTCCGGCGTCGAAGCGAACAGGGCGCGGATGTCGGTGAAGACGCCGGTGTAGGTGGCAGCGTTGGAACGCGGGGTGCGGCCGATGGGGGACTGGTCGATGTTGATGACCTTGTCCACCAGTTCGATGCCCTCTAGGCCGTCGAAGTCGCCGGGGCGGACACGGGCGGTCGAAAGCTGCTGCGCCAGCGCTTTGTAGAGCAGTTCATTGACCAGGCTCGACTTGCCGCTGCCCGAGACTCCGGTGACGCAGGTGATTGTCCCCAGCGGAAAACGGACGTCGATGTTTTTCAGGTTGTTCTGCCTGGCCCCTTTGACTGTCAGCCAGCCTCCGCTCCCCTTCCGGCGCTCCTGCGGCACGCCGATTTTCCGCACGCCCGAAAGGTACTGGCCGGTGATCGAGCGCGGCTGGGCAATGATATCCGCGAGGGAGCCTTGTGCGACGATTTCGCCGCCATGGACGCCCGCGCCCGGCCCCACGTCGACAATATAATCGGCGGCACGGATCGTGTCCTCGTCATGCTCGACGACGATCAGCGTGTTGCCCAGGTCCCGCAGCCGCCGCAGCGTCGCCAGCAGTTTGTCGTTGTCCCGCTGGTGCAGGCCGATCGACGGCTCGTCGAGAATGTACAGCACGCCGACCAGGCTGGAGCCGATCTGGGTCGCCAGCCGGATCCGCTGGCTTTCGCCGCCGGACAAGGTCGCCGACGCGCGGGACAGGGTCAGATATTCCAGCCCGACCGACTGCAAAAATCCCAGCCGTGCCCGGATTTCCTTCAGAATCTGCTCGGAGATCATCTGCTCCCGGGGAGTAAGATGGATATTGTCCAAAAACTCGAGCGCCTGGGTGACCGACATCCGGCAGAATTCGCTGATATTTTTCCCGCCGACCGTGACCGCAAGGTACTCCGGCCGCAGCCGGCGGCCGTGGCAGTCGGGGCAGAGGACGCTGGACATGACCTGGGTGATCTCGTCCCGCACCCAGCTGGACTGGGTCTCCCGGAACCGCCGCTCAAGGTTGTTGATGATGCCCTCAAAAACGGTGTCGTAGGTGCCGGTACCGTACTCCTTCTGGCGGACCATATGGATCCGTTCGTCGCCGCTGCCGTAGAGCAGGGCGTTTTGCTGTTTCAGCGTCAGCTTCTTCCAGGGCGTGTCCATCGAAAAGCCGTAGTGCTTCGCCATCGCCTCATAGTACATCTGGGCAATTGTGCCGCTGTCGCCGATGTACCAGCCGGAGGCCTTGATCGCGCCGTCCCGGATCGAAAGGTTCTTGTTCGGGACAACCAGCTCCGGGTCGACCTTCATAAAGGTGCCAAGACCCGTGCATTTGGGGCAGGCGCCCTGGGGGTTGTTGAACGAAAACATCCTCGGCTCCAGCTCCCCGACCGAAATCCCATGGTCGGGGCAGGCGTAGGACTGGGAGAAGGTCAGCACTTCCCCGTTCACGTCGGCCATCACCAGGCCGCCGCCGAGCTTTAAGGCCGTTTCAATCGAGTCGGTCAGCCGGGACTCAATTTCCTGCCCGACGGCAAGGCGGTCGACGACGATTTCGATGTTATGCTTTTTATTTTTCTCCAGCTTGATTTCTTCGGACAAATCGTAGATGTTCCCGTCGACCCGTACCCGGACAAACCCGCTCTTGCGCGCCGACTCGAACTCCTTCTGGTGCTCGCCCTTCCGCCCCCGGACGACCGGCGCCAAAATCTGCATCCGGGTGCGCTCCGGGTAGGAAAGGAGCTGGTCCACAATCTGGTCGACCGACTGCTGCTTGATCTCCCGCCCGCAGACCGGGCAGTGCGGGATGCCGATGCGGGCATACAACAGCCGCAGGTAATCGTAAATCTCGGTCACTGTCCCGACGGTTGAACGGGGGTTTTTGCTGGTGGTCTTCTGGTCGATCGAGATCGCCGGGGACAGCCCCTCGATCGAGTCCACGTCCGGCTTTTCCATCTGCCCTAAGAACATCCGGGCATAGGACGACAGGCTCTCGACATACCTTCTCTGCCCGTCGGCGTAGATCGTGTCGAACGCCAACGATGACTTCCCCGACCCCGACAGTCCGGTAAATACCACCAGCTTGTCCCGCGGGATCGTCAGGTCGATATTCTTTAGGTTGTGCTCCCGCGCACCTTTGATTACAATCTGATCCATACTTCCTCCTTTTTTTGTACTCCGCCGGCAGGCACAGCCTGCACTATGTCCGCCGCGGCCGTTTCACAGCGCACCAAACTAGCGAGAGCGTTCGACAAGCTCACGCTCTTCGGACATTTCCCACGCGGGAAAGGTTTATTTCCGTTCGTGCAATTATAAATAGGCTGATTTACGCGGGGTGGCCTGCTGATTCATGCGGCATCTCCCCCGCCCGTCATATACCCACCCTGCACCCGTTTCGTCAATATGTACGATCTGTCGGAAAACCTGCAAGGAACCGGCCCGGCGGGTTCCCTCATTCCATCCCCATCTCCCGCAGCTTCCGAATCAGCACCGGCGTGATCGCGGGATAGGTCCAGATATCCTTTTCATCTTCATCGGGCAGGCGGTCGAAAAACTGCCGTCCGGCCATCTCAAACTGCTTGGGCAGTTCCCCCAGCGCTTCAATTTCCGCCAGGAATACGGCCCCGGACGCGCCGCTCATTGCGTCCTCCGCCGCATAGTCAAACAGCGGCGCAACCTCCGCCCTTACCGCCCCGGTTTCCTCCCACAGCTCCCGTTTCGCCGCGTCCAGCGGGGTTTCGCCCGGCTCGATATGGCCGCCGGCGGTTTCAATCGTCGCGCGCTGCTTATGGCGGCAGAACAGCCATTTCCCCTGGTACCGGGCAAAAATAACGACGTATTTATACTGTGCCAGCGCCCCGATCGGGAAAACCGCGCTGTGCGGGGAGAAGGGGTAACATTTATGCTCCATAATATGACTCTCCTATTCAATCAAAACGTTTCGGGGTGTGGAAAGGCTTTCCGGTCGCCCGGGTTTACATCACCGGCTAACGGTTACGCGCCCATTATCCGTGTGTTCGCCTACTCCGTAGGGGCGGGGTCCGGCGGGTTGGCGCAAGACCAGCCCCTACAATAATTATGAATGATCCCTATCATTATTACATCAATCTGCAAATTTCCCCATCCTGTCATCCGCATAGATATATCTTTATGCCTCCCCGATCTCCTCCCGCAGCTTCTGAATCTTATCGCGCAAAATCGCGGCCTGTTCGAATTCCAGCAGCTTGGCGGCCTGCTTCATTTCGGCGGTATAGGCCTTGATGAGCTTCTGCTTCTCCTGGATCGAGAGCCGCTTGCCCTTCTTGTCGATCGTATCCTTGGAGGAGATTTCGAGGATTTCGGCAACCGATTTGACGATGGTCTTCGGGATGATGCCGTGGGCCTCGTTATAGGCCATCTGAATCTTCCGGCGGCGGTAGGTTTCGTCCAGCGCCCGCTCCATCGACGGCGTGACCGAATCGGCGTACATGATGACCTGCCCGTTTGCGTTGCGGGCGGCGCGGCCGATGGTCTGGATCAGGGAGGTTTCGCTGCGCAAAAAGCCTTCCTTGTCGGCGTCAAGAATCGCGACCAGGCTGACCTCGGGAATATCAAGTCCCTCGCGCAGCAGGTTGATGCCGACCAGCACGTCAAACCGCCCCAGCCGCAGATCGCGGACAATCTCCATCCGCTCCATCGTATCGATATCATGGTGCATATACCGCACCCGAACACTCAGGTTTTTCAGGTACTCGGTCAAATCCTCGGCCATCTTTTTGGTCAGGGTCGTGACCAGCAC
>CAYWRQ010000186.1:0-3838 GCA_964460915.1 uncultured Oscillospiraceae bacterium
TTTGTCCAGGATCGAGGTCTTGCCGTGGTCGACATGGCCCATGACCACGACGACCGGGCAGCGGGGCTGCAGATCCTCTTCGCTGTCGGTTTCGTCGTGGATCAGCTGTTCCTCAATCGTGACAACGACTTCCTTTTCGACCTTTGCGCCCATTTCCATCGCGACCAGGGCGGCGGTATCGTAGTCAATGACCTCGTGCTGCGCGGCCATAACCCCCATCATCATCAGCTTTTTGATGACCTCCGTAACGGTGGCCTTCAGCCGGGAGGCCAGCTCGGAGACAACGATCTCGTCGGGGATGAGCACCTTCAGCTGCTGCTTGCGGGCCCGTTCCAGCGCCATCCGCTGCAGCTTCTCGGCCTCGGTTTCCCTTCTGGCGCCGCCGAATTTGCCTTTCTTCTGCTGCTGGGATTTCTGTTTCAGCTTCTGCTTCCTCTGCTGGGAATCGTTCCTGCGGACGGCGGCCTGCGGGGCGATATCCTCGTAATGCTCGTTGTATTTATCCAGGTTGACGTCCGAGGTCTTGGTGTCGACATGGCGGACCGTGCGCTCCTTCTCGACAGGCTCGGCGGGCGCCGCCGGTGCGGGTGCGGGCTTCGGACGGTTTGCGGGAGCATTGTTATTCTGGGACCGGCCGCTGTTCTGGCCGTTTCTGCGGTCGTCCCTGCGTTCGCCCCGGTTGTTCCCGAAGCCGCCGTTTTTGCGCTCGCCGCCGTTATTGCGGTCGCCGCGCTCGCCACGGTCGTTTCTGCGTTCGCCGTTTCGATCGTTTCGGTCGTTTCTGCGTTCGCCGTTTCGATCATTTCTGCGTTTGCCGCCCGCGCCGTTTCCAAACCTGCGTTCACCGCCGTTTCCGCTGCGTTCGCGGTCGCCGCGGTCGTTGTTCCGGCGGGGAGCGCCGCCTGTGCCGCCTGTGCTGCGCTCCGGCGGGTTCTTCTTATTATTTTCAGTCTTTTCGGATTTATCTGCCACGTTGTCAACAACCTTTTCTTGATCCTTATGGGCTGCTTCCGGCGCTTGGTCGGGGGCAGCGGTTTTGATTTTTTCGGGCTTTGCTTCGGGAGCCGATTCAGCCGGCTTTGTTTCCGCTTTTGTTTCAGGAGCGGGCTTTTCTTCCGGAACCGGAGAAGCCTCCGCCGCAGGTGCCGGAGCGGGTTTTGGCTGAGGAGCAGGAGCCGTCTCCGCCTTTACGACAGGAGGATTTTCCGCCGGTGCGGCTTCGGAAACAGATTTACCCTCAGGCGCAGGCAGCGCTTCTTTCGGGGTCTCCGGAGCTTTACCCTCCGGTGGAGCTTCTAGAGCCTGCTGCTTGGGGGCTGCCGGAGCGGGCTTTGCCTTATCGGCACGCATCTTTTCGCTGACCTTCGTCGCTACCTTTTCGACCGCAGCCTTTGCTTTCGCGGCCGCAGAGGCAGGCTTCTCGGCCTTTTCCTGCTTCGGCGCGGGCGCGTCCTTGCTGGCGAAGTACTGGTTAAAGTCCGCCACCTGGTTGGAGCCGGTGTAGTGTTCAAACACGACGTTCATTTCCTGCTCGGACAGGATCTGCGCGGGTTTTTTCTGCTCGGTGCCGAAGTGGCCCGCGAGCATCTCGGCAATTTCCTTGGCGGGGACATTTAAATCTTTGGCAATATCGTTCAGCTTAATCTTTTTTATCGTCATAATACCATGCCTTTCTGTTTTCCGAATGCTGCGGCATCGGAAAAACGGGAGAAAACCTGTGGCCTATACTCCTGACGACGGACCGTTAGTCCTGCGCGGGGGCTTCGTATGCTTTTAAGAGGGAACCGGCCAGGCCTTCGTCGGTGATCGCGAGGACACCGGTAAGCTTGCCGATGACCGTCCGGATTTCCGCCTGGGTTTTGTCCAGGGGGAGACACCGGATCGCGTGCCGGTCGGCCAGAAAACGGACTTCCTTTGCGGTCTTTTCCGAGAGGTCGGCGGCGGTCAGCAGCAGGAAGACCTGCCCGCTTTTCACCGCCTCCCCCACGGTGTCAAAACCGAAGGCCAGCTTTTTTGCCCTCATACACAGCGAGAGGGTGGAGCAGAAGCGGTCAGACATTCCCTTCCATCTCCTTCTCCATCGCGTCATACAGTTCATCAGGGATTTTTACATCCAGGCTGCGCTCAATCCGGCGGGTTTTGCGTGCTTTTTTCAGGCACTCCGGTTTAGGACATACATAGGCCCCGCGTCCGGCTTTCCGACCGGTCAGATCCAGGGAAATTTCCCCTTCCTTCGACCGGACGACCCGCACCAGTTCCTTTTTCGGCTTCATTTCGCCGCAGCCGGTGCACATTCTCAGAGGAATTTTTTTCATACGTCTATTTCCTCAGTACGGTCCTGTTCGACCGTCTCTTCACTTTCCGTCGGGGCCGGATCGGCTTCCTCGGTAAAAAGGTCATCGTTTTCGGATTCTTCTGCAAACAGCTCTTCGTTTTCGTCGGTTGCTTCGAGGGCCTCCTGCGCCGCTTCGTTTTCCGACCGGATGTCGATCTTATAACCGGTCAGCTTCGCGGCCAGCTTGGCGTTCTGCCCTTTATTGCCGATTGCGAGGGAGAGCTGGGTGTCCGGGACGGTTACGCGGCAGGCCTTTTCGGTGCCGGGCAGGATCCGGACGTCGAGAACACTGGCGGGGGAGAGGGCTTCTTTGATGAACTGCGCGTCGTTCTCCGAGTAGCGGACGATATCGATCTTTTCGCCGCCCAGTTCTTTGACAATGGACGAAATACGGCTTCCCTTCGGTCCGATGCAGGCGCCGATGGGGTCGACATCCGGGTTCTTGCTGATCACGGCGATTTTGGTTCTCGAACCGGCTTCGCGGGAGATCGATTTTACTTCAATCGTGCCGTCGAAAATCTCAGGGACTTCCAGTTCAAACAGCCGTTTGACGAGGTCTTTATGGGTACGGGAAATCTTCAAAGAAGCGCGCTTGTCAAGGTTGACAACATCGACTACATAAACCTTGATGCGGTCGCCCTCATGGAGATCGTCGCCGGGAAGCTGGTCGTTTTTGAACAGCATAAACTCGTTGTGGTCAATCTCCACGGTGACGTTGCCGGAGGTCGGCTCGACCTTCTGGACAACAGCCGTCACGATTTCGCAGACCTTGCTCTGGAACTGTTCCATCAGCTGGCTGCGCTCCGCCTCGCGGATGCCCTGGCGGATGACGTGCTTAGCGGTCTGGGCGGCGATACGGCCGAATTTCCGGGGATCGAGGTGCATGACGCAGGGGAACCCAATCTTTGCGCCGGGATCGTAAGCAAGCGCTTCATCCAGCAGGATTTCCGTTTCCGGGGTTTCGATAATATCTACAACCATTTTCGTAATCGAGACATCGAACCGGAAGGTATCGGGATCAATGACAACCGTAACGTTATCGGCCACTTCGTAATCTTTTTTCACGGCGATGGCAATCGCGTTGCTGATCTTTTCGATTAAGTAGTCGGCCTTGATGCCCTTTTCCCTTTCCAGCATTTGTAATGCCTCGAAGAACTCATTATTCATTTTTCAAATCATTCCTTTCTCCCGCTTTTTGAAAAAAGCGGGCCAAAAACTTTAGGTTCGCGGCGGTCGCTCCTGCTACGCAATCCGCTCGTCCGAGATAAACAAAACTTGGGCGATCGCGCCGGGTAGAGGGACTATTGCGGGAAATTTTAATTTACATAGACAAAAGTCTGGATGGATGTCATTATTTGTGTATGCTACTTAATAGGCAACACTGTAGGGGTCGATGTCCACATCGACCCGCATCACTTTTTACTCCATACAGGCTAACTGCCTGAAAGCGTAACCATCGCGCAGAGCGATGGGGTTAGATATTATGCTATCTGACGGAAAGGG
>CAYWRQ010000187.1:0-3836 GCA_964460915.1 uncultured Oscillospiraceae bacterium
CCATGCGGCGGGCGGCGGGCCATACCGGGCCATAGCGGGCTGCACCGGGCCGCGCCGGGCTGCTCTACATCGGGCCGCGCTGGGCTGCTCTACATCGGGCCGCGCCGGGCTGTGCGTTTTCTAAATCCGCAAAAATGTTTTCAAAAGAAAACGAAACTCGAAAATTGGCAACAGCGCCGTGTATTTAGGCTCATGATTTTGAGAAAAAACGCTGCCAAAGGCGGTATTACGCTTGTTTATCGACCCGCAAACCCCTTTTTCCCCGCGATTTGCCCGACCACCGGCCGTTTTGTTTTCCTTATCGGCTGAATCGTTTTCAAAAGAAAACGAAATTACGAAAAAAGAAAACGCCCTCGTCGAAAGGGCAAGCCCTGCTGCGCAACATACAGCGCAACATATGGCACAAAATGTAAAACCTCTTATAAAATGTAAAACTCTGTGCAAAATGCGGCGCACACGCGGCACACATCAGAAAAGAGCCCCCCTGCAGGAGAAAGGCCCTTCACTGATGTATGATACAATATGACACTTACTGCTTCAAAGGGGCAAGGCCCCGCTTTTCATCCATCGGTGACACTCTCACCGATGACAGACGAGTTATAACCGGATCTTTTTCACTTTGCTGAACCTGCCGTAGATGTAACCACCCTCGCTGTTTTTCCTGTAGGCGCGGGCCTTTACGTAATAGGTTTTGCCCTTTGCCAGATGATAGGAAGAAGCCGGCTTTGTCTTCCGGTAGCGTCGGACCTTTTGAAATCCCGCGTCTTCCGCAATACAGATCTGATAACCTTCCGCTCCCTTCACCTCTTTCAGGCTGATCTGCAGGTTCTGGTACCGGCTGCGCCGAACCAGAGATCGGATCGCTGTCTTCGCCGGCGGTACGGCTGCCGCGGCTTTCAGGGTATACGCCCCGGTATCACTGCCTCCCTTGACCAGCAGGGAATAGGTCCCTGCCGCCAGCCTATAGGTCCTGCGTATCCGGCTGCATCCCGTGTCTGAATCCGCCGTGGCAAAGGCGTAATGAACCTGCTCACCTTCCGCATCGTAGATGTGGAGGTACGCGCCGGACAGCGCTGAGTTCAGCGTAAAGGTGATGTTCTTCGCCGCAGGGATCTCCAACCGGTACACATCCTGATCCCTGGCATTCCTCGCGTAACCGATGCCAATGACACCGTATGCGGTATCGCCCAAAGCCAGAGGCTGTGCCTGTTCCAGCGTATCATTGGGCTGCTGCTCCGTGGTTTTTTCCTCATCAAAGGACTGGGTCAGCTGATAATTGCCGTCACCGTTGCGCCGCTTCAGCTGTATATAATAGGTTCCGGGTTCGGCGGAAAAGCGTATCTCACCGCTGCCTATCTGCAAAGCCGCATCCCAACGCTGATACCAGGCTTTGATCACCTGGCCGTCCGAATTCAAAAGGCGCACGTCCAGCGCCGCCAGATCAAAGGTCAGCTTCCAGCGCAGCGTCCCGGACTGTTTCACATCCAGCCGGTACAACTCCGTCTGGTGCCCGTCATGCAAAGCGCCGCTTACGGTCTGCTCCGCAGCCCGGTCCAAATAGAGGGGAACGGCCCCATGCAGAGGATCGTCTGCACCGAAGGCCGGACCTGCCGCAAGCAAAAGGAACAAAACCGGCAAAAAGCCTGCGCAAAACAGCCTTCGCCGCCACCGTACGGCACTCATAGGATTTCACCAAACAGACGCTCAATCTGCCGCGCATCCTTCTTTGACAGGAGATAGGTCTCGTCATTGTCCAGCACCAGTGTCTGGTCGGAGAACACCATATGCCTTTTCCGTCCGTCGGTCTTTTCAACGCTGATGACAATCTGCCTTTCCCGAGTCGAGTCCTTCGGCGACAGAGACACCGTGTCTCCTTTGATGTTGTTTATGACCCGAACCAGCCGCTGCATTTCTTCGTGGTCCAGTTTTTCTCTCTGCCATCCTTCTGCCGAAACGACACCCGCTTCTATGTGCCGGATACCGCCGTCCCCCAGCATCTTGATGGTCATTGGGCGCTGCTGCAGGATCCACTGGACCCATAGCACCGCTATCAAAAGGATGACTGCTGCTATCCCCGCAATCATCCAGGTCTTCTTTTTTGGTTTCATCCCGTACCCCGCTGTTTTTCAAATTTTCTGACCCTTCGTCATTCGTCATTTTGGCAGGTCAAAAAAAGCAGACTATAATTTCCAATCTTTTCTATCTCCAACATATCACATTTCCGGCGAAAAAGCAACCACTTTGCGATAAACGGTCGAAATTTGCGATAAACGGTCGAGGAAGTCCTTTGCGGCGATCTATTTCACAATGTCCGCGCTCCACTTCCCGTTTTCCGTACACCATGATACCCGCATGTTCCTTGCCTGTGCGATCAGCTCCGCCGACTGCGCTTCGGCAGGATCCTCCAGCTGAGACACGCTCCGGATCATGTCGTACACCTCCTGATAATCTCCCATACCGTCTTCGGAGACGTCTGCCCTTTCTACTATATAGAACCAGTTTTGATCTGGTTTGAGGACAGGATTTCCGAAATTTTTATCAGTTCCTATTTCTTTTCATATATACCTATCGCAAGAAGTACCATACACGTTCCTATGAATTGCGTCATGGTGATCCTTACATCTAATGCAACAAACGCTATGATAATTGTAAAGATAGGTTCCAGTAAGGATAGAATCGATACTTGACCGACTGTTAATAATGAAATTGCCTTCATAAAACAGAAGAAGCCAATGACCGTGGAACACACCGCCAGTACCATAATATTTGCCACAATTTCTAAGTGATCAGGAACATCAAACTCGCCTCGAATCATGGTATATGCAAAATATACGGCGGAGCATACGATGCAAAGGTACATTGTTAATACCGTTGTATCAATGTCCGAAGTATATTTCTTTGTATATACCATATAGCAAGAGCTAATCAAGGCTGTAAGTACAACGTAAATAATACCGCGAATTTCCGCAGAGCTCCATGGCGCATACAGGACGATGCACACGCCGGCGATAGATAAAACGACCCCTAAAACTTTATTCCTCGTTATGGTTTCTTTTAAGAACACGTTTGCCAGTATCAAAACAAATAACGGATAACAGTGATATAATATCTCGCCTATTGAGGAAGAAATATAGTTAAAGGAAGAAAAGAAGAAGATGCATTGGGCACTGTAGATACACCCGGCTATGACAACAGCGAAAAAACTCGCTCTATCCTTCAGAAGGATTTTCTTTTTCGTCGCAAGACAATATATGAAAAAGAGTATCCCTGCAACAAAAAAGCGATAGAACAATAATGTTCCTGCCGTCATATCCGGAGACAACCCAATTTGCGCCATAATTGGTATTAAGCTGAATCCCAACGTAGCGAAAATAATGTAAATGACACCGTTTGCTTTTAAGGAATTCGGTTTCATCCGATTGATGCACCTCTCTTCTATCTCCAACGTAACACACTTCCGGCGAAAAAGCAACCACTTTGCGATAAACGGTCGAAATTTGCGATAAACGGTCGAGGAAGTCCTTTGCGGCGATCTATTTCACAATGTCCGCGCTCCACTTCCCGTTTTCCGTACACCATGATACCCGCATGTTCCTTGCCTGTGCGATCAGCTCCGCCGACTGCGCTTCGGCAGGATCCTCCAGCTGAGACACGCTCCGGATCATGTCGTACACCTCCTGATAATCTCCCATACCGTCTTCGGAGACGTCTGCCCTTTCGATCAAAAGGTACAGCCGTGATGACTTCTCGTCCCAGTCAGCAAAATGATCCTGTTCACCATCCGCAAGGATCTCCTGCATGTAGTAAAATGCCGTATTCAGGCTGTTGATCTTCCC
>CAYWRQ010000188.1:0-3799 GCA_964460915.1 uncultured Oscillospiraceae bacterium
ATTATACGGATTGAACCGGGAACAATTTATCTAATTAAAGGGCAGCCAAAAATCCACTCGCCGTCCAAGCCGAGTAAAGAGCGTCCGGCAGTAGCGCTCATAATAACGCACCGTCTCACGGCCTTTCCAGCTGACGTATTTCGTAACCAGGTTTACCGGAATGTTATAATGGAGGATGGTCGCAAAAACCTTCATGCCCAGCCGGTGACATTCGTCGAACAGATCGATATAAAACCGGATCCCCTCTTCATTGGGAACCGCGTCGTCCCTGTTCGGATAGATGCGCGCCCAGTTGATGGAGGTACGGAACACCTTCAGCCCCATTTCGGCAAATAAGGCCAGATCCTCTTTCCAGTGATGGTAAAAATCAATCCCCCACCGGAAAGGGTAATGGGTAGGATCATCGGCGGTCAAAGCCTCGGAAAAACGCTCGCTCGTCATATTGATATTGCGGTTTTTCTGTCGGGCAGTTTTGTCCCAGGCCGCGTCAAAGTAGCGCAGGTCTTGGGTATCCAGCCCCTTCCCACCTTTATCCCATGCGCCGTCCGCCTGGGAAGCGGCAATCGCGCCTCCCCAGAGAAAATTTTCAGGAAATCCGGTTTTCATAACATTCGTCCTCCCATAAATATTGTCAGCATACAGTTTACTCCCCGCATAGCCCACAGGGAACGGGGCCTTATCAATCAAAGAAACCCAGCAGGATACTCATACCGAGCCGGAATCCGGATGTTAAGCTTTCCCGCTCAATATATTCCTCTCTGGCATGGGGATGCCCGCCGCGAATCAGGCCGACACAGACCGCGTTAACCCCCATGGAGAGCGGTATATTGCAGTCCGTAGAGCCGGTGCTCCCATGCGCTTCGGCGCCGGTAACGGCGGATATACGGGCTCCCACCATCCTTTATCCGATACCGACGAATAGCCCAATTGTCGCCATAATCGGCAGTGAAAGCGGAAGGATAATCCGGAAAAAGATATAAAATTCCCCGGCCCCGTCAATCTGCGCCGCTTCAATAAGGGCGGGCGGAATATTGGTCTTGAAATAATTCTTCATCAGCATAACATTAAAGGCGGAAAGCAAAAGACCGGGGAAAATCAGCGCCCAAATGGTATTTTTGATGTGGAAGGTCTGCGTCCAGAGCAGGTAGGTAGGGACCAGGCCGCCGTTAAACAGCATCGTGAAATATACGATAAAGGAAAAGAGGTTGCGGTCCTTAAAATCCTGGCGGGAAAGAGGATACGCCAGCATAGGGGTGATCAGCAGGCTGACTACCGTGCCGAAAACCGTAATAAAAATGGTGATGCCATATGCACGGGCCATGGATGCGAACTGACTGGAAAGATACTGATAGGCCGCAAGGCTGAATTTCCTCGGGAAAAAGCTGTAGCCATCCGCCAGCAGGACCGATTCATCCGTAAAGGAGGCCAGCAAAAGCAGGATAAACGGAAGAATGCAGCAGAGGGCCAGTAACACCAGAATAAGATTGATAACCACCTGAAAAACGATGGCTCCTTTTGTTTTTACCATAATCGCTGCCTCCTTAGAACAGGGCGTTATCCGCGTCGACTTTCCGTACGATCGCGTTCGAAATCATGACCAGGGCAAACCCGACCAAAGACTGATAGAAACCGGCTGCGGACGACATCCCAATATCGTTTTGCAGCATCAGCGCACGGTAGACATAGGTATCAATGGTATTGGTTACGCTGAACAGGGCGCCGGCATTCATCGGTACCTGCAAAAACAGGCCGAAGTCCGAATAGAAAATCTTGCCGATATTCATCAGGGTCAGGGTAATAATCGTCGGACGCAGCAGCGGAATGGTAATCCGGAAAATCTGCTGCATTTTGCCTGCGCCGTCAATTTCCGCCGCCTCATACAGGCTGCGGTCGATCCCAATAATAGCCGAAAGATACATGATAGAGGAATACCCAAGCCCTTTCCAGATATGGACAAAAGTCAAAATAAACGGCCAGTATTTTGGCTCTGTGTACCAGGCAACCGGCTCTCTGCCCAAGGGCTGTAAAATCGAGTGGTTGATCAGCCCGGTATCGCTGTTCAGGAGTGCATAGGTGATGTACGCTACGATGATGATGGAAATCAGCTGCGGCAGCAAAAGCACTGTCTGGTATATTTTGGTCATCATCTTGCTCAGGACCTCACTGAGCATAATGCCGACGGCCACCCCCGTTACAACGCCAAGAATGATAAAGACGATGTTATATGCCAGCGTGTTGCGGGTAATGATCCAGGCATCCTCCGTCAGGAAAAGGAACTTGAAGTTTTTGAACCCGATCCAGTCCGACTGAAAAATGCCCTTGGAATAATCGATGTCCTTAAAGGCAATAAACAGTCCGCAGATCGGGATATAGTTGTTGATGACCAGATAAGCCAGCCCCGGTACCATCATCAGATAAAGCGGCCACTGGCGAAGCCGGCCGGTCAGGGGTTTACGCTGCTTGCCGGCAGATTTTATATTCGCAGATGTCAAGAGAAAAACCTCCTTATATGCATAAAGGGGATTGCGGGAGATCCCGCAACCCCCTCTGGTTCAGGTATGATGGATTTATTCGCCTTTTTCAGCCAGCCACGCGTCCAGCTGTTTCTGTTTTTCTTCGAGGATGCTGTTCATACCGCTCTTGTCCAGCTTTTCCAGGAACTCCGGCAGCGCAACCTCCGGGTCTACGGAGCCGGAAATCAAACTCTCGCTGTATTCCGTGACAACGGATTTGCAGGCGGCAACCTCGTTCTTTACAGAGGAGGTATCAAACATAAAGCCCAGCGTAGGAGCGGTGACCGTTACCGCCTCGTAAGCAGCCGCCTGGGCGTCACGGTCCAAATCTTCGCCTGCCCAGATACCGCCGAACATCGTGTTTCCGTACATCCAGGGCTGCGTAGCCGGATATTTGCTGTTGGAGGAATCGATGCCTGCCGGATAATCGATATGGCCGTCGCCGGTTTCGACATAATGGACGTCTTTTACGCCGTAGGAGATCAAATTCTTAACGTCCTCATCCGCGTACAGCAGGTTCATAAAGGCAACAGCCGCTTCCGGCTCGGTGGCGGAAATCGGGACGGTATTCGCCATCTTGACAATCGAGGAGGTCATCGCCAAAGGATTCTTCAGCGTCCGCATCGTAAGCTCCAGGCCGGTCGCCGCACTGACCTTATTATCATAGGACAGGCATCCCGGGGCATCGGTCGTAGCAAAGAGACGGCCGCTCTTAAACAGAGAAGTATACGTTTCGTTGGTAGAAGCGTAATCCTTCATGATATAGCCCTTCTGCATCCAGTCATATGCGACCTCACAGATCCGTTTGAACTCTTCTGTCGCGTAGAGGTTGACGACCTCAGTGCTGTCGCTGCCCATAACGACGCCCAGGCTGTCGCCCAAGGTATCATACTGGGCAGCCAGATAGAAGCAGTACGGGAACAGCGGGATTACATTCGGCTCGTTTTCGACAACCGCTGCAAAGATTTGATCCAAAACCTCGTAATTGTTTTCCATTTCTTCGATGGTATCGACCGGCTTCAACTGGTTGACCAGATCCATCAGGTCGTATTTTTCCAGGATATCGGCGCGCATCGTGATGCCGAAGTTGGAGCCCTTAGTACCGTTGGTGGTGACGCCGTAGATCTTCTCGCCTACACTGGTGGCCGCTAAGTACTGCTCCGGGACAATCTCCAGAATATCTTTGCCGTAAACGGGAAGATAAGGCGCAAGATCCTGTGCCTGCTTCTGGTTGAGTCAAGTCCGAATTTGTGTGTAAATTTCTTTAGGCATAACATGCAGGAGGC
>CAYWRQ010000189.1:0-3709 GCA_964460915.1 uncultured Oscillospiraceae bacterium
GCGCCCTGTCTGTCATCCTGAGCGCCAGCGAAGAATCTCCACCCTCCCGGGAATGGAATCTCTGCCCGGCTGCACGAAACGGACGGTTTGTGCATAAACGCCCGGGTTTACACCACTAACCCGATGGTTACCGCAAACCTCCCGCGTGTGCACTGCGTCCATTCCCGAACCTTCGACCCATAACGTTCGGTTTGCGCGTCAGAGAAACGGTCCGTGACTGCCCGGCGCGACCACTCAGCTGCCGTTTTTAACGAAAGAGTCCGTCGGTACGCGGACGACGGGCGCGAACCAAAAGTTTTTGCCACGCTTTTTTCAAAAAGCGTGAATTTAAATCACAAACAATATAAAAAAAGGAAAATGAGAAATGACAAGTAAACAAAGAGCAAAGCTGCGCGGAATGGCGAACGGCCTGGAGACGATCATGCAGATCGGCAAGGGCGGCATCAACGAAAACACCTATAAGGCGGTGGAGGACGCGCTGACGGCGCGGGAGCTGATCAAGATTCGCGTGCTGGAAAATAGCCTGTATACGGCGAAGGAAGCGGCGGCGGAGATTGCCGAAAACGTCGGCTGCGAGGTTGTGCAGGTGCTGGGTACCCGCATTACCCTGTATAAGCCGAACCCCGAGAAGCCGGTTATCCGGCTGGACGATTGAGATGAAGCTGGGAATTTACGGCGGGACATTTAACCCGGTACATCTGGGGCATATCCATCTGCTGAAGGAAGTAAAGCGGCAGACCGGGCTGGACAAAATCCTGGTCATGCCGGACCGGGTGCCGCCCCATAAGATGGCAGATGATTTGGCGTCGGCGGAGGACCGGGCTAAGATGCTGCGGCTGGCGACAGCGGGGATGGAGGGTGTCGAGGTTTCGGAGATGGAACTGGAAAAAGAGGGCCGGAGCTATACCTACCTGACCCTGCGGGAACTGAAAAAGCGGTTCCCGGGAGATACGCTCTACCTGATCATGGGCGCGGATATGCTGCTGAGCTTTGACCGGTGGCGGAACTGGGAGGAAATCCTGGAAAACGCCCACCTGATCGCGGCCGCAAGGGACGACGGGGAATATGAAGCGCTTCTGCGCAAGGCGCGGGTGCTTGGCAATACCGACGTCCTGAAAATTACGCCGCTGCCGATGTCCTCGACGGATGTGCGGCGGGCCGTTTCGGAAAAAAAGCCGCTCAGCGGGATGGTGCCGGAGGCGGTGGAAAACTATATCCTTGCAGCCGGGCTTTACGGGGCAGGGAGCGGGAGAAAGGACTGAATACCATGTGGGAACCGGAGAAAATCCCGTGGGAAGAATATGACGCGCTGATCAAAAAGCGCCTCAAGCCTTCCCGTTACGAGCACTCGATCTGCGTGATGAAGCGGGCGGTGGAGCTGGCGGAGAAAAACGGGGCCGATGTGATAAGGGCAAGGCTTGCCGGGCTTTTGCACGACGTGATGAAAAATGTCGAGCGCAAGAATATGTTGCAATTCATCGAGGATTCTGGTATAATTCTGTTGTATGCTGATCTGTGCGCGCCGCAGCTGTGGCACGCGATCGCCGGGGAGGCGTATATCCGCCGGGAGCTGGGTATTGACGATGCGGACGTGCTAAACGCCGTGCGGTACCATACGACCGGACGGGCGGGGATGTCGCTGCTGGAAAAGGTCGTCTATCTGGCGGATTTGACCAGCGCCGACCGCGATTACCCCGACGTGAAAAAGACCCGCAAAATCGTGGATAAATCACTGGATCAGGGGATGCTGTATTCGATGAAATTCCTGATCACCGACCTGGTGAAGGAAGGGAAGGTCCTGCATCCCGATACGCTGGCGTGTTATGACGAGCTGGTGCGCCGGGGGATTAAGGTAGACTGATTGCAAATCGAAAGGAAAAAGTGCATGGCTAAGGGAAATAATCAGAAAAACCCGATGGGGGTTAAAAACGGCCTGCTGCTGACGCTGTCCATCATCCTGATTGTATGCAGCGTCCTCCTTGCAGGGTATACGTCTTTGATGAATTGGACGCCGCTGACAGAGACGAGCGAAACGCTCAACGAACAGGGGGAAGTCGTTTCGACCAGCACGGCGGTCATTGATGAGGATATCAAAACACCGGAGGTCGTCAAGGGACAGGCCGTCAATTTCCTGGTCGTCGGTATCGATTACAACACGATCGATGCGACGGCGGGCGTCTCCCGCGGTAAGCTGACCGACGTCGTAATGGTTGTGCAGATCGATTTGAAGGAAGGCTCGGTGCGGGCGCTGCAGTTCCCGCGCGATACCTACGTCGGGTACAACCGCTCGGTTACCGGGAAGATTAACGCGATCTACAGCTCTTACGGGATCCAGGGGCTGGCGGAGGTCATTTACGACCAGTTTGCCCTGACGATTGACCATTATGTTACAGTGGATATGAACGGCTTTATCAAGATTGTCGACGCCATTGGCGGCGTCACCATCGATATTGACGAATACTTTACGCTGGAGGGCGTGACCTTCTCGCCCGGCACCCATACGCTGACGGGCATTGAAGCGGAGAAGTTCGTCCGGGAGCGCCACTCCCGCAGCGGCGGCGATATCGGGCGGATCAACGCCCAGCGCAAATTCCTGGCAGCCCTTTTCCAGGAGATGAAGGACCTGTCCGCCAGGGAACTGACCAGCCTCGCGTCGGTGGTCATGCAGAACGTTACGACCGACCTCTCGGTCGGGACGGCGCTGTCCCTGGTGCAGGAAATTCTGGGGATGGATACTGACAACCTCAGTTTTTATACCGTCCCTGGGACTACCGGTATGGCAGGTGACCAGTCCATCTGGCGGGTCTTTAAGGACGATATCGCGGACATTATGAATGAGTATTTCCGTCCCTATACCGATCCGGTGCCGATGGAGGAACTGATGGTGGATGGGATCATCAACGGAAACTCACAGTATGAAACAGGTTCGGCTACCGTCACGGAGTTAATCGGCGGCGATGATGCGGATGATAACGCAGCATAACCTGCTGGAAAGGAAGTTTTTTATGGAATCCAAAGAATTAATGGAATCGATCGTCCGAATTTTGGACAACAAAAAAGCGGACGATATCCGTGCAATTCGGATCGGCGATCTGACAATTATCGCGGATTACTTTGTCATCGCCGCCGGTGCCAGCAACACCCAGGTGAAAATGCTGGCGGATGAGGTAGAGTATCAGCTGGGCCAGAAGGGCATCAAGCCCCATGCGACCGAGGGCTACCGTTCGGAAAACTGGATTGTTCTGGACTACAGCGACGTCGTCGTGCACGTCTTCCTGCGGGAGACGAGGGAGTTTTACAACCTGGAACGCCTGTGGTCGGACGGGGAGCAGGTTGATATTTCCCACCTGTTAAAAGGAAACTAACCGGAGGGGAGCCTCTGAGGGCACGGCAAACGCTGTGCGATAGAATCAGCCGTAAGAAGGAATGAGAAGAATGAATATCTATGATTTTCAGAAAATCGAAAAGAAATGGCAGAACTACTGGGACGAGCACAAGACGTTCCACGCCGAAATCGACCACACCAAGCCCAAATTCTACCCGCTGGTAGAATTCCCTTACCCGTCCGGAGCAGGGCTGCACGTCGGCCACCCGCGCAGCTATACCGCCCTGGACGTTGTCGCGCGGAAACGCCGGCTGGAAGGGTACAACGTCCTGTATCCGATGGGCTGGGACGCGTTCGGCCTGCCGACCGAGAACTTTGCGATGA
>CAYWRQ010000190.1:0-3601 GCA_964460915.1 uncultured Oscillospiraceae bacterium
TCCTTTCTTCTCAAAAGTAAATGCTGTTGCCGTGAAAAAATGCCAGAAATGATTGTATTTTTAACTTTTACAGTGTACCGTGTAATTCACCGGCCGCTCCTTTATTTTACTGCTAAATTGTCCCAAAAACAAGCCAAAGCAGGCATATCGGTGATATAGTATGCCTGTTTTGAAATTAGTTTTTTTAACATACCCTGCGAAAGCCAGAAAGAAGGCACTGCGCCGCAATGCCATATCCCACATCTTTGACAGAATGTTTCCCACGAGGTTTATCCTGGCTGCCCTTTGCAAAAGCGCGGGGATTTTCTGTTAAGAACGGAAGGCGGGCGGCGAAACCTGTACCTCATGAAACCGGCTTTTTTCCGGGGACGGCTCAGACATACTGAAATACATTTTGGCGGCTTTGGTCGTCCCAAAGTCGCGGTTTGAGCCGGTGTCCTGCACCTTGTTAAAGGCCTCCCGGAACATGGCGTTGTGCGCCTCCTCCCGGTTTAACAGAAAGTCGATGGTTTCCCGGATCTTCTTGTCGTCGATTTGCCTGTACAGATACTCATAGACCACCTTTGCCCGCTGTTCGGAAGCGATATCGGACAGCAGGTCGGCGCACAGATCGCCGGTGACCGTCACATAGTCCGCCGTCCACGAGTACCCGGACGCATTGATCAGCCCGGGATTCAGTCCCAACAGGACATGGGATTCGATCTCACCGGCGGGCACCGTCATCGCGTCGACCTCATGGCCGTTGAGCAGATTGATCGTCTGCGCCACCATTTCCATATGCCCCAGTTCTTCCGCGGCGATGTCTAAAAGCAGATCCTTGATCTCCGGGTCTTTGATCCGAAAACTCTGCGACATATACTGCATGGCCGACTTCAGTTCCCCGTTGGCCCCGCCAAGTTGCTCCTGAAGAAGGGCCGCGTATTGCGGATTGGGCTTATCTACAGCGGCCGGATGAAACAGCATCTTCTCGTGTTTGAACATAAGATAACCTCCTTTTCTAATGAGATTATCTCCATCTTTCCGGCCGATATGCAGCGGCGGGCGGATTATTTCGCCAGTTCGTCCACAAACGGCTCGATGCTGTCAAATACGGGCGTAGTCATATCCCGCAGCTTCGGCATCATCCGGGTCAGCGGCACCTGCGGGATAACATAGGCGCCGTACTCCTTTTGGTGCGCCCGCAAATACCGCTCCATGTACCCGTCGGCAAGCTCGGTGCTCCCGGTCTCCGCGAGACAGTCCGCGGCGGACTGCACGCAGATTGTTTCTACCGTAACCTTTTTCCCGGCCTTTAGGGCGGCGGCTTCGACGGCCTGCCGGGTCATCTCCAGCGGTGCCTTTTTCATCGCGATTACCGCGATCCTCCCGCCCTCCGGAACGGCCGCCACAGCCCGCCGGGCCAGCACATCGTCATATACGACAATCGGTAGCGGCACCTTTTCCTGCACTTTTTCAATGCCCGGCTTGATCTGATTGCACAGCAGCCCCAGGCGTTCACAGCCCGCCTCAATGAGCTTATTAAAATCCGCCGCCAAAATTTCGTGAACCTTGTCGTTTACCTGCTCCCCGTTCGCGATGAAATGCTCCCATACACAGCCGTCCACATAGTGTACGATGCTGACACCTGGATATCGGGCAGCAGTTCTGTCCAAAGCCGCGCAGTTGTTGGGTGCAGTCTGAATAATACCGATTTTCATTCGGAGGTCCCCCTTACATTCTTCGGTTTGTAGGTCAGCATCAGCCCGTCACCCGCAACCCGTTCCGCGCTGACCAGCGACAGCGCCACCGGGGCGGATTCTTCGCCCTCCATCCGTTTGAAAAGGGTATGGGAGACGGAATCGCCGTCCACCACCGGCACCAGCATGACTTTGATTTCGTCGATCAGCCCATGGGAAAGGAGCGTCCAGTCGGCATAGGCGCCGCCGGAGATGATCGCTCTGCGGATCCCGAACCGGCTGTACAGCTTTTCCATCATCAGCACCGGGTCCAGCCTTTCCTTTCCGCAGAAGATGTAGGAGATGCCTTGATGCTGAAGATACGCAAGATAATCGTCGGAAATATCCTCGGTCAGGACATGTATGACGCCGTGAACGCCGCGGCCGCGCACATCAATTACGGGCGAACTATAGGCGATGCCGCCGTCCGGGCTGATCGCGACATAGTACCGGCCGGACGCGCAAGGGGCGGCGTAATCTTCACGCGGATAGGTTTTTTTCGCTTTTGGCAGCGCATCCACCCGTCCCGCCGCAAACATCGCCATCGTCACACCGCCGTAGATCGTCGCGTCGGCGTGCATTTCCAGCCAGCGCCGGCGAAACTCCTCCGTCGCGGGTTTGGCCTCCGGCAAACGGCCAAAATCGCCGTCAATGTGGCCTTCCATGCTGATATTCAGGTAACATATGGTATAGGGTCTATTCATTCAAAAAACGGTCCTTTCTATATGATCCTCTCGGGTTCATTATAGCAAGACGGCCGTTCTATTTCAAATATTTAGTTTGTATAGCCAGGTATGCCCGAAGGGCATAGTTGTGCAGGCATTTCATCACACCCGCCGCAAAAAGAGGGCAGGCGGTATGGACTATGCAGAAACATGGATAAATATTCATTACAACCCTTGGGTATCGTCGGCACAGGCCGCACATCGAAAGATGTAATTTCGCCACACTGTCCCGTCATAACCGACTTCTCTTTCAAAGGAAAAGATACCGGAAGAAGCATCGATCAGTTCTTCCAACGTATGGGCGATAAAGTTCCGGTCATACTCCTCCCCATCGATTGTGGTAAAGCTCCACTCCGGTATTTTGCCGGTCCCGCCTCTCACGGTGATAAAGACGGAGCCGTTCTCCTTCAGGACGCTTCGCATCCGCTCAAATGCCGTCCTCAGCTGGTCCGTCTCAATATGCACCAGTCCTGCGATGATCAGGACGGCGTCTACCTTGCCGATATATGTATAGTCATTCAGGAGATTGTCGGTATAAAAGGTCAGCGCAGGATTATTTTTTCGGGCAATCCGCAGGCTTTCCTCACTAAAATCAATCCCGACCACATCATAACCGCAGGCGTGGATCCGCTGGGACTCATAGCCCGCGCCACAGCAGAGATCGAGAAATCTGCTCCCCGGCTTGAAGCCTTTTATAAATTCCAACAGGCAGGGCAGCATATCGCCGCCATCATATCCTCTCTCCGCCCGTTCCTCCGCCGTTTTATCATAGTAATCGATTGTCTCTTTCATTTGGCTCATTCCTTCCGGGCAGAAATCGCGACTTGAAACCAATTGGCATTTTTGCCGGCCTTCAGTCTGCTGCTCCCGCATATCTTGTATGACAGCTATACGAAATGCCCCTTTTTCTTTATTGTAACATAAAGCGCTGCAAGGCGGCAAGAGAAAATCACGTTTTAGCTTTTTCCTTGATGGCGAAAGAAAAGCCACCGAATCGCTTGACTCGATGGCTTTTTCATGGCTGCCCCTGTCAGTCCGGTCTGCGGCAGCATTTTCTATGATGGCGAAGAAAAACCACCGAATTGCTTGACTCGATGGCTTTTTCATGGCTGCCCTCGTCAGTCCGGTCTGCGGCAGCATTTTCCTTGATGGCAAAAGAAA
>CAYWRQ010000191.1:0-3583 GCA_964460915.1 uncultured Oscillospiraceae bacterium
GCCGCATTTTTTGAGCGGTTTGTCAACCCCTTTTATGAAAAAAGTTGGGGGAATATATAAAAAAATCTCAGAAACCGCATAAAATAAGGTTTAGAGATTCCGAGAGTCTATAAAATAGCAAAGGAGTTTTTACAATGGAAAATGTTTTTCCGAAAGACTTTCTCTGGGGCGGCGCAGTTGCCGCAAACCAGTGTGAGGGGGCGTGGCTGGAAGATGGCAAGCTCCCCAATGTCACCGATGTTATGGTGGGGATCGGCACCGACGGCAAGCACCCCGGCGTGAAATGGAACACGGAAACCGGCAAATGGGAAATGGCGCTGAAAGAGGGCAAAAAGTATCTGAGCCATGAAGCCATCGACCTTTACCACCGGTATCCGGAGGATTTGAAGCTGATGGGCGGGATGGGCTTTAAGGCGTTCCGCACCTCCATCGCCTGGAGCCGTATTTTCCCCCATGGGGACGAGGAAAAGCCCAACGAGGCCGGACTTGCTTATTATGATAAGCTGTTTGATGAAATGCTGAAAAATGGGATGCAGCCGGTCGTCACCCTCTCCCACTATGAAACCCCGCTCTATCTGGTCACCGAATACGGCGGCTGGAAAAACAGAAAGCTGATTTCCTTTTTTGAGCGGTATGCCCGCACGGTTTTTGAACGGTACAAAGACAAGGTAAAATACTGGATGACCTTTAATGAAATCAATGTCGCTTTCCGGATGCCCTTTGCGGGAGCCGGGATCCTGTCCGACGACCCGGAAAGCCCGGTCGAGGCGCTGACCAAAAAGGAAATCTATCAGGCCATCCATCATGAGTTTGTCGCTTCTTCCCTGGCGGTTAAGGCCTGCCATGAGATCATCCCGGACGCAAAGATTGGCGCGATGCTGACCTGTTCCTCCGTCGCAACCTACCCCTTTACCTGCTCGCCGGACGATGTATTCGGCACAATGCAGGCCAAACGGCAGACCTATTTCTTCAGCGACGTCATGTGCAGAGGCTACTACCCCTCTTACATCTACCGCATCTGGGAGGAGGAGGACTGCGCGCCGGTCATGGAGCAGGGGGACGAAGAAATCCTGGCTTGCCATCCGGTCGACTATCTTGCCTTTTCCTATTACCGCAGCGGCACCTATCACCAGGAGGATCCGGATTCGGCAAATGCCGGCGGCACCACCGCCAGCGTCGTAACCGGGCCGCGCAACCCTTATCTGACCGAATGCTCCCCCGCTCCCTGGTGCTGGCCGGTCGACCCGAAGGGACTGCGGTACACCTGCAATGAGCTGTACGACCGCTATCAGATCCCGCTGTTCATCGTCGAAAACGGCATCGGCCTGGACGAAGGGCCGGATGAAAACGGCGTCATCTCCGACCCGGTACGGGTCAAATACCTCGAAGACCATCTGCGCCAGGTTGCCGAGGCGCTGAAAGACGGCTGCGATATCATGGGCTACCTCTGGTGGGGGCCGATTGACGTCGTTTCCGCCGGGACCGGTGAGATGAAGAAACGGTACGGCTTTGTCTATGTCGACCGCAACAATGACGGCGAAGGCAGCTTACAGCGCAGCAAAAAGGCATCGTACGAGCGCTACAAGGAAATCATCGAAACAAACGGACAGGCGCTTTGATTTTTTACACATCCGGCTGCGCAGCGAAGTAAAATAAGCGACAGAAAGGATGTCTACTATGGAAAAGAAACCCGTAAAAATCGTAACCATCGGCGGCGGCAGCAGCTACACCCCCGAACTGATGGAAGGCTTTATCAAACGGTATGAGGAACTGCCGATCAAGGAAATCTGGCTGGTCGATATTGAGGACGGCAAAGAAAAGCTGGAGATCGTCGGCGCTATGGCGCAGCGGATGTGGGACGCAAGCCCCTACGACGTCAAGGTCCATCTGACGCTGGACAGAAGAGAAGCGCTTCCGGGGGCCGACTTTGTCACGACCCAGTTCCGCGTCGGCCTCTTAAACGCCCGTATCAAAGACGAACGGATTCCCCTCTCCCACGGGATGCTCGGCCAGGAAACCAACGGTGCAGGCGGTATCTTTAAAGCGTTCCGCACAATTCCGGTTATTTTGGACATTGTGAAGGACATGAAGGAGCTTTGCCCGGACGCATGGCTCATCAACTTCACCAACCCCTCCGGCATGGTCACCGAAGCGGTCATCAAAAAAGGCGGCTGGAAGAAATGCGTCGGTTTGTGCAACGTACCGGTCGGCGCGATCCTCAAAGAGCCGGGTATGTTTGGGCTGACCGAGCGGGAGTGCATCCATCAGTTCGCGGGGCTGAACCACTTCCACTGGCACAAGGTTACCGATGCCCACGGCAACGATCTGACCGGGCAGATCATTGAAAAGATGTACACGGAAGACTCCGGGCTCCCGGCAAACATCTTTGACGTCAAGTTCCTAAGGGAACAGGTCGAGCAGATGCAGCTGGTTCCCTGCGGTTACCACCGGTATTACTACCGTCAGGAAGAGATGCTGACCCACGCGATTGAGGAATTCAACACAATCGGCACACGGGCGGAGCAGGTCAAGCAGACCGAAGCGGAGCTATTTGAGCTATACAAGGATCCGGCTCTGAGCTACAAGCCGGAACAGCTGGCCAAACGCGGCGGCGCCCATTATTCCGACGCGGCCTGCGAATGCATCGCATCGATCTATGCGGATAAACGCACCCATATGGTCGTCTCCACAGTCAATAACGGCGCGCTCCCCGACCTCCCGAACGACTCGGTCGTCGAGGTTTCATCGGTCATCACCGGGAAAGGCCCGATCCCGATGGCCTGGGGTAAATTCGGCCCCGCTGAGCGCGGCTGGCTCCAGGTCATGAAGGCGATGGAGGAATGCGTCATCGAGGCGGCTGTTACCGGCGACTATGGAATGGCCCTGCAGGCGTTTATCATCAACCCGCAGATCGTTTCCGGCGCAACCTGCCAGACGATTCTGGATGAACTGCTGGTGGCCCACGAAAAATATCTCCCGCAGTTTGCGGGTAAGATCGCGCAGCTGAAAGCGGCAGGCATTGGTTCCAAGGACCCGGTCGTCATGCAGCTGATGGCGGAAGGAAAGTAACCAAACGGAAAGGCGGCGCTTTATGGACAAGATCCTTTGGGATAACCACGACAGCCGTATCCGCTACTATGATTTGATACTGGAACGGCCGGACTTAGAGAACCTGCCGGCATATCCCCTGCCGAGCGGGTACCGGTTCGTATCCTATCAGGACGGAGACCGGGACAATTGGATCCAAATTGAAATCTCCGCAAAGGAGCTGCGGGATTTCCAGGAGGGAATAAAGGTCTGGGACAACTATTACGGCGGGCGCGAGGATACGCTGCCGGAGCGCATGGTTTTCATCGAAAACGGGCGGGGGGAAAAGGTGGCCACCGCTACGGCCTATTACGATGTGCATGGAAAAGACGGCCCGGAGATCGGGTACCTGCACTGGGTCGCGGTGCGGCGGGAGGATCAGGGGAGAGGGCTTGCGCGGTCGCTCATTACCTATACCCTAAACCGGCTGCGCGCGCTCGGGTACACCCATACGAAAATCCACACCCAAACGACGACCTGGGTGGCATGCAGGCTG
>CAYWRQ010000192.1:0-2117 GCA_964460915.1 uncultured Oscillospiraceae bacterium
AGGAAATTTCCGGTAAACATTTTCCCCCGCGTCACCGGGAGCGCGTGGAAAACATCCAGCGCCCGCTTGTTGTCCAGATAGGCAAACACCACCAGCGGGATCACCACCGACGCCCCTGCGGGCACCAAATATCCCAGCAGCACCAGCGGCGCCGACAGCTGAAACTGCCCCCTATAATCCTGTCCGGACGATATCAGCAGCGACACCGGCCCGAAAATAAACATCGCGATAAAATATAGAATCAATGGATTTTTGCAGCGCAGGACGGTATCGGTAAAAACCGCGCCGATACTGTTCAGCCGCGCAGGCTGAATAGCCTTGGCAGGCGCCTTTTTAATCCCGGAAGAGGACGTTTGCATCATAGCCCATTACCTCCATTTCGTACAAGAATACTTCCTCCAGCGACAGCGGAACCGCTTCCATCGCCACCGGCCGATACGGGGCAAGCTTTTCCCCAATCTCGTCCAGGCTCCCGCGGACAATCAAGGTAAAGAACTTTCCTCTGACCTCCATTGCCATGACCGGCAGAAGCCGATCGAGTGTCTCCTTTGTGACCTCTTCCATAAAGACGACCTGCACCTTGTGCACCTCGCCCTTTAGGCTGTCGAGATCCTTGGAGTAGAGCAGCTGGCCCTGATGTAAAATGCCGACGGTATCGCAGATTTCGTCCAGCTCTTTGAGGTTGTGGCTGGAAATGACCGCCGTCATCTCCCGGTCGGCTACCGCGTCACAGATTACCTTCCGGACGATCTGCCGCTTGACCGGGTCCAGCCCGTCAAAACATTCGTCCAGCATCAGAAACTGCGGCTTCACCGCCATGCCCAGCAGGAAGGCCGCCTGCCGCTTCATCCCCTTGGAAAAGGAGGAGATCTTCTTCCGCTCCGGCAGCGCAAACCCCTCGACCAGCTCGTCATAAATCTCCCGGTCAAAGCTGGGATAAAAGCGCGTGTAAAACCGCGCCATCGTGCGGAGGTTGGACTGGGTAATAAACCACGGCTCATCCGCCACGAGCAAAATTTTTTCCTTGATCGCCGGATTTTCATAGACCGGCTCGCCGTCTACCGAAAGATGCCCCTCCTCCGGCTCATATATCCCCGCAATGCAGCGCATCAGCGTCGATTTCCCCGCGCCGTTGCTGCCGACCAGCCCGTAAATCGAGCCGGGGCTGATGGTCATTGAAACGTCCTGCAGGGCCTTAAAATCCCCGAAACGCTTGACTAGGTTTTCTATACGGATCATAGCTTACAATCACGTTCCTTTCCGTTGCCTTTTCCACAAATATTCCCGATTCTCAAACTATCCCTCATCTTCCTGGCTGACCGCGTACACCCCGTCTAAAACATCTTCCAGCTCTTTCCTCGCAAATCCCAGGGCCTTTGCTTTCCTTGCCTGGTCCACAAAGCTTTCGAGCATCTTCCTGCGCACTTCCCCCATGCGGAGGATATCCCCGCTGATAAAGCTGCCCTTTCCCGGCACCGTGTAGGTGATGCCGTCCGACTCAAGCTGGCTGTAGGCCTTCGCGACCGTATTCGGGTTGATCCCCAGCTCCCGCGCAAGCGAACGGACGCTGGGCAGCTGATCGTCCGGCTTCAGCACATCCAGGCTGCACAGCCGCACAACCTCTTCCTTGAGCTGCTGATAAATCGCGCCCCGGTTCCCCCGCAGATCGATTTGGAACATCATTGCGCCCTCCTTTCAGGTAAACTGTACTCACTGTAGCATTCGTATTAGTACAGTTAGAGTATAACATGGGAAAGCGGTTCTGTCAATGGGGTTTAAAAAAATTTTAAAAACAGCAAGATTTTTATCGCAATCCGGCCCTATTCTATAGAAGAAATCTGAACAGCATTTCAGTTCACCTTCGGAATCATGCTGGATGTATTGATCATTTGTTTCAAAGTAAAATGCTTGAAAAATAGTTAAAAACAGGTCTATTTTTTGAAAGACATTTGCTTGACCGTAACCGGAATGTATGGTACGATGAAGGTGGGGAACACACAGAAGCATACGCAGCAAAGACAGCAAACCGGTTTCATTTCCGTTGGAAGGAGGAAATCCTATGACGGCTCAAAGCCCGTCACCGCTTTGCGGCGGCAGCAATTGTCTGCACGCTGGCA
>CAYWRQ010000192.1:2217-3561 GCA_964460915.1 uncultured Oscillospiraceae bacterium
ACGGCTCAAAGCCCGTCACCGCTTTGCGGCGGCAGCAATTGTCTGCACGCTGGCAGCATATACCTGTATGGGAAATGTGTTTGCAAATGAGAAAGAAAGTTCATGGATTCACGACGGACACGGCCACATTCCCGACGGTGTGACCGTAATTTATGTCGGGCCGGAAAATGTCGAATATACACCCGGCAATGGAAACAAATGGGAAGCAGACGAAAGCAATGACTATAATTTCGAGGACGGTACGACATATACCTATGAGTGGGAAGGAAACACCTACACCGGCACGATTATCCATCACGGCGGCGGAAACCAAACCGGCGAGGGGCACGACAACTACTGGTTCGGCGTCCCAACCCTGGTGCCGGGCGAATAGGGTGAAGACCAAGGCGAAGACCAGGGTGAAGACCAAGGTGAAGACCAGGCGAAGATCAGGGTGAAGACCAAGATGAGGATCCCGGCGATGAACCCGGTGAAGATCCCGGCTATGAACCTCCCCCTTACATTCCCGTCATAGACGATCCCCCGCCCCGCGTGATCGCTGTCCCGGAGCCTGTAACCCACGACGAGAAGCCGCTGCCCATTATCGAGGATGCAGTCCCGCTCACCCCGGCTCCGGAAGAAACCGAAGTGATCGAGGAGGAGGAAACCCCTCTGACACCGCCGCTCCCCGAGGAAATCCCCGATGAAGTCCCGCCCTTGACGGCAGCCCCCAAAACCGGCATTGCAGGAACCCCGTGCTGCCCCTCAGCGCCGTGGCCGCGGCTGTACTCGGATTCCGAAGGCGCAAAAGGAAATAACGAACAGAAATGAACATGACCTCAGGGCATCCCGTCCTGAGGTTTTTCTTTTGCACAACTCTTTTTCCCGGCGCGCATATACTGTTCATGATACACCCGATTCCCCATGGGAGGTGTTCCTATGCGCACCAAAAAATATGCCCGTCTGCAGCGCCCCATCCTGCGGGACGCTTTTCATCCGCCGGTCAAAATACTGCTTGTATTTTTGTTCATCCTGCTGCTGTTTGCCGGTTCCTTTATGGCGGGAAGGCTCCGGCGGGCAGAAGCGGATTTTCTCGAAAACGGCGCCTACCGCTGGGGCACAGCACTCCTGGCGCAGTGTGCCGACGCGGGGATGGCGGCGGTTGACGGGTCGATTATCCGCGTCGAGCGGGACGCCGCAGGCGATATCCAGATGATCGGCGTCGACCCCGAGGCCCTCCACATCCTCCGCACCGAAGCGGTTCTCCAAGCGGAAAGGATGATGGCCGAAAACACCGTCCACACGGTCAAAATCCCGCTCGGGACGATCCTCGCCGGTGAATTCTTCTCCGGAACCGGCCCCTCT
>CAYWRQ010000193.1:0-3545 GCA_964460915.1 uncultured Oscillospiraceae bacterium
GGGCTTCACGGGATTTTTCGATCGTGTATTGATCGTGTAAAAATCGTGTAGGTGGTGACGCACATAAACGTAAACGGGTGCGGGGCGGAAGGCCCGCGATTATGCACAATCCCCCCGTTTCGCGCCAACGGTTGAAGGACAGACGGGTGAACACGCGGGTAGGTTTCCCTTCCTACGGCCTTCCGTCCATCAAAAACGGGCCGCCCGGCAAAGGCAGCCCGTATTCCGCAAAGGCCTTTTCCAGCCCTTCCGTTTATGCTTTTTTCCTTCCCTTTTTCGCCCCGCGCTCTTTCCACGCAACCCAGGACGGGCAGGCAATACAGATCGAGGAGTAGGTACCGGACACAAGCCCGACAATCAGCGGCAGCGTAAAGGTAACAATCGAAGAAACGCCGTTGAGCGCCGCCATGATCAGGACAACCAGCATCGCGCCGATGGTTGTTGTCGAGGTATGGATCGTACGGCTGAGGGACTGGTTGATCGAGAGGTTGATCATATCCGACGGGGACAGCTTGGTCCCATACAGCTGTTCATTTTCGCGGACGCGGTCATAAATAACAATCGTGTCGTTGACCGAGTAACCCAAAATGACCAGCAGAACCGCCATGAAGTTATCGTCCAGCGGCATCCGGAAGAGGGTAAATGTCGTAAAGACCATGCACAAATCATGGAACAGCGCCAGCAGCGCGAAGATACCGGCCGAGATACCGCCGATCTTTCTAAACCGCAGGCCGACATACAGCACCATGACCACCGAAGCAAAGATGACCGCGACCAGGCACTTGAGCAGGAAGTCGGTGCCCATCGTCGGGGAAACCGAGTTGACCGAGACAACCTCGATCTTGTTGTCGGGGAAGGCCTTGTCAATCGCGTCGGTCATATCGTTCTGCTCTTCCACGTCCAGCGCAATCGCTTCGGTAAAGTTGACCGTAAAGGTGTTGTCCCCGGTCATCAGGTCCTTGGAACCGGCAACCGTGACATCGTGCCCGGTTACGTCCTCGACCACCTTTTCAAAGTCGTTCTCGTCAATGACGCCGGTATACGAATAGGTGCCGATTGTACCGCCGGTAAACTTGATGTCGATTTTGACCCCGAAGAAGATCGATACAAGGACCGCCAGCAGGATCAGCCCGCCGGAAATGGCCCAGAAAATCTTTTTCTTGCCGCAAAAATCGATGGACGGTGTCTTCAGTCCCGGATAGCTCGGGACAATTTTCGCAATTCTTTCGCGATCGTAGCTCATTTCTTCACACCTCCATAAAGATACGGCTTGCGGAGGCTCTTAAACCGCGACAGCGACTGCAGCATCAGCCGGGAAGCAAAGATACCGAACACAAAGTTTAAGATACAGCCGACCATCAGCGTATAGCCGAAGGAATAGATCGTGCCGGCGGTCGACGCGCCGAACATAAAGAACACCGGATGCAGGATCTTCGCAAACAGCGAATCGGTCGGGCCGAAGGAGCCCATCAGGATAATCGCGATAATGACGGTCGTCAGGTTGCCGTCGAAAATTGCGGCGAACGCGCGGTTGTAGCCGATTGTAATCGCGCCGTCAATAGACTTGCCGGAACAAATCTCCTCCTTGATACGGGTAAAGGTGATGACGTTGGCGTCGACGCCCATGCCGACCGCCAGGATGATACCGGCGATACCGGGCAGCGTCAGCGTAAAGGAAGACATAAACCCGAAGAAGCCGGAGATCGACGCGATGGTCACCGCAACCTGCCCCGTCAGGGCAAAGATACTGACAACGCCCGGCAGCCGGTAAAAGACAACCATATAAATACAGATCAGGATAAAAGCGATGACGCCGGCCGTGATCATGACATCGCGGGCGCCCAGGCCGAGGGTCGGATTGATCGTCGAGTAATTCTCCGCTACCAGCTTAAAGGGCAGCGCGCCCGAATTGATCTTGTTGGCCAGGGAGGTTGCCTCCTCAGCCGTAAAGTTGCCGGTAATTTGGCACTTTCCATCCGTAATAGGCGTATTGACCGACGGATAGGAAATCATCGTCTCGTCCATCCAGATTGAGATGATGCCATTGCTGGCCGCCAGACGGGTAGTCGCTTCGGCGAATGCGCTCTTGCCGGAATCGTATAGTTCCAAGGAAACGCCATAGCTGTTGTCTTCCGAGTTATAGTAGGGATACGCTTCCTTGACGTCCTCGCCGTCGATGATAATCGTATCGGCCGTGGTACCGGAGGGAGCGCCGGTTTCGTCCGTCTCCATCCCTTCGCGGAAGGTCAGGACGGCGGTATCGCCCAGTTCCTCAATAGCGGCCTGGGGGTCAAAATCCGTCTCGCCCTCTTTCCAGGGGAAGCGGACGATGATCCGGTCCTTGTTATAGTCCACATAGACCTCGCTGTCGGTAATGTTCAGCGAGACCAAACGGGAGTTGATAACCTCCTTCGCAGCGTCCATCTGCGTCTCGTTTGCATCGACCCCTTCCGGCGGGGTAAAGGTTACGTCTACGCCGCCCCTGATGTCAATGCCCCAGCGAATATCATTGCCGCCCTTTATATACACCGTTTCGTTGTCTCCATAGGTCGTTTTAAAGCCAAAAAGGGACAGAAGCGTCAGGACAACAATGAGAATTGACACAATAAAGAAGACGGGCTTTGGCACTCGTTTCATCAAGCAATTCCTCCAATGTTGTAGGTTTTTGTGCCATAAACCGCGAAAAAGCCCCCGGACCCCAGGCAATGCCTGTCCGGAAGCGCGGCTTTTCCCGCCCCAACCGGCGGTTTTTTTGCAGGTACGCAGTAAATCCGCAGAAAACGGCACTATGTAAACTATATTATACGGTAAACTACCTCAAAAGTCAAGGCTTGGAGTCGGATTTGCAAAGAAAAGCCTGAAAATAATCCATGAACAACAATGAAACAGATAGCTTACGAAGGTAGGCAAAAAGAATTGTCCCCAAACGTTTTTTCGCTTGGGGACAGCATCAAAAATAATGCCGGTTTATTATACAACGCGCAAAAAGCCAGTACTATTGTTTTACAATTCCCTTCCCGCCGCCGACTATCCGGTAGGTGCGGGCAAATCCGCCGGACAGCCCCGTGCGGAGATGCTGCTGCAGGTACAGCTTATAATGCTGCCCCTCCTGCAGCGCCTGCTGATCCGCCGAGAAAACGAGCACCTTTCCGTCCTTTTTCGTTCCCTTCTCACAGCCGTCTATCGCAAACGTCACCAGTGTCCCGTCAACTCCGCCCATCTTCGCGGCCCGGGCCGAGACAGGCGACCCCGTTACAACCAGGCCGGCGGCCCGTTCCAGATCTTCCACTGTCTGATACGGCCCGCCCGTCCAGTCAACGATCTGGTCATGGGGCTGCAGCCATTCCCCGACGGCCTGCCAGACGCACGCCGCGCCAAAAATCACCAGCAGGGCAATGACTATAATCCGATATACCCTCTTCATTTTGTTCATGGCCATGTCTCCCTTTTACCGTATACACACTACTGAGCACAGACCTATTTTGACCGTCACTCCATACATAATTTCATTAGCATCTTATCATATCTTATGCAGAATGTCAAGC
>CAYWRQ010000194.1:0-3527 GCA_964460915.1 uncultured Oscillospiraceae bacterium
AGTTAATTGTATCATTAACTCTTCTCGGTGTCCATTTTTATTGTACAACTTTCCATCATTCATTATTCACTATTCATTATTGATTTTCCCCCAAGTTTCGGGCATATTTTCACTGCCGCCGGGGTAGAATAAGGGGAGAATATTGTGGGGGTGTGCCGGATGCAGGAGCATGAACAGGAAATGAAGGATGAGGAACAGCTGATGGAGGGCATTGCGGAGGTCATGTCCGGGATGGAGGATGATTTCGGCTCGCTGCCGGACGAGGAGGTTCTGCGGGCGGACGGGAACGGATGGAAGGGGCTGCAGGACCGTTTTGAGGGGAAAATCGGGCGGGGGAAAGCATTACCGGGGTTTGCGGTGTTTTTGCTGACCTTTATGATGAGCCTGCTGCTACTCGTTGCGGTCATGTACGGGGTGCTGAAGCTGACCAGCAAAAACGGAACCCTGTTCGGCGGCTCAGCGCCGGAAAGCCTGACTGCCAGCGGGGTCGACCTGTCCCTGGACTATTATCATCCGGGGCTGTCGGATGACCGGCGGCTGCTCGTAATCTGTGGCGGAGCGGAAAGCCCGCAGCCGCTGCCGGTATCCCAGCAGGCCGGGCAGGCGGATGACCTTCCGGTCTTTTTCTGGATCCTGCGCATCGACCCGAGGAGCGGGAACATGACGATCCTGTCTCTGCCGGGGGAGACGTTTGCGGGCGAAGGGACGCTTGCTGAGGCGGCGCAGGTGAGCGGCAAGGAAGCGGCTTCGGCGGTGGAAACGCTGCTGGGCGAAAAAAGCATCGACCGGTACCTGTCGCTGCGCCACGCGGACGCGGCGGCCCTGATCACCGAACTGGGCGGGATGGAATGGGAGTTTACCGATCACTATCAGAGCGCCGCGCTGGATATCCCTGTAGGACGGCATCTGCTGGACGGGGAGACGGTGCTCCGGTTGATGGCGGAAGGGGACACGGGCGCAAAATCCCTCCCCGGCAGCGCCGATATCTTTTCCGCCCTTCTCGGGCAAAGGTTCACCGAGGACGCCTTCAATAAGGACGACTCCCTTTTCCAGGCCCTCGTTTCCCACAGCAGCGGCAATATCTCGGTGATGGATTACTATGACGGAAAAAAGTTTCTCCGCTGGTACCTGCATATGAAGGCAGGCTGCCGGACAGTAAACCTGATGGGGGAGAAAAGCGGCGGCGGCGTCATGTTGTCGGACGGGGAGATAGAGCTGGCGCGGGAAAAGCTGGGGATTTCGGATCTGCCCTAAAGGGCTATATCCCGAATTTGCCGCTTGCCTGCATCCAGACCAGCGTCCAAATTACGGCAATCCCCACGGCCGCAAGCGCCATCCGCGCCGTATACCCCAGGGCGGTCATACCCTGCCGCTCCCGTTTTCCCGCTGTCAGCTGGGCAAAAACACTGTTGCTCATCCGTACGGCACAGCAGGCTCCGTAGATCAGCAGCGTCAGCGTCAGCGCCTGGGGGAGGAGCGTCAGCAGCTGTTCCTGGCCGAGCAGCTGCTCATTTCGCCAAACGGACGCGGCTGTACAGCCGACCCCAATCCCCCGCAGGAGAATCACCGCGAATACCCCCGGCTGACCGACTGCGCACAGCCCGCAGCCCCACAGGATCAGCAGGAGTATAACCGCAGTAACCGCCTGCAAAAAGGCTGCCTGTATCGAAAGATTGCCGATCAGCCCGCTTTCGGTCAGGGCATCTGCCGCATACTGCGCCCCATTTAAAAAGGCGTCCCCAATCCTGTCCGATGGGTACCTGCACCCCAGCGCAACCCCGGCCGCCGCAATCCCCCACAGGACGGCCGGCAGGAGCGGGGCGCGGGCTTTTTCATCTGCCGCATAGCCCGGTGCATCCATCCCGGGCACGTCGTAAGGGATAGAAGGATCGATAGTGTAGGAATCGGGGGCGGCAGGCGCACGCTCAGGCTGACTGTATGGATCCTCGTCCGCCGGGACGGCAGGCGGACAGGCGGATGAAAACGATTTGTCCGCGGGCGGGGCGGTTTCCGACGGGAAATGGGTGGTGGTCATAGGGCAGCGCTCCTTTCTGATTCAAGGTATGCGGAAACCGGAAAGGATATGCTATGAATGAATAATGAATAATGAAGAATGAATAATGAATAATTATGGTATGCCGCGGATCGCGGCATGATTGAATGGGTTTCTTCACGCAGGGCAGGTTTACGATAACCATTGATTTGCGATACAAACCCGGGCGGAGCAGAGCCCACGCCCCTACAAAATACGTTAAACCTGCCGAAAGCATTGTAGGGAACGGTTTTGACCGTTCCGCGTCGGTGCACAGACGTTCTGTTTATGCCGCCGGGTTCGGGAATGAACGGGTAAACATGCGGGCAGGTTTACGATAACCATCGATATGTAATATAAACCCGGAACAGCGGGGCCAGTTCCCTACAGAGTTTTCGGACAGTCCCGTGTATTTTGTAGGGGCGACCCTTGCGATTGCCCGCGTTTATCCACGACCATCCGGTTCGTGCCGCCGGGTTCGGGAATAAATGGGCGAATACGCGGGCAGGTTTACGATAACCATTGATTTGCGATACAAACCCGGGCGGAGCAGAGCCCACGCCCCTACAAAATACGTTAAACCTGCCGAAAGCATTGTAGGGAACGGTTTTGACCGTTCCGCGTCGGTGCACAGACGTTCTGTTTATGCCGCCGGGTTCGGGAATGAACGGGTAAACATGCGGGCAGGTTTACGATAACCATCGATATGTAATATAAACCCGGAACAGCGGGGCCAGTTCCCTACAGAGTTTTCGGACAGTCCCGTGTATTTTGTAGGGGCAACCCTTGCGGTCGCCCGCGTTTATCCACAACCATCCGGTTCGTGCCGCCGGGTTCGGGAATGAACGAGGGAATACGCGGGCAGACACGTGGGATGAATATACAGAAAAAGCCCCATTTATCAGCATAAGTATGACGCCATACTCATCTAATAAATGGGGTGGGATTTAAGGTTGAACAGGGTTTGTTATTCTTTTTCTTCCGGATGGTTTTCCAGATATTTTTCATAATACGGAGCCGCAATCTTTCCTATTGGGGGACTAACCGGAGCATAATTGCGAAACGGAAAGCCGTGTAATGCTACATCATCCAAAGCAAGCTGCAGCACGTTCTTTAATTCTGGAACGGTCAAACCGTCATACTCCGGCGGGTAGACATCGCTGACAAAAAACGTCCTGTTGTCCGGAGGGTTGAGGACGCATATGCCGAAATGATCTGCCAAATAGATTGTTTTGCTATTTTGGGGAAATAGATCACTTGTCCTTGCAGCGAAAACAATGCGGTCGTTTTTATGCAAATCGTTCGGAGAAAGGCGTTGAACCCAAAGGGTAATGACCATCGAGGGGCACTCTCCATACCATATATTTTTTACGGCGACCTTATAATAATCGATAGAAAAAGTGTGATCGTCTTCGCGAATTAAAGTGCCGGCCGATGCTTCTGAAAGGACCGTTCCCTCTATGATTACATCATGCAATGATACCAGTTCAACAAA
>CAYWRQ010000195.1:0-3494 GCA_964460915.1 uncultured Oscillospiraceae bacterium
TGAAACGACGGCATAATCATCAACAGGGTAAAATTGAATTGGAGGAATGCTTTATGTTGATGCCGAGTATTTTTGGTGAGAATTTGTTTGACAACTGGTTTGACACGCCCATGGAACGCACATTTTTCGACGGGCGCAGCCCCCTCTACGGTAAAAACGAGAAGAACATCATGAAGACGGATGTAAAAGAAAAGGACGGCAATTACGAGCTGGATATCGACCTGCCGGGCTTTAAGAAGGAGGATGTATCGGTACAGCTGGAAAACGGCTACCTGACCATCACTGCTTCGAAGGGCGTGGATAAGGACGAAAATGACGATCAGTCCGGCTATATCCGCAAGGAACGCCGGTTTGGCAACTGCAGCCGCAGCTTCTATGTGGGCGATAGCATCCGCAGCGAGGAGATCAAAGCCAGGATGGAAGACGGTATCCTGCATATGACGGTACCGAAGGAGACAAAGCAGATCCCGCAAAAGAACACCATCCTGATTGAGGGATAAAATAACGGCCTTTGGGCCTGCAATAAATGGGCACCCTGTAGCGCATACGGGGTGCCTTTTTGTTATTCTGTTGTAAAAAGGGCCGTTCAGGGGGAGCAGTTCCGGCATTTTCCCAAAATGACTTCATCCGGGGCGAAAAATGGCAATCAGCCCTTGACAAGAACGAAAAACGGGTATATACTGTTCACAACATGAACGTTCAAAATATGAACACTGCAAAATAGCAGATGGAGGGATACCTTGGAACAGCTGTTTTTTATTTTACACGCCGTAAACGGGACGCCGGTGACCGACCAGCGGACCCTCGCATCCAAAACCGGGATTTCGGTCGGGAAAGTCAATGCGCTGCTGCGTCAGGCAGAGCAGGAAGGGTATCTCGTCGCCGGGCGGGAAGGGAAGAAGTCGAAGTTTGCGCTGACCGATAAGGGAAGGCTGCTGCTGGAAGAGACGCTGCTGACTAGAAGCGGGGTCAAGCTGTCGCTTCCGTCGGGCGGCAAGGCCGATACGGCGGTCATCCTTGCCAGCGGCAAACGGGCGGATTTTGAGACGCCGGTCTGCTTGCAGACGCTGGGGGACAGCAGCCAGACGATCCTTGACCGGATGCTGACCGTCATGGGGATGTGCGGCATTACCCGCTTTATCCTCATTACCGGCTGGCAGGCAGAGCTTTTGGAGCAGCGGTTCGGGGGGCGTGCGGACGTCACCATTATCCGCAACGACCGGTATAAATGGAACGGGACGATGAGCGGGCTTGCGCTGGCGGAGAAAACGCTGCGGGAATGGAACGCAGCGTCTTTCCTGGTGCTGAAGTCCGACCTCGTGTTTGAGCAGCGGGCCATCCAGGCTATAACGGAAACCGATGCACCCTTTGCGGCCCTGCTCACCTCCCCGAGCGGCGGCAGCGAAGAGGTGCTGGCCGAGCTGGACGCCGGCGGCAGCATTTTCCGGTTCTCCAAGGATATCCGCCAGCTGGGCCGGGTGCAGGGGGAAATGACCGGCATTGCCCGGATTTCGATGGATGGCTTTGACCGGATGATGCAGTATGTTGCTCAAAATATGAACCCGCTGATTGGCTTTGAATACGTGATGGAGAATGTGGGGCGGCTGTACCGCTTTACGAGTGTTATGGTCGACGATCTCTGCTGGGGGAAGGTCCAATCCGCCGAGGACTATAAAGAACTCCAGCGGATGGTTTACCCCCGTATCGAGCGGAAAGAACGGGAGATGCGGGAAAAGGTGGCCAGCGAGACGATCCAGGCAATCCTGCCCGATGAAGAAGTCCGTGAGATCCAGTTTGCCGGGGGGCTTACCAACACCAACTATTTCGTCGAGACAGATGGGGGCCGCTATATCCTGCGGCTGCCCGGCTGCATGACCGAAAGCATGATCAGCCGCGTCAACGAAAAGCGCAACGCGCAGATCGCGTCCGACCGCGGGTATAACTGCACCCTCCTCTACTGCAACGAGCATACCGGCGTCAAGCTGAGCGCCTATATCGACAACGCCGAGACGCTGACGCCCCGCACTGTCCGGTTGGAGGAAAACATTGCCCTTGCGGCCGATATCCTTGGCAGGCTCCATCGGTCGGATATCGTCTGGGAAAACGAGTTTGACGCCTTTGAAGAGGCGCTGCGGTATGAAAAGCTGCTGGACGATACGGGAAGGATGTATCCGGGCTTTACGGCGCTGAAACGGAAGGTGTACGCCCTTTTAAAGCCGCGGCTCATGGAGCTGGGCTGGGAGAAGCTGCCCTGCCACAACGACCTGGTCGCCGCCAATCTGGTCAAAAACAGCGTGACCGGGCGGATCTACCTGATTGACTGGGAGTATTCCGGGACCAATGACCCGATGTTTGATGTGGCGGCGCTCTTCCTGGAAAACGACTTTTCGCCGGAGGATGAGGAGCTTTTCTTCCATTATTATTACGGCGACGGGCAGCAGCCGTCCTCCGCACGGGAGAAGATCCTGATTTTCAAGGTTTTACAGGATTACCTCTGGAGCATCTGGACGGTGCTCAAGGAATCCCGCGGGGACAACTACGGCAGCTACGGCCTTGACCGCTTTACCCGCGCGCAGCAAAACATTGCCCTCTGGGAAAGCCGTTTTTAACCCTTATGACGCAGAAAGCAGGTCTTATCATGAAAAAAATAACGCAGCAAAAGCAGAAGATTGACTGGATGATTACGCTGGTGCCATTTGCCCTGATTATGGGGCTGGCGGCGCTGCTGTTCATCTTTCCGGAACAGTCAAACGCAGTGATCTCACAGGTCCGGTTCTTCTTCGGGGACACCCTGGGGCTTTATTACCTGGTGATCGGTTTGGGGATGCTCATCATCTCTGTCTGGCTGTCTTTTTCGAAATACGGGGATATCGTGCTGGGTGAGCCGAATGAGAAGCCGAAGTATTCGTTCTTTACCTGGGGCAGTATGATGTTTACCTGCGGCCTGGCAGCGGATATCCTGTTTTACTCCTTTGCGGAATGGGTGATGTATGCGGCAAACCCGCATATCGCGGAGCTTGGCTCGGTTACCGAGTGGGCGGGGGTCTTCACCCTGTTCCATTGGAGCTTCATCCCCTGGGCGTTTTATCTGGTGCTGGCGGTCGCCTTTGCCTTTATGGTCCATGTCCGCAAGCGAAACCGCCAGCGCTATTCCGAGGCCTGCCGCCCGCTGATCGGGAAGCACGCCGACGGGGTGCTGGGACGGGTGATCGATCTGTTTGCTCTGTTTGCCCTGCTGGCCGGCACCGCGACGACCTTCAGCGTCGCTACCCCTTTGATGGCGGGGATTGTCATCCGGCTGTTCGGCATTGAAATCAGCAGGACGGCTGTCACGATCATCATCCTGCTGATCACCTGTGCCGTCTATACCTATGCTGTGCTGCACGGGTTTAAAGGGATCGGTTTTTTAGCAAAGCTGTGCATCTACCTGTTCTTTGGGCTGCTGCTTGTCGTGCTGCTGATTGGCGGGCAGGGGCGGTTTATCATCGAAAACG
>CAYWRQ010000196.1:0-3451 GCA_964460915.1 uncultured Oscillospiraceae bacterium
CGGCGAACGCCACCGCCACCGCTATGAATTCAACAACGATTTCCGCAAACAGATGGAGGAAGCCGGGCTGACTATTTCCGGTACTTCGCCCGATGGAAGGCTGGTCGAAACGGTCGAGCTGACCGACCGCGATTTCTATATCGGTGTCCAGTACCATCCGGAGTTTAAGTCCCGTCCCAACCGTTCCCATCCGCTGTTCAGGGAGTTTGTTGCGGCTTCGCTGAAACGGGCAAAATCCAAATAACACTGTCTGTGTATGACCGCTCGCACATCACCCCAAACGAAGTGAAGGATCTTTACACGTATAAATATACGCTGCCTTACTTGTGAGAAAAAGACAATATCAATAGTATGGCAAGATTCTTCGAATTCGTCTTAGAATGACATCGGAGGGCGTCAGAATAATAACTCGGCATCTCAGAATGATGATCGAGCGATCAAGAAAAATATTTGCACTGTTGATAGCACTTACCCCGCGTGGTACAGACTATCGAAGACTGTAGAGCTTCGTTTTGCCGCGTCCGCATACGGCTTGCGGACGTTTTCCTGCGGAAAATAAACGGCAAAACAGGCCGTTCAGTTGTCTCATACATTCTCCCGCGTGGTACAGACTATCGAAGACTGTGAGCTTGTCGAACAGTCTCTCACATTATCCCGCGTAGTACACGGCCGCAGCGGACTAAAAGTTTTTGCCCAGCTTTTTTCAAAAAGCTGGAGGAGGAGGGTATTTCCATGAAGATTAACCGTCATTATCTCCAATTGCAGCAGAGTTACCTGTTTACGATGATTGGGCGCAAGGTCGCCGAGTATCAGAGCGCGCATCCGGATAACCATGTGATCCGCCTGGGCATCGGCGATGTTACGCTGCCACTCTGCCCGGCTGTTGTCGAGGCGCTGAAGAACGCCAGCGCCGAGATGGGCGTCAAAGAGACTTTCCGGGGCTATGGGCCTGAACAGGGATACGATTTCCTAAGGCAGGCGATTGCCGGTTATTATACCGAAAAGGGCGTGACCCTTGCGCTCGACGAGATTTTTGTCAGCGACGGCGCAAAATCCGATGTCGGCAACATCCTTGACCTGTTTGACGCGGATAACACTGTCCTCGTCCCCGATCCGGTCTACCCGGTTTACGTCGACACCAATATCATGGCGGGCCGCAAGGTCGTTTTCGCCGATGCCAACTCGGAAAACGGTTTCCTGCCGCTGCCGGATGAGAGCATCGATGCGGATATCATCTATATCTGCTCGCCCAATAACCCCACCGGTGCTGTCTATAACCACGAGCAGCTGAAAGCTTGGGTCGATTACGCAAAGGCACATAACGCGGTGATCCTGTTCGATGCCGCTTATGAGTGCTTTGTAACCGATGAGACGCTGCCGCGCTCGATCTATGAAATCGAGGGCGCAAAGGAAGTCGCCATCGAATTTTGCTCCTTCTCGAAGACCGCCGGTTTCACCGGTACCCGCTGCGGCTATACGGTCATCCCGAAAGCGCTGGTCAAGGAAGGGGTCGCTCTGAACGGCCTCTGGCTCAGACGGCAGACCACCAAGTTTAACGGCGTTTCCTACATCGTCCAGCGCGGCGCCGCCGCCGTCTTCTCGGCGGAAGGCCGTAAGCAGACCCTTGCAAACATCGCCTATTACCGTGAAAACGCAAAGATTCTCGCCGATACCCTCGACCGGCTCGGCATCCGCTACACCGGCGGAAAAAACTCCCCCTATATCTGGATGGAGTGCCCCCGCGGCATGAAGAGCTGGGATTTCTTTGACTATCTGCTGGAAAACGCGGAGGTGGTCGGCACACCCGGCGCAGGCTTTGGCGAAAATGGAGAAGGGTATTTCCGCCTGACCGCGTTTAATGACCATGAGAAGACCAAAGAAGCGGCTGCGAGGATTGAAAAGCTGCTCAGCAAATAAACCAGGATAAAAATCGTACGGCCGGTGCGGTCACGCTCCTACAGGATTTTTGTAGGGAGCAGTGGCCGCACCGGCCGTCTTATTTTCCACCGTTTTCATCCCTGCATGGGGAAAACTTGTTTTCTACAGCAGCTTATTCTTTGGCCACATACACCTCCATCAGGCCGGCAACCTTCAGGTGCGCGAGGATATCTTCGATTTCTTCCCGGCTGCAATCCAGCGCAAACAGATGGACGGCACCGTAATCCCCGTAAAGATCCGCCCAGATACGGCTCTGATAGCCCATGACGATGAAAGAATAACCGTCTGCGGAAAGGCAGGTTTCCGTATAGTCATAGCCGCTGCTCAGCACGTATTGGTCGCTGTACCGGAAGGTTTTGCCATAATCGGCCGAAAGGGTAAATGTACCGCCGCCCGCTGTCTCAAAACCGCCGGTCATGCTTACCTGCATGACCCGTCCGCTGTACCGCTTTTGACGCAGCTCGACGATCTGCCCGTCGGGCACCGCCGCAAAGCTTTCACTGACCCAGGAAAGGTCCCAAGGGAGCAGATCCTGTACTTGGATTAGTTCCGACAGATCGGCGCCGGTATAGTAGGTGCGGGTCATCGCGCCCCAGTCCTCGTCCTTATAAGTGATCACCTTTTTCCGGTCCCAGACCGTCCCATCTGTCCCCGTCTCATCGGAGAGCACCTTATCCCCGGAATCGGATTCCTCGTCCGTCATCCGCATCTGCACATATTCCGAGATGGTTTGCAGCGGCGCGCTGTCATCGCAGGGAACGCCCACACCGATCGCGCAGTCCTTCTCCTCTGGCGACCGGGCGTCCAGGACCGCGTCCGTCAGCTCCTCAATCGTCCCGAAAAAGTAGACCTGGCGCTGGTTGACGATATAGTCCACGGCGCAGGCTGTATTGCCAATGATCAAGGTGGCAGCGGCGACAATGGCCAGGATTTTTTTGATCGACGGCCGTTTTTTCTTCGGCGGTCCGATTTGCTCCTTGACCCGGGCAAAAATGCGCCTGGCCGCGCCCGCATCATCCCTTTCCGGAAAAGAAATCGTATCCTCGGCGATCAGTCCCATCATTTCACTAATACGCAGTTTCATCAAAAAGTCCTCCTTTGGATAGCTTCTGTTTTAGTTTTTCCCGTCCCCGTCTCAGTTTTGACTTCACGGTCGATGGATTCAGATTCATTTGCCCGGCGATGGCGGAGACAGACTGGCCGTAATAATAGTGGCGCAAAAAAATCTCCCGGTCAGGGCTTGGCATCTCGGATAAAGACGCCTGAAGCGCCGCCCGCTTTTCCTTTTCGGAGCAGATTTCTTCCGGCGTATCCTTCGAAAAAGAAAGCATATCCTCTTCCAACTCCAGCGTCAGATGGTTTTTCCGCAGCTTATTGATCGCTTGGTTCCGGGCTGTCCGGCTGAGATATCCTTTGACCGAGCCTTCGGAGCGAATGGACTCCGCATGGTTCCACAGCTCTAAGGAACCTCTGAATAAATAAGGATTCAGGGTGCCATTATCAGGAAATCGCT
>CAYWRQ010000197.1:0-3410 GCA_964460915.1 uncultured Oscillospiraceae bacterium
ACCGGCCCGCAAAGGGCCGGTGCTATGTCTATTGTTCTCTGACGGAAAGGGTGACTCAAGTTTAGGGGTCCAGCCCCTTTTTAAAGGGGCTGGGGTTACATGAGGGGAGCGAATATTTTCAGGATACTGCTCAGCAGCCGTTTCAGAAACGGAACAGACCGGCAGTCCTCCATCGTAATTTCCTGGGAAACGGACTCTGTCTGAACAAAATCCTCGTAAATGTCCGCGATGCAAGAGGTCTTATACATCCAGGTCGCGCACTCAAAATGCAGATATAGACTTCGATAATCCAGGTTGATGGTCCCGACAACCGCATAGCTGTCGTCCGCAACAAAGGACTTCGCGTGGATAAAGCCGGGCGTGTACTCAAAAATCCGCACGCCCGATTCAATCAGCTGCGCATAATGCGCCTGCGACACCATATGGACATACCACTTGTCCGGAATGTGCGGGGTAATAATCCGGACGTCTACCCCGCTCTTGGCGGCATTGGTAAGGGCCGTCATCATTTCGTTGCTGATAATGAGATAGGGCGTCGTAATATAGACATACCGCTCCGCCCGGTTAATCAGGTTCAGATAGACATTCTCCCCCACCGGCTCGTTGTCCAGGGGGTTGTCCGCAAAGGGCTGAAGATAGCCGTCGGAGGGCCTTGGCGATGCCTGATACATCTGCGGACGGTAAAGCTCGTAATCGCTCTTTTCGCCCCGGATAAAGTCCCACATCGACAAGAACATGACCGTCAGGCTCCAGACGGCGTCCCCCTTGAGCATAATCGCCGTGTCCTTCCAATGCCCGTGGATCACCTTGACGTTGATATACTCGTCCGCCAGGTTGATGCCGCCGGTAAACCCGGTGTGCCCGTCGATCACACAGATCTTGCGGTGGTCGCGGTTGTTCATCCGCAGGTTGAGCACCGGGATGAACGGGTTGAATACACACGTCCGGATGCCATATGATTCGAGCAGCTTATCATACCCGTCCGGGACCTTCATAATGCTGCCCAGGTCGTCATAGATCAGCCGCACATCGACCCCCTGCGCCGCCTTTCTGCGCAGGAGATCCAGCATCGGGTTCCACATTTCCCCTTCTTCTATGATAAAATACTCCAAAAAGATAAAATGCTCGGCCTTTTCCATCTCCTCCAGCATCCGCACCCAGCTCTTTTCCCCGATTTCATGGTATTCACACTGGGTGTTCCGGTAAGCCGGGCAGAAGGCGCCCTGTTCGATATAGTGAGACTGTAAAGCTGCGATCGGATTATCCGCCGAAAGGGCTGCCGACACAGCCGGGTCGGAGGAGGTATAGATCGAAATATTATCGCTGATGCCCGCCATCTTCTTTTTGGTGCGGCGGGAAAGCCTGCTGGAGCCGTACATCAGATAAAACGACCCGCCGAAAATCGGGAACGCCATAATCAGGATAATCCAGGCGATCTTATAGGCCGGGTTGGAGCGGCTGGTCAAAATTGCAAAAACCGCCAGCAGGCTCATGAAAATCGACGCCACATAGTACCATGTAAAGTAGTCGCTGAGCCGCAAAGAAAAGAATACCAGCGCCGCGATCTGCATCAGCAAAAGCAGCGCCACAATGACGACCCTTCTGAAGATAAATTGAGAAAGCCTTTTTGCCTTCATGGATATCAAGCCCTCCGCCTGCCGCGGCCATCAAAGCGCCGCCGAATCAATTTCCTTTTTGTCCAGCCGTTTATACACAATCTCCCGGAACAGCGCGTACAGCACCGACGAAAGCGGGATGAAAAAAAGCATACCCAGGATGCCGAACATACTGCCGCCGATCGTGACCGCCGCCAAAACCCAAATCGATGGCAGGCCGACCGCGTTCCCGATCACGTGGGGGTAGATGAACTGCCCTTCCAGCTGCTGCAAAACCAGGAACAGGACGATAAACCACAGCGCCTTCCCCGGCTCCACCATCAGAATCAGCAGCGCGCCGATTGCACACCCGATAAATGCGCCAAAAATGGGGATCAGGGCGGTAAACGCGATAAACACGCTGCAAATCAGCGCATACGGGAACTGGAAAATCGTCATGGCGACAAAGAACATTGTTCCCAGGATCACTGCCTCCAGGCACTGGCCGGACAGGAACCGGGAAAAAGCGTCCGATGAAATCGAAGCGATACGGATGATTTCGGAAGCGCCCCTCTTTGGAAAGAAGGCGTACAGGATTTTCTTTACCTGGCTGCCGAGCAGTTCCTTGCGCATCAGGACATAGATGGCAAAGACAACGCCGATAAAAAAGGTTACGACGCCGCCCACGACCGAGGAGGCCGTCCCGTAAATATTTTGAAGCAGTTCATTTTCCTGCACAAAGGTCATAATCTGGTTGCCAATATCCGTCAGGTCGATGGTCAGGTTCTGAAAATATTCCGCAATCTGGGGATAGTCCGACAGGGTGTCCATGGCCAGCGTCCGCGCGCCCTCGAAATAGCCTGGCATATTTTCCCACAGCGTTTTCCCGGTCCGGACCAGCTCCGGCACCATCAGGCCGACCACCAGCGCGATCACCGCGACGACGAGCAAAAGCGTGATGATCAGGCTAATCGGCCGTTTAAAGCGGGAGATATCCGGCCTTCTGACGGATTTTGTCTTCTGGGAGGGCTGAAGCTCCTGCGGGAGGGAGCTGCGCAGGATCTCCTCGGCCTTATCCTGCAGCTGGGTTTCCTTAATCAGGACGGTTTCGATCACCGAGGTCTTCTTTTCCGGGAAAAGGAGACGTTCCACCCCTCTCAGCGGGACATTGAGGATAAACGCGATCACAAAACCGACCAGAAAAGGCTCTGCAACCCCGATGATCCATGCAGCGGCGCCGCCCAGCAGATCCAGATGCTGCACCGCGAAATTGAGCAGCACGCCGAACGCCACAAGCAGCAGCAGATCCCGGAAAGTCAGTCTCCTATTTTTCATACCGGATTCTCCCCTATTCATGACAAAATTTCCCAAAGATAGATTTATCTACCTTTTTATTATACACTTTTTTTCGCATTTGTCACCAGCTTAATTGTAACTTTTCCCAGCTTTTTGAACAAAGTGAGGCAAAAACTTTTGGTTCGAGGCGATCCTCCGGGCTGTCCCGTATATTTTGTAGGGGCGTCCCCATGTGTGCGCCCGCGATGATGCAGAAACCGCGTGTTTGCGCCATCGGTTTGGGGATGGACAGCGAACACGCGGGAAGGATTGCAAAAATCATTGGTTAGTGGTGTAAACCCGGGCGCACACGACGGGCATATCTACCGCCATCGTGCGGCGCCCCTACGGATTATCCGGTGGGTGATGCACATTGACGGAAACGGGTGCGGGGCGGGAGGTCGGCGGGCGGGGAAACCCCGCCCCTACAGAATGTCCGGGCAGTCCCATCTATTTTGTAGGGGCGGGGTTTAGATGTCC
>CAYWRQ010000198.1:0-3357 GCA_964460915.1 uncultured Oscillospiraceae bacterium
GGGGGTTTCTTCATTTATATTCAGTTTATTTCTTTTTGCTTGCTGCCCGAATTCGGCGCGCAGCGCATTTTAATGCCAGCTTTGCTGGCTATTCCATAATTAATCATTATTCATTATTCACAATTCATTTCTCTCCGAGAGTATACGGGCGCGTCTTGCCACCAGACGATCTCGCCTGCGGCTTCGGTTTTGCGCAGGTCGATCAGCCGTTGGTTGCTGCTGCCGCGGAACCGCAGGGAGATATCGTACAGCGCCTGGACAAACTCGCCGTCGACCAGCACGTCGATCAGCGACAGCAGTTCCCCCGTCACAGCGCAGTAGCAGCGCGGGTTTTCGCTTCGCAGCTCCTCCAGTGTGTAGCCGGTGTAGCACCAGACGCTTTTCTCCGGGAAACGCGCTTTAAACGCCCGCAAGAGCGGCAAAAGGCCCTCCTGGTTGCGCACCTCCATCGGTTCGCCGCCGAGAAGGCTGAGGCCCGCTATATAATCGGGAGCGCAGCTGTCCAGGATCTGCTGGGCCACGGCCTCGGTAAACGGTTCGCCGTACTGGAAATCCCAGGCCTCGGCGTTAAAGCAGTTTTTGCAGTGATGGGTGCAGCCGGAGACAAACAGGCTGGTGCGGACCCCGGGACCATTGGCGATATCACAGGTTTTGATCGTTGCATAGTACATGGCTGCATCCTCTTTCTATCCGTTTCCTTCATGATATACCTCTTTCATGATAATCCAAAAGGCACTCTTTGTCAAGCGATTCAGCTCCATTACCCCAGCGCCACGTCCAGCACCATCATAATCAAAAATCCGCCCATGACCGCCAGCGTCCCGATATCGGCGTGGACATCGAGGTGGGCCTGCGGGATCAGCTCCTCGACCACTACGTACAGCATCGCCCCGGCCGCAAAGGCTAAGAGCCACGGCATCAGCGGCTGGATAATCCCCGACGCCAGCACCACCAAAATGCCGAAAATCGGTTCCACAACCCCGGAAATCACGCCCTTGCCAAAAGAGCTCCACCGGCTCATCCCTTCATGCCGCATCGGCAGCGAAACGGCGGCACCCTCCGGGAAGTTCTGGATCCCAATCCCGATCGCCAGGGCGATGGCGGCGGAAAAGTCGCCTGTCCCGTTTGCCGCACCCTGCGCCGCCAGGGCAAAGGAAAGCCCGACCGCCATCCCTTCGGGAATATTGTGCAGCGTGACCGCGAGGAAGAGAAGCGTTGTTCGCTTCCAATCGGCGCTCAGTCCCTCCGGCGCGCCGGTATCCGGGTGCAGATGCGGGATCAGCCGGTCCAGCCCCATCAGGAAAAGGATCCCCAGCACCAGCCCGCCGCCTGCCACGATAAACCCGGGGACGCGCCCGCCCTCCGCCCGTTCGATTGCGGGCAGGAGCAGACTCCAGACCGACGCTGCCATCATGACCCCGGCCGCAAAGCCGAGGAAAACCCGCTGGACGCCGAGTCCCATATCCTGCTTAAAAAGCAGCACGGTCGCCGCTCCCAGCGCCGTCATCAAAAAGGTGAAGCCGGTCCCTCCGGCCGCCCATACTATTGCCTGCATCAAGGCATCTCACATCCTTTCTGGGATAGAGTATGCCGGGGGCGTTTATGATGTGAAAATGGAGGACGGAAAACTCCGCCCGCAAAAGCATAAAAAAAGAGAAGGGCGACAATCTCCGCTGCCCTTCCCCGCTATTGTGCGGTATTTCCCGCTCCCGCAAGGCTTACCCCGAAATATCGCTTTGCGAAATCATGCGTCTCAGCTCCGCTGCTGCGGCGGCGATATCCTTCTGCCCGATAATCGCCGAAACGACGGCGGCACCGTTGACGCCCAGCGGGATAATCTCCTGCACGTTCCGCTCGTTTATCCCCCCGATGGCCACCACCGGGATATGGACAGCGGCGAGGATCTCCCGGAGCGTCTCCCGACTCATCGGCAGCGCGCCCGGCTTTGTGCTCGAGACGTACATCGCCCCGCAGCCGAGGTAATCGGCCCCGTCCTTTTCGGCGGAAAGCGCCTGCGGCAGCGTCTTGGCCGTCACACCGATGATCTTCTCCGGGCCGAGGATTTTCCGGGCAGCTGAGGCCGGGATATCCTCCTGCCCCAGGTGGACGCCCGCCGCGTCGACCGCCAAGGCGATATCCACCCGGTCGTTGATGATCAGCGGGATTCCGTACCGGTCGGTCACGGCCTTGACCTCTCTCGCCTGCTCATAGAAATCGCGGGAGCTTGCCGTCTTTTCCCGCAGCTGCACAAGGGTGACGCCGCCTATAATCGCCTGCTCCACCGCGTCCGGCAGGCTGCGCGCGGTGTTCAGCTCCGAATCGGTCACCAGGTAAAGAGTCAAATCAAAATCCCGTTTCATCGCTCTTTCTCCTCCTTCTCTATGAGCGCATCCAGCATCGACACCGCGTCGAACAAATGCGCATGAAAGCTCCCCGGCAGGCCCCGCCCAAGCGCGTCCGCCGTTTTCCATATAGGGCTGCACTCCCGTATCATCGCTTGGGCAACCTCCCCGGCGCTTTTCATCGCCGTCATCCCGTAGGCGGCGGCCAGCGCCGGGTCCTCCGGCATCACCGCCAAAAACGCGGCGCAGAGGACCGAGGTCATGCATCCGGTCGCCGTAATCCTGGACAGGAGCGGCGTCCCGCCGGTAATCCGGACATGATCCTCCCCATTCGAGACATAGTCGGTCTCCCCGGTGACGGCAGCGTTGCAGTGAAACCGCTCCGCTGCCCGGTCAGCCGCCTTTTTTGGATCCGTCTCCCCGGTCAGGAACCCTAATTCCGCGCAGTTCCCTTTGAGGACGGTAACGGCCCCGGTTTCCATCATCTGCGCAAAGGCATCCTGACGAAAGCGGCTGCCGCCGATCCCCACCGGGTCGAGCAGCACCGGGATGTCCTTTTCCTTCGCCGCCCGGAGCGAGCGGAGAATCGCCTCCCGCTTATCCCGAGTCAGCATCCCAAGACTGACCGAAAGGGCACCGGCCCTTCCGGTAATTTCCGCCGATTCCTCCGGCGACTCAGCCATGACCGGCCGGGCGCCGAGGGCGAGGAGGATGTTCGCGCAGTCGTTTAAAGCGACCCCGTTGGTGATGCAGTGCACCAGCGGGATTTCTTTTTTGACCAGCCGCAGCGCCTGCGCAAAAGCGCTGTTCATAGACGCCTCCATCACTTTTCCACCGGCTGGAAATCGGCGCAGAACTCGACCGACTCGCCGTTCATGATCTTGTTGACCGTCCGCACGGCGCACATTTTCCCGCACATCGAGCAGGAATGCTTGTCGGCGGGCGGGACAGAGTTGTAGTACTCTCTTGCCTTCTTTGGGTCGAGGGCGAGGGAGAACTGGGCCTCCCAGTCGAG
>CAYWRQ010000199.1:0-3345 GCA_964460915.1 uncultured Oscillospiraceae bacterium
ATGCACAGTCCCTCCTGTATTGCCGGCGGTTGGAAACCGTCGACATGCAGAGAAGACTCATTAGATATTCTAAAATTATATGTTGAAACTGACGGTATATTCGCCATTTTTTTGAAAGAAAGCGGGAAAGCTATCGGCTTTATCAAAATATACCCAGATAATAACAGAGGCAAATATTATGCAAAGATGATAAATTATCTTCTGAACGAAAACTATTGGAATAACGGATATATGACGGAAGCTGTTAAATGTATCGTGCGATATGCATTTGAAGATTTAAACATTGATTTATTATCTGCTTTTACAACACCCCAAAATATAGGTTCAAAATCAGTTCTTGAGAAAAGCAAATTCATATATGAAGGAACAATTAAAAACGGTTATAAAAGATGTGACGGTGAAATATTTGATTCTGTTATTTACTCAATATCAAAATCAGATTATTACAAAAAATAATTTTAACCTTTATCGCGAAGGTTCAACTCCACCATCCAAAATGTTCAAAATATCTTTTTTGCAGTGCCTTGACATGGCACATAATCCGAGCCTTTAAACTATCATCCCGATAGTCTAAGGGTTCGGATTTGTGCTATATTTTGAGAATCCTCGTATCCTAATTGAACAGTAAGAAAATAATTTCACAAAGGACGCCGACGAATTGAAGGAAACCGAAAAGCGCAAAATAAGTCGATCGCCTGTACGGCAATCGACTTATTTTGATAATGGAGCAGGCGATGGGAATCGAACCCACAACCTCAGCTTGGGAAGCTGATGTTTTACCACTAAACTACGCCTGCCTATTCTGTTCCACTGTCCAGAAGGAAACCTTCCGCCGACAGCATTAGCATGATACCATAACAAAGGGGAAAAATCAACCCCTTATTTTCACGAAAATGCAGCAAGCATCCGGGCTGACAGGGATGCTTAAAGGGGATTCCTGTCAATCAATCTTTCTTGTACTATCTATGATTTTGATAAATCACTTGCTAATCGTGGGTATCGGGTATATAATTGGGTATATAGTTAAATTTATTGTGAAAATTTACAGAATAATAAGGAGAAAACAAAAATGAAACGGCGGTTAGCTTTTCTATATGTTCTCTGCATTCTTCTGAGCCTGACTGCCTGCGACAATAAAAGCAAAACGGTTTCGAGAGCCGCTATTTCGGTACCAAAGGACGCTGTGGAAGCTTTCTTCGATTATTTTAGCGAGCCTGATTATAAAAACATGAAAGCTTACTGCACGGAAGAATGCGCGGACACCTATTTTCACAAGGGCGACGTTTTCGGGATGATAACGGCCAAATTAACCAACATCGGAGAAGAACCGAAAAGTTTGAATGAGAGGGAATGCGCCGTATTTGTGAGCGTTGAAATGGTAACGGCAAGGAGCTCCGCTCTATATGGCGAAACGAAAACCTCTTTTTTTGTTCTATTAAAGAAAACGGCGGAGAACGCCTGGTTAATTAACGGGTTCGCAACAGGAATATAAGCAGATAACAGCGGCAAAACAAGACAAAGGGAGACAACGCAGAAGCGTCGTCTCCCTTTTTCCACAGAACATTTTACCAGATGACCTTCTCCGCCACCTCGCGCAGGGCGCGGGCGAGGAAATCGTCCACCGACTGCACGCCGATGTCCCCCTCCTTCCGGGAACGGACCGACACCGTGCCGCTTTCGGCTTCCTTGTCGCCGATCACCAGCATATACGGCACCTTCTGCACCTGCGCCTCCCGGATTTTATACCCGATCTTCTCGCTGCGCAGGTCCACCTCCGCGCGGAGTCCGGCCGCCTTCAGCCGCTCGGCCACCGCCTTCACCGTCTCGGCCTGCCGCTCGGAGATCGGCAGTACCCGCACCTGCTCCGGCGCAAGCCAGAGCGGGAACGCGCCGGCATATTTTTCGATCAGCAGGGCCAGCGTGCGCTCGTAGCAGCCCAGCGAGGTACGGTGGATAATATACGGGCGGCGCTTGCTGCCGTCCTCGTCCACATACTCCATCCCGAACTGCTCGGCCAGCAGCTGGTCGATCTGGATGGTAATGAGCGTGTCCTCCTTGCCGTGGACGTTGCGAATCTGGATATCCAGCTTCGGGCCATAGAATGCGGCCTCGTCAATCCCGATGGTATAGGGGACGTTCAAGTGATCGAGAATCTTTTTCATCGCCCCCTGCGCTTCATCCCACTGCTCGGGAGTGCCGATATACTTTTCCTTGTTGTTCGGATCCCACTGGGAGAAGCGGAAGCTGACATCCTCGTACAGGCCGAGGGTTTTCAGCATAAAGGCGGCCAGTTCCAGGCAACCCTTAAACTCCTCTTCCAGCTGCTCGGGACGGAGGATGAGGTGGCCCTCCGAAATCGTAAACTGCCGCACCCGGATCAGGCCGTGCATCTCGCCGCTGTCCTCGTTGCGGAACAGGGTAGAGGTCTCGCCCAGCCGCATCGGCAGGTCGCGGTAGGAGCGCATCCGGTTCAGGAACACCTGATACTGGAACGGGCAGGTCATCGGCCGCAGGGCGAAGACCTCTTTGTCCTTCTCCTCGTCCCCCAGAACGAACATGCCTTCCTTATAATGATCCCAGTGACCGGAAATCTTGTACAGGTCGCTCTTGGCCATCAGCGGGGTTTTGGTCAGCAGGTAGCCGCGCCTCTGCTCCTCGTCCTCCACAAACCGCTGGAGAAGCTGGATGATCCGCGCGCCCTTTGGCAGCATGATCGGCAGGCCCTGCCCGATCACGTCCACCGTGGTGAACAGCTCCAGCTCCCGGCCGAGCTTGTTGTGATCCCGCTTTTTGGCCTCTTCCAGCTTTTCGAGATGCGCCTCCAGCTCGGATGCTTTCGGGAAGGCCACGCCGTAAATCCGCTGAAGCATCTTCTTCTTGGAGTCTCCGCGCCAGTACGCGCCGGTCACGCTGAGCAGCTTCACCGCCTTGATCCGGCCGGTATCGGGCAGATGGGGGCCGGCGCACAGGTCGGTGAAATCCCCCTGCCTGTAGAAGGAAAGCTCCGCGTCCTCCGGCAGGTCGTTGATCAGTTCCACCTTATACGGCTCGTCCTGCATTTTTTCGAGCGCCTCATCCCGGGAGAGGGTGAATCGTTCGAGCGGAAGAGCTTCCTTCGCAATCTTCTTCATCTCGGCCTCGATTTTGCCGAGATCCTCCATGGAGAAGGTCTCCGGCGCGTCAAAATCGTAGTAAAAGCCGGCGTCGATCGCCGGGCCGATGGCCAGCTTCACATCCGGATACAGGCGCTTCACCGCCTGCGCCATGACATGGGAAGCGGTGTGCCAGAACGCTTTCTTCCCCTCGTCCGAATCGAAGGTCAGGATTTCCAGCGTACAGTCTTCG
>CAYWRQ010000200.1:0-1814 GCA_964460915.1 uncultured Oscillospiraceae bacterium
GTTCATTTCACTCTTTACCTCCTGCCTCGTACATAGAACATGCCTACGCGTACAATATGTCGCGGTTTAAGGCTCAAACTTTCAATAAGTACACCTTATGAAAAGGTAAATTCAGTAAAACGAAATCGGTATTTTGAAAAAAATTTTTATATTTTCATAGAAAAGTGCTTGCATTATGAACAAATATGTGTTACACTATGACCAAGTTCATATTCTTTCATAAGGTGTACTTTTTGAAACTTTTTATTTGACAAATAATCAGCCTCCCCCGCATCCGACAGGCAAAATCATCCCATAAAAAAGCCCGTTCTCGCTTGATTGCCAGAACGGGCTTTTTGAAATATAAACAATGTATTGAAGTCATGACGTGCCGAGGAAGGCCGCCTTTTCGAACCGGTGTACGCAATAAAATTAAACGTCTGGCGGGTGTGCGCCCTGTTCCCGCAGCCGCCGAGCCGTCTCGCCGATCCGCTTGAACCGGTGGTTAACCCCGCTCCGGGAGATCGGCACGGAAAGCATAGATGCCAGCTCCCGCAGGGACAACGATTCGTTTTCCAGCCGCAGCTGCGCCAGCTCCCTTAAATCCTCGTCCAGATAGGAAAGCCCGACCGTCCGCTCGATAAACCGGATGTCCTGCACCTGGGCGGACGCAGCGGAAATGGTCTTGCCGAGATTGGCCGTTTCGCAGTTGGTCGCGCGGTTGACGTGGTTGCGCACTGTTTTCATGACCTTGATTTCCATCAGCTTCATGCTGGAAACCGGGGCGCCGACCATCGTCAAAAAGTCCTCAATCTGCTCACTTTCCTTGATATACAGGATTTCGCACCCCTTGCGCCGGGTCATTTTAAACCGGATCCCGCACCGGGCTGCAAGGGCATAAATCTCCTCCGCAAACAGCGGGCTCAGGGCGTTTATCTCCAGGTGGTACTCCTTTTCCGGGTTTGTCATCGACCCGTAGGCCAGAAATAGCCCCCGTAAAAACGCCGCCCTGCAGCAGTCCCGTTCCAAAAAATCGGGGTTCAGCGGGGAGTTCCCCAGGCGGTAATAATCCCGCAGCAGTTCCCGGGTCTTTTCATGCTCGATGCAGACGGTGTATACCTCCGTGTCCCCCTTCAGACGGTGCAGATCCCGCCGGATATCGACAATCGCGCCCAGCTCGGCCAGCATGGCCGCAACCTCCTCAGCAAGGCTCTTATTTTCCGTTGTGAAAATCGTCGGTTCCTGCGGGAAGGACTTGCTCAGCTTCAGGACAGCGTAAACCAGGGCATTCCGGCAATGAAACTCCCGCGGCCCGTTTTTCATGATTTCCAGCTTGACATCCTGGCAAAAAGACACAGATCCTCCCTCATTTCTCGATATCGCGGTGGCTGATATGGACATTCAGGCCCTTCGATGCCAGATCCTCGTAGAGGTATTCCGCAAAGGTGACGCTGCGATGGTGGCCACCGGTACAGCCAACGGCGATCATCAGCTGGGTCTTCCCCTCTTTTTGGTAGAGCGGCACCAAAAACGCCACTAAATCCTTGAGCTTTTTCAGCAGCTCGACCGATTCCGGCGCGCTCATGACATAATCCCGCACCGGCTGCTCCAGGCCGGTGTGTTCCTTTAAGGACGGGACATAAAACGGGTTCGGCAGGCACCGCACGTCAAAGACGAGGTCCGCCTCGACCGGCAGGCCGTGCTTAAACCCGAAGGACATGACGCTGACCAGCATCGTGCTGCCGATACCGGCGGCAAAGATCGCGTCCAGGCAGTTGCGCAGTTCGGATGCCGACATACAGCTTGTGTCGATCACATAATCCGCCCGGTCCTTG
>CAYWRQ010000200.1:1824-3294 GCA_964460915.1 uncultured Oscillospiraceae bacterium
GCCGCCCGAAACCGTTTCCGCCAGAGGATGGCGGCGGCGCGTTTCCTTATACCGGCGGATCAGTTCGGCATTGGACGCGTCCAAAAATAGGAGCTTGCAGCAAAGCCCCTCCCCCTTCATCGCGTCCATCTCGCGGAACAGGCCATAAAACATCTCGCCGCCCCGCATATCGGTCACAACGGCGATCCGGTTCAGCGCGCCGCCCGCCGCTACGGAAATGTCGGCGATCCGGCCGATCAGCTGGGGCGGCATATTGTCTACGCAGTAATATCCGATATCCTCCAGCGCGTCGATTGCGCGGGATTTTCCCGCCCCGGACATTCCGGTTACAATTAAGAAATCCATCTGTCTCCCTCCCGCGCAGGAACGCCCGCAGTATTTATAAACCGATCTTTTTGACCTCCGGCTCCAGCAGATAGCCGGTTTCCCGTTTGACCGTCTCCTGGACCTGTGCAATCAGCGTCTCGATATCCCGGCAGGTCGCCTTCCCGAGGTTCACGACAAATCCGGCGTGCTTTTCGCTGACGCAGGCGTCCCCGACCCGTTTGCCCTTCAGGCCGCACTGTTCAATCAGCGCCCCCGCAAAGGCGCCCTCCGGCCGTTTAAAGGTAGAACCGGCGCTGGGGTATTCCAGGGGCTGCTTTCCCCTCCGTTTGCCGATCAGCTCCGCCATCCGCTTTCCGATTGTCTCCGGGTCGCCTTCCTTTAGGCCAAAGGCGGCGCGGACAATGCACCAGTCGGGATGGGAAGAAAAGATGCTGCGCCGGTAGGACATTGCCAGTTCATCCCGCGTCAGCCGGTGCAGATCCCCCTCCCTGTCCAGGTACTCCGCCCAGAGCAGTACGTCCCGCAGCTCCCCGCCGTACGCGCCCGCGTTCATATAAACGCCTCCGCCGACCGTTCCGGGAATCCCATAGGCAAATTCCAGGCCGGTCAGGCCGTGGGCTTCGGCCGCCCTGCAAAGGGAATTCATTCCGACCCCCGCATCGGCAATCACCGTATGGTCCTGAACCGTCACCTCCGACAGCCCCCAGGTAAACACGACGATCCCATCCAGTCCCGCGTCGGACACCAACAGGTTGGAGCCCCGGCCGACAAACCAGACCGGAGCAGGCTTATGCGCACGCAGGTACCGCAAAAGGGCCTGCAGCTCCTCAACAGACGACGGCAAGGCCGAAAACTGTGCCTTCCCGCCGACCCGGAAGGTCGTATATTCCCACATCGGCGTATCCCGCCGGCAGGATATTTCGTGTTCCCGGCAAAATGCGGCCAACGGTTCCAAATAAGACATGAGCATAAACCTCCAAAAAAGAACTCCATCCAGCTTTTTGGAAAAAAGCTGGTTCCAGCCTTTTGAAAAAGGCTGGGCGAAAACTTTCGGTTCGCGGCGGTCCTCCGGGCTCCGCCACTCCGTCGTTCGCTAAATTTTAGAAGTTATCGAGCGCGCCGGGTACATTTTATAATTTATAT
>CAYWRQ010000201.1:0-3274 GCA_964460915.1 uncultured Oscillospiraceae bacterium
TGCTCTACTCCCGCTTCTGGCACAACTTCCTCTACGATATCGGCGTTGTCCCCTATTCCGAGCCTTATAAAAAGCGCACCAGCCACGGTATGATCCTCGGCCTGAACCCCCACAGCTTCCAGAACCTCCCGGCCGATCAGCAGAAAAAGCTGGTCGAGGAGTACGGCTCCGAAAAGGAAGCGAAGAAAGCCCTGGTCGAAAAATACGGCGAGATGGCCGACCATCCGGTCGTCAAGATGTCCAAGTCGCTGGGCAACGTCATCAACCCCGACGATATCGTCCGGGATTACGGCGCCGATACGATGCGCACCTACGAGATGTTCATGGGCGATTTTGAGCAGTCCGCTCCCTGGAACACCTCGTCGATCGCCGGCTGCAAGCGGTTCCTCGACCGTATCTGGAAGCTGCAGGACAAGGTGATCGCGGGCGACGCCTACCGCCCCGAGCTGGAAGTCCTCTTTAACCAGACGATCAAGAAAGTTTCCGAGGATATCGAAACGCTCAAATACAACACCGCCATCGCGGCGATGATGGGGATGCTCAACAAGATCGAATCGATCGGCAGCATCAACCGGAAGGAGTACCGCGACCTGCTGATCATGCTCAACCCCTTCGCTCCCCATATCACCGAGGAACTGTTCGAGATCATGGGCTTCGGCTCGCCGATCACATCCCAGAGCTGGGTGACCTATGACCCCGATAAGTGCGTCGAGTCCACGATCGAGATCGCCGTCCAGGTCTGCGGCAAGGTGCGGGCAAAGCTGAATGTCCCGGTCGATATTTCGGCGGAGGACGCGATTGCTTTGGCAAAGGCCAACGAGAAGATCGCTTCTGAGATCAGCGGCAAGAAGATTGTCAAGGAGCTTTACGTAAAGGGTAAGCTGGTCAATATTGTCGCGCGGTAAGCGGGACAATTTGGCTCCGCATATTTCCGGCTGCTAATGATGAACACCTGCCTGTGGTTTTCCATGGGCAGGTTTTTGCATGGAAACCTTAGATTTTGCCGAAATTCCCTTAGATTTTGCATATCCCCTTGTGTGGCGGCAGGTGGGATGGTACAATGGATACAGGCAGGGGGATTGGGGCGGAGTTCAGTTTATTTGGACCTCGGTAGACGAGCCCGCGCGGACGGATTATTTGATCCGGAAGGGTTAAGGAAACGGATTTGACTATTTCGCAGAAAAATAATCAAAAATCCCTTGACACAGCGAACAGATCTGTTGTATAATAGATAATACAAATGTGGTAGGTGCCATTATGCCTAAACCCGGAGTCTCCGCAGCCTTTTGGACGCGGAAAAGAGGTTGGCTTTGGCGGATGGCGGCGTTTACCGCCTTTAGACCTCTGCCGCTCGGCAAAGGGAGGGAATCAAGAATGTCAGAAATCAGAGTAAAAGATAACGAATCTCTCGAGAACGCACTGAAGAGATTCAAGAGATCTTGCGCAAAATCTGGTGTGCTCGCTGAAGTTCGCAAAAGAGAGCATTACGAGAAGCCTTCCGTAAAGCGTAAAAAGAAATCGGAAGCTGCAAGAAAGCGTAAATACAAATAAGGTTTGCGCTGTATAAAAAGCCCTAAGGCGAGCCGGTTTCGGCTCGCTTTTCGTTTTACCGAGAAAGGAATGTTTATGCCGTACCTTACCCCGAACATCTTTTTCCCCCATATCACCGATATCCCCGGCTCCTTCTTTGCACAGCGGGGGCTGAAGCTGGTAATTCTCGACGTGGACAATACCCTGACCAGCCACAACAATCCGGAGCCGTTCCCCGGCGTTCAGCAGTGGATTGACGCCCGGAAGGATGAAGGTCTGACCCTCGCGATTTTATCCAACAATACCCCCGCCCGGGTGCGGCCCTTCGCGGAAAAAACGGGGCTGTCCTTTGTCGCGAACGCAATGAAGCCGCTGACCTTTGGGCTGTCCCGCGCCTGCAAAAAATACGGCTTTTCCCCGAAGGAAACCTGCCTGATCGGCGATCAGCTCTTTACCGATATCCTGGGCGGGAATATAAAGCCCGGGGTCACCTCGATCCTTGTAAAGCCCTGGGAGATGGAGACGCACGGCTTTTTGTATGTCAAGCGGAAGTGGGAGGCGCCGATTTTAAAACGTTATTTCGCGAAAATAAACGGGAAGTAAATGTGAGCGGGCTGTGAGCGGGTTGGCTCCGGCCCGCTTTTTCTATCCCGGATCTTAGATTTTGTCGTTTTTCCCTTAGATTTTGCACAGTGTATTGCACAAATATCAGGGCATTGATATAATGATACTATAAGATGTAGGACACCTGAAGGAAATAAAAAGGGGGGAACCGTGATGTACTTCAAGGGGGATAATTTGAAGCAGGTTTTGTCGACGACGGATGAGCGGGTGGTCGGCAAGATCAACCTGCGTCTCGGGCTTGCGGCGCTTACGCTGGCGGCCGGATTGATTGCGGTGGTTTTGTTTCTCTCCTATGGCCGTCGGCTGGCGGGCGTGCTCTGCGGATTGGCCGCCGTATTGCTGCTGGCGGTGATCGTGATCGACCCGACGGGGATTTTGCGGCGGAGGACACGGGAGGATGAGCCGGATAACCGGCTGGAATAAACGAAAGGGGAATAATTATGTATTTCAACACGGATTTTTTCATGCGGAAGGCCAATAACGACGAACGGGTAATCGGTAAGGTCAATCTGCGGCAGGGCCTGGCGGCGGCGGTGATCGTCCTGGGCATCTTGGGAATTGTGCTGTCATTGTCCTATGGGCGGCCGGTGTTGGCGGCGGTGAGCGGGGGAATCGCAGTCGTTCTGCTGATCCTGGTGATCGCCGACCCGGCGGGGATTCTGCGGCGGAAGACACGAAAAGATGAACCGGATAATCGGCGGGACTAATCAGAAAGAAGGATGCAGATATGAGGACACCGTTATTTTCCGTTGACCCGATGGATCCGTGGGCTGGCCGCAAGGTGCCGCCGCGCGTCTTTGTGATCGGCATCGCAGTGATCATTGCCTTTGTGGCGGTTGCGGGGCTTGTGCTTGCGTGGCCGAATGAGAAGCTGGAACCGGCTGTACAGGCTGAAGATATTACCGCCTATTTTGAAGAGGAGGGCTTTACCGTTTTCAGCACTTCCCTCCACTCTGACCGGTATGGCGGATATCTGTGGGCAGACAGCGGGTGTGAGTGGTACTTGAGTAAGGAGGACCAGGAGCCGGTCGAAAACGAGGACGGTACCTACAAGTCCGACGAAATGGTTTCGGTCTGCTTTTATGACCTGCCGGAAAGTGCCGCCGAGGCAGTGGAGGGG
>CAYWRQ010000202.1:0-3233 GCA_964460915.1 uncultured Oscillospiraceae bacterium
ACCACGACCCCCGATGGCTACAAAGTCGGCGCTGACGGCGCTATGCTGTAATTGAGAAATAATCGCAAGGTTATCTCTGAATAGCTAAAAAATCCCCTCCCGGGAGACTGGGAGGGGATTTTTGTCGCGTTTATCGGGATTTACGACCCGGTCGATTGATACTTCCGTACGCCGAGCCGCCACAGCCCATAGGTTGGCAGTATGAACAAAAGCGAGAACAGCGGACAAACCGCATAGAGCGCCCTATCCGACTGCCCCATCAGCCAGAGCATCGGCCAGTACTGAAAACAGGCCAGCGGGATTACGAAGGTTAAAAACCGCAGAACCCCTTTGCCGTAGATTGCGAAGGGATAGGCGCCGAACTCCCGCGCCCCGTCGGTGAAAATGTTCATGAACTCCAGTCCTTCCAGTGTGAAAAACGCCAGCGCCGCCCGGCAGACGAACAGGCAGCCGAATAAAACCGTGCCGCACAGGATCATCAGCACCAGCACACCGGCTCTCGCCGCGTTCCACTGCACGCCGCAGCGGGGAAGCGCATAGGCCAGCATGATCACCCCCTGTGCGACCCTTGACAGCCGGTCGATACGGAGCTTGGAGCAGACGACCAGGTAGGTTGTGCTGCACGGCCGCACCAATATCCGGTCAAACTCCCCGTTGCCAATCATCGTATCAAACCGGTCGAATCCCCGGAAAAAACATTCCGCCAGGGAAAATGCCATCAGTACCACGCTGAACGACAACAAAACCTGGGAATAGCTGAAGCCTTCGATCGAGTGGAACCGCTGAAACAGAAAATAGACGCTGAGGAAAGCGGAAAAACTGACGAGGAAAGCCCCGATCATCCCCATGATGAAGGATTTTTTATATTCCATCGCGCTGCGGAGATGGAGGCTGAGGAAATGAAAATATAGTTTCATATAGATACCCCTTTCGATAAAATGTGTATCAGCCGCCCTGCGCGACCACCCGGGCAAGCGCCCTGTGCATCCATACTCTTCCGGCAAGGATCATCACGATGGTCCAGAACAGCTGCAGCAGCAGCGCCCCTGCCATCTCCCATCCGGTGAGCGTCCCCGCGAAGATCTGCAGCGGCGTGCTCTCCATCCCGGCAAACGGCAGCAGCTTCAGCACAAGCTCTACCGGCTCCGGAAAAAAGGGGAGCGGTATAACCGCGCCGCAAAGGAACTCGGTCAGGGAGCCTGCCAGCATCCGGATACCGGAGGGATCAAGGGTATAAAAGGCCGAAATGTACACGAGCATACTAAATGCCGAGACGCTGAAAAGCGCCAATGCCATCGACAGCAAAAACACGCAAAAGGTCCCGATATCCGGCAGCCGCACCCCATAAGGCTCCGGTAAAAACGCGGCAAAAATCAGGATCGGGAAGCAGCGCAGCACCGCCCTCGAAACCCGCGTTGCGATACAGCGGGTCAACCACATCCCATACACATCGGCCGGCCTGCACAGTTCATAGGCCACATTCCCGCTGCGGATCAGCTCAAATGGCTCGTTTTCCATCGACCAGACCATGAACAGGGCTAAAAACGCCTGCTGCATCCAGATATAGCTGGACAGGCCCTGAAAAGACATCGGGAAGGAGGAAGGATCGCTGCGGTAAAAGGCGCGGTACAGAAGGATGGTCATGCCTCCCCAGACAAACTGGGTGGATAACCCCGCCAGCGCCGCTGCACGGTACTGTAAACCGCCGATAAAGCGGATACGGAACAGGGTCAAATACCGGGCAAAGGGCAGTTTCCGCCTATGAAAAGCCGTATTTGTCATCTTGTATTCCTCCCTTAAATCCGGTATTTGCGGTAAAGGGAGAGTACCAGCTCGTCCATCGACACGCTTTCAACCGATAAATCATAGAGGTTTACCTGTTCCGACAGCTTTCCAATGAGCACCGGAACCGGTGTTTGGACGGTATCGACCGAGAGGGAGAGATGCCGCAGCCCCTCGGATTGTCCGGCCGTGCCCGCGTTATGCAGCAGTACGCCTTCCGGCAGCTGCAGGGACGCAAGATCGCCCTGACAGACCGCCGTTACGGTGCGGATCGGGGAAAGCTCCTGCTTGAGGGTATCCATGCTGCCGTCCAGCAGGATCTGCCCTTTGCCGATCAGGATAATCCGGTGGGTCAGGGCCTCAATATCCTGCATATCGTGGGTGGTGAGGATAACGGTCGTCCCCTGTTCGCGGTTCAGCTGCCGGACAAAGTCCCGCACAGCCAGCTTGGAGGCCGCGTCCAGGCCGATGGTCGGTTCATCCAAAAAGAGCACCTTCGGCTGATGAAGAAGGGATGCGGCGATCTCACAGCGCATCCGCTGTCCCAGCGAAAGCTGCCGGGTGGGCGTCCGGAGGATTTGCTGCAGATTGAGCATATCGGTCAGCTGTGTAAGATTTTTCCGATACACCTCCTCCGGGACCTGATAGACATCCCGCAGCAGCTCAAAGGAGTCGATGACCGGCACATCCCACCAAAGCTGGCTGCGCTGGCCAAAAACGACGCCGATCTGCCGTACATGGGCTTTGCGGTTTTTCCATGGGGTCAGGCCGTTGATGATGCAGCTTCCGCTGTCTGGGGTCAGGATACCGGACATGACCTTAATCGTTGAGCTTTTCCCGGCCCCATTCGGCCCGATGTATCCGACCATTTCGCCCTCTTCGATGGTAAAGCTGATGTCCTGAAGGGCACGTACCGGCTCCTTTTCTCGATGGAAAAAGGCGCCGACTGCCTGCTTCAGCCCGGCTTCCCGCCGGGCTACATAAAAGGTTTTGCTGAGGTTTTGCACTTGGATCATTTTAGACTCCTTTCTTTTCCTCCGGGACGAAGCGGCTCTCTGCCGTCCGTTTCCCAGATGGACCAATAAAATAGAATAGATGATATCCCCCGCGACAAAAGCGCGTCGGGGACAAACAAAAAAGCGCGGAAAAATCTTTCGTTTACATCGAATACGAAAAATCTTCCGCGCTTATCTGTTTACAAAAGAAAATGACCCGCAATCCTATGCGAGTCATTCCTGGAGGCGTCACCCAGATTTGAACTGGGGAGTCAGGGAGTTGCAGTCCCTTGCCTTACCGCTTGGCTATGACGCCACAAAAATGGAGCGGATTACGAGGCTCGAACTCGCTACCTCCACCTTGGCAAGGTGGCGCTCTACCAGATGAGCTAAATCCGCAGGTGGTGCCTCCGGTCGGAATCGAACCAACGACACGGGGATTTTCAGTCCCCTGCT
>CAYWRQ010000203.1:0-3225 GCA_964460915.1 uncultured Oscillospiraceae bacterium
CCCGGTCGATTATGCTGAACATCCGCTCCGATTGCCCGCCGTTTTTCCTGATGGAGACGCTGGCGGATGACCCGCGCTCGGTTTTGCAGATGGGGAGAGTCCTTGCCAACTACGGCGTCCCGTTTGCCGTCCATATTTTCCAGGGCGGAGAGCATGGACAGGGCCTCTACGACGGCGCATATGAGACGCAGAATGTCCCGCATACGGCCCGCTGGGCAGAGCTGGCGGCCGAGTGGCTGGAGGATCTGGGCTTTCTCAGGTAACCGGCGTATTTTTCAATTTCTGTAAAGATGCCGCCTTGTCTTTTCCCTACCAAAATAGTACAATAGGGAAAAGGGAAGGAGCGAAGCTGCATGATAAAAATGATCACGTCCGATATGGATGGGACGCTGTTGGCGGGAAAAGAGTGGGCGACAAGACACCTGCCCCATGATTTCGGCGAGGCGCTGGATGAACTGGACAGGCGCGGGATCCATTTCCTGGCGGCCAGCGGCCGTACCTATCCGTCTGTGCGCAGTAATTTCGGCGAATTTGCCGACCGGATCGATTATATCTGCGATAACGGTGGCTGCCTGGTGCATCGGGGCGAGGTGGTACAGAAAGAAATCATCCCGCATGAAACGATGCTGAAGGTACTGGAGGTCGCCGCCGCGATTCCGAACTGCCGCGTCAACCTTTGTTCGGAAAGGGGGACCTTCCAGAGTTTTGACGAGAAATGGCCGGGGGCGGAAAAAGAACGGCCCTTTACGTTCATCGTACCCGATCTGCGGGAGGTTACCGAACCGCTGACCAAATTGAGCATGGCCGGGGCGTTTGATTCGTTTGTGCTGACCCCAAAGCTGGAGGCAGTATTGGGGGAAGAACTGACCTTCCTCAAATCCGGCCGGAATTTTATCGACATCATGAAAAAAGGGGTCAATAAGGGCAGCGGGATCCGCTTTTTCCGGAGCCTGTGGGGCATTACACGGGAGGAGTGTATGTCCTTCGGGGATGAATACAACGATCTCGAACAGTTTGACGAGAGCGAATGGAGCTTTGCGATGGGAAATGCGCCCGATCCGATCAAGGCGTACGCCCATTATGTCACCGATACAAATGAAAACGACGGCGTCACCAAAGCAATTTGGAAATACGCATTGGGACGCGAGCGATAAGGAGAAGAGGATACGGGAAAAATCCTGTATCCTTTTTCTTTATCTTTTTTTGTCAAACCCCTTGACAAACCGTACATAACTGTATATACTGAATATACACGGTAATTCACAACTAATTACGGGAGGTGAGCGAGTGACCATCATCATCCAAAACGCTTCTCCACAGCCGATATACGATCAAATCTGCCAGCAGATCCAGCAGCAAATCCTCTCCGGGGCACTGAAAGAAGGGGAGATGCTCCCTTCGATCCGGGCGCTGGCCAAAGACCTGCGGATCAGCGTCATTACGACCCGCAGGGCATATGACGAGCTGGAGCGGGAAGGGTTTATCCAGACCGTTGCGGGCAAAGGCAGCTTTGTCGGCCAACGCTCGGCGGAGCTGGTGCGGGAGGAGAACCTGCGCAGGATCGAGGGCCTTTTGACCGAAGCGCTTTCCCTGGCTGCGGAGGTGGGACTCGGCGAAAAAGAGCTGATCGAAATGATCCGGCTGCTGGGAGGATCGTAAGATACAGCTTTTCTTCTGTCAAATCCATGCATCAACCATTTTCAGAAAGAAAGGACGAAATAAAATGGCGTATGCAATTCAAGTAAACGAGATGACCAAAAAGCTTGGCAGCTTTACCCTTGGCTCCATCAGCCTTTCCCTGCCGGAGGGCTGCGTCATGGGCCTGATCGGGGAGAACGGCGCGGGAAAATCGACGCTGATCAGCCTTCTTTTGGGGCTGAAACGGCCGGACGGCGGCAGCTTTACCCTTTTGGGAGAATCGCCGAAAAAAGACCGGGAGGCGGCAGACCTCCGGCAGAAGATCGGCGTTGTGCTGGATATTCCGGGCTTCCCGGCGGCGATGCGGTGGAAAGAGATCGAAAAGCTGCTGGCGCCGGCTTTTCCTGAGTGGGATGGGGCGCTGTACGAAAAGTACTGCAGGGATTTCGGCCTGCCGGAAAAGACGAATTTTTCCGATTATTCGCGGGGCATGAAAATGAAGCTGTCCATAGCGGCGGCCATGTCCCATCACCCGCAGCTGCTGATTCTCGACGAGCCGAGCGGCGGCCTGGACCCGGTTATGCGGGATGAGATTTTGGATATCTTCTACGGCTTTATGTCAGACCCGTCTCACTCTATCCTGGTGTCCTCCCATATCCTGACCGACCTGGAAAAAATCTGTGATTATATCACGTTTATCCATGAAGGGAAGCTGCTGCTCAGCGGGGAGAAGGATGAACTCAAAGAGCGCTACGGGCTTGTCAAAGGAACCCGCGAGCAGATCGCCCTCCTGCCCAAAGAAGCGGTCCTCGCGCTGCGGAAGACCGAAAGCGTGGAAGAGGCCCTGGTCCTCCGGGAAAAATGCGCGGCTGCGGGCGAACCGGTTTCACTGGAAGACATTATGGTCTATCTGCTGCGGCACGCTGTCTGAGGGGAGTATGTTTTATGAAAAAAATCTGGAATCTGACAAAAGGCGATATCTTTTCTCTGTGGAAAACGAACAAGTTATTATTTATCATGATCTTGTTATACGAGGGCCTTTACTGTGCAGCGGGAAATGATGCTGCCTTTTTAAGCGTATTGGCCATCGTGCTGGGCGGCATGTTTTCCTACAATTCGATTGCGTATGATGAAAAAAGTGGTTGGAACCGGTTTATTTTGACAACGGCCTACAGCAGGAAGGAATACGTCCTCGGAAAATACCTGATGGCGCTGACCGGGATACTGGCGGGCTTCGTTATCACTTTCCTGACGGACAATCTGGCGGCGGCACTTGGACGGGTTGATTCGTATCATAGGCTAACCCCGGTTTTACCGGTGACGGTCGCGGCGACGCTCCTTATGATCGGCTTTGCCCTGCCGCTATCCTTCCGTTTCGGCATGGAGAAGGCTAGGCTGATCAGCCTGTTGACGGTTGCCCTGATCTGCGGTACCGCCGGAGGAACAGCAGCCATAGCGGACGGGTTTTCCTGGACGGGTGATCTTTCGTTTGTAAACCTGATTGTACTGGCCGTGGGAGTCGCAATCTTTTGTTTTTCCGCTTTCCTGTCGGTCAAGATCTATTCCCGCCGTCAGCTTTAAATTTTT
>CAYWRQ010000204.1:0-3204 GCA_964460915.1 uncultured Oscillospiraceae bacterium
ATTGCGCAGGTCTGGCCGTCAAAGCCGTACTTGGCGCGGTCGTAGCCGATGTCCAGGATCACCTCGCGGGCGATCTTCGGGATATCGACATAACAGCTGGTGGAAATTTCGCCCATGACCATGACCAGGCCGGTCGTACAGCAGGTCTCACAGGCGACGCGGCCGGCGGGATCCTTGGAAAGGATTGCGTCCAAAACGGCGTCGGAGATTTGGTCGCAGATTTTGTCGGGATGCCCTTCGGTTACCGATTCGGAAGAGAAAAGGGTTCTTGCCATATGATTTGCTTCCTCCTATAAACGCGAAACATGCTGCCGCTCCCTGCCGGAATTCCGGAGCGCGGCAGCGGCTCCGGCGGCGACATACTTGATAGCACCTTTTTTTGTATCATGTGCTCGGTGCGTCGTACAAGTTCCCTTTTGATTTTCGCTTGCGTCTGCACAAAAAATGAGCGCCTGTTCAGAAGACAGGCGCTCATGAAATGCGATTCATGATACCTCATCTTTCGATCGTAAAAACGTCGTAGGAAATGGCACCGTTCCCCGCAGGGTGGTTGCCGTGGTTTCACAGGTCCTGTACCTCCGCCACTCTTGATAAGGTGATTATCGTCTTTATTATAGCCGCTGCCGGAAGGCTTGTCAAGGGGGACGGGCAGATTCTCTCTTTTTCTCCGATTTTGTCGAATTTTCGGATATCGAAGGGCAGATTTTGTTCGTATGGCTGGAAGGGAGCCTCCTGGGTTTAGGGCAGAAGGCATTTTGTACAAATGGGGGACCAAAAAACAAAACAAATATTTCTAAAACATATGTTTAGAAAGCTCTTGACATTTTGTCCAAATTCCTTTACAATAGAAAACAAGGAAAGAATTTTGGTAAGGGAAAGCAGCGCCCCGCAGCAGGAAAGGCGGCTGCCGGTTCCCGAAAGAGATGGAAAACGGATGGCGAGGAATCTTAAGGAGGATGCAGGGCGTTCGCTCCGGATCAAAAAAAAGCTGCGGATCGCCGCCGCAATCGGCGTGATGCTGCTGGTGGCCGGGGCCGTCCTTTTCCTGGTACACAATTATCAGGATTTGTACCGGATTTTTACGGCGGAGGACCCGGCGGCGGAGATGGACCGTTTTTTGGACGGCAACCGGCTGCTGGGGGCGGGGATCTTGCTGCTGGTGCAGATCGTACAGATCCTACTAGCGTTTATTCCCGGCGGGCCGATGCAGATGGTGGCCGGGGCGCTTTACGGCGGGCTGCTCGGCGGGCTGATCCTGCTTGGGGGCGCGGCGGTGGCGTCGCTGGTGATCTGGTGGCTGGTAAGCTGGCTGGGACAGGCGGCGGTCGAGGCCTTTCACGGCGGCGAACAGCCGGGCAGGCTGAAAAAAATCCGGGCGTTCCGGGAAGAAAAGAGCGCGGAAGCGCTGACATGGATTTTGTTTCTGATCCCCGGCGTGCCGAAGGATTTGTTGACCTATTTCGCGCCACTGACGCCGATGAAACGGGGACGCTTTATCCTGATTTCGACGGTTGCCCGGATCCCCGGTATTTTCCTGACGACGTTTGCGTCCTCCAATCTGCTGGATGGGCAGGTTGGGCTGTCGGCGGTTTTATACCTGGTGATGTTTGCCGGGGCTTTGGGCGGCGGATGGTATTATAAAAAGCTGCACAGGGACTCGGACACGGGTTGTGCGGAAAGGGAGGAGCAAAAATGAATATACTGATTGCCGGATGCAGCAAGGCAGGCGCGTCCCTTGCCGGCCAACTGTCGGAGGAAGGGCATGATATTTCGGTCATAGACCCGCGGGAGGCTTCCCAGAGCTTGCTGCCCGACCAGTATACCGGGTATTTTACAACCGGGATTTTGATCGACCAGGACGCCCTGCGGGGAGCCGGGATCGAAAACTGCGACGCGGTGGCGGCGGTGAGCGAGGACGACAACGTCAATTTGATGGTCGCACAGATCGCGACCGAGATTTTTGGCATCCAAACGGTCATTGCTTCGCTGCATGACCCGGTGCGGGAAGAACTGTTCGGCTCCCGGATGACGACCGTCTGCCCGACGAATATTGCGGTTGCCTCTTTAAAGGGATATCTGCTGCAGCGGGAACAGCGGGAGATTACCATCGGCCATTCTACGCTGAATGTCCAGCTGATGCCGGTGCCGGACCATCTGGTCGGTACCCGCGCCCGGGAGATTACCTGCCGCCGCGGCGAAACGGTGCTGGGGGTTGTGCGGGAAGGCGGACATCTGATCCTGGCGCAGGATGACCAGGCGCTGCTGCAGGAAGGCGACCAGCTGGCTGTGGCGCGCATTGTAGACTGACCGGTATCATCGACAGAAAGGACTGTGCCAGAGATGAAAATTGTCATTGTCGGCGGTGGTAAGCTGGGATTTTATCTGACGAAAACACTGCTGGAGCACCATCATGAACCGACCGTAATCGAGTCGGACAGCGAGGTCTGCTCGGAAATTTTAGAGAGCCTGGAGGTGCCGGTGATCTGCGGCGACGGGACGACCTCCGAAGCGCTGCGGTCCGCCGGGGCGGATACGGCCGACGTGCTGGTGGCGGTTACCGGGAAGGATGAGCAAAACCTGGTGACCTGCCAGCTGGCAAAGATGATGTTCCCGATCAAACGCACCGCCGCGAAGGTCAACAACCCGAAAAACGCGGGGATTATGCGCCAGTTGGGGATTGATATCGTGGTTTCCAGCACCGATACGATCGCGCGGCTGATCGAATGGGAGGTAGACCTTTCCGGCTTTAAGCATATTGCGACTTTGGGGCAGGGGGAGGCAACATTGCATGAGATTATGCTGCCGGCCAACTTTGCCTTTTCCGGACGGAAGCTGTCGGATATCCGCCCTCCGGAGGAGTCGGTTATTGTGGCGGTGGAGCGCCGTCACGAGGTAATAATCCCGCGTGGCAATACCGAGATCATGGCGGGGGATAAGCTGGTTGTACTGACAAAGGGCGAGGGCCTAGAGGCCATACGGAAGAAGCTGAAGCTGTAACTATATTCACCCGGCGCGTGGGCGTCTTACTTAGAAGGAGGCACTTTTATGCAGAACAATAAAGCGATGCTGATTTACGATTATATTCGGGACTGCATCCAGAACAAGAACTTTTCCCCGACGGTGCGGGAAATTTGCGAGGAGGTCGGGATTAAATCCACCTCGACCGTTCATTACTACCTGCAAATCCTGGAGGAGAAAGGGTAT
>CAYWRQ010000205.1:0-3185 GCA_964460915.1 uncultured Oscillospiraceae bacterium
GATATTTATTTTCAGGCGCAAAGACCGACGGATCCTCCGCCGCCAGCTCGACATGGCCGCAGTCCACGCAGACCCATGCATCAAGCGGCGTGCGCTTTTCGATTGCCGCGCCCTTCTCCGGTCTGCACAGGTAAACGGCCCCAAAGCCCGGTCGACAGCTTCACCTGCTCGGTGCTTCCTCCGCAGACGGGGCATTTTCTTTCGCCGCTCATCCCTTCAGTCCCCTCGACTGCCGGTCCATATCCTCAACGACGATATCGTAAATCTCGCCCAGGGTCGCGCAGTACTGCAGCACCTTCCACGGCTCGTCCGTATGGTAATGCAGCTTAATGGTTGTTTCATCCCCAACCACCAGCAGGCAGTCTCCTTCGAAATGCTCCGAGATATAATCGTCAATGACGTCCTCATCGAGGTTGTCTCCGTCGATCAGCAGCTGGGTATCGTAACGATAGGTAATATCCATAATAAAAATCCTCCTATATGATCGGAAACAGCCCCGCCAAAAACCGACAGGGCTGTGGAAAAACTTACTTTGTGCCAAAAATCCTGTCGCCGCAGTCGCCCAGGCCGGGGACGATAAACCCTTCGTCGTTTAAGCCTTTATCCACCGTCCCGCAGAACAGCTGGACATCCGGATGTGCCCTTGTAAAGGCATCGATTCCTTCCGGGCAGGCAATAATGCACAGCAGGCGGATATTGGCAGCACCCGCTTTTTTCAGCACGTTGACCGCGCCGATCGACGAGCCGCCCGTTGCCAGCATCGGGTCGAGCACAAAAACATCCCGGCGGGCAATATCCGGCGGCAGCTTGCAGTAATACTGTTCCGGGTTGAGCGTCTCCGGGTCGCGGTACATTCCGATATGGCCGATCTTAGCGGCCGGGATCATCTCGATCATCCCCTCGACCATACCCAGCCCGGCGCGCAGGATCGGGACAAAAGCAATCTTGACATTGTTTAAGATCTCGCCGCGTGCGGTGCCGATCGGGGTTTCGATATCGATCTCCTTCAGCGGCAGGTCGCGGGTCGCCTCAAAGCACATCAGCTTCGCGATCTCGGACACCAGTTCCCGGAACTCTTTGGAGGAGGTGCTGGCGTCGCGGAGCAGGGAAATTTTGTGCTTAATCAGCGGATGGTTCATGATTTTGACGTTTTCCATAGGTCAACATCCTTTCAGGATTATTTTCGTTATCGGTTATGCTCTCTTTCCTCGATGGCCGTGATCTTATCGATCCGTTTCTGGTGCCGCCCGCCCTCAAAAGGCGTATCGAGGAAGACATCCACCAGCTCGCAGGCCAGCCCCGGCCCGGTCACCCGTCCCCCAAGGCAGAGGGCGTTTGCGTCGTTATGCGCGCGGGTATACTTCGCCGAAAAATAGTCGGAGCAGGCACACGCCCGGATGCCGTTTACTTTATTGGCGGCAATCGAAATGCCGATCCCGGTGCCGCAAAACAGCAGCGCCTTCTCACACTCCCCCGAAATCACCGCGTCGCACGCCGGCAGCGCCGCGTCCGGATAATCGCATGACTTCTCGTCATAGCACCCAAAGTCTTTATACGCAATCCCTCTCTCGTCGAGATGCTTTTTGACCTCCTGCTTCAGCTGGAACCCGCCGTGATCCGATGCCAGTGCTAACATATACATACCTCCGTCTATTTTTTCCCAATTCCCGCTTTTGAAAAAGCGGGGCAAAACTTTTCTGTCATTCTTTCCGTCAGACAGCGAAAAACACGGCACCGGCCCTCTGCGGGCCGGTCGCGCTTTCGGGCAGCGTGTTTTTGTCCCTGTCCGGATGTGTCATCCTAAGCGCAGCGAAGGATCTGCGTACTTTTGTTTATGGTACAGCCGGTGGCCCTATTTCGCCGCCTTTGCCGCTTCCCTTGCGAGCAGCTCCCGCTCCGCCTGCGGCAGGCGCAGATACGCCGGCATCAGCCGGTCCGGCGGCAGCATCTCCTCCGTCTGCAAATGGTGCAGCGCCGCAATCCCGACCGAAGCCGCCGACTGGTACCGCATCGCGGGAGGCGCCAACAGCACACTACAACTGTCGGACAGCGCCCCAAACGTCAGCTCCGCGCCGTCGCCTACCAGCATGACCTCTCCCTCGACCGACTGCAGTTTCTCCCGCAGCTCGTCCAGCGAGATCGCCATATCCGCCCACAGCCGGACCGGATATCCGCCTTTTGCCCAGAAAAGGGAGGTATACACCTGCCCGCACCGGGCGTCCATAACCGGGCAGATTGTATAGTGCAGCCCGGCGAAATTCACCGCCAGCGCCTCCAGCGTTGAAATCCCGACGCAGCCCTTCTCACTTCCCTGCGCCAAACCTTTCACCGCGCCGATGCCAATCCGCAGGCCGGTAAATGACCCCGGCCCGATACTGACCGCGAAACCGTCTGCGTCGGCAATCTTCATCGAGCACCCCTTTAGAAGCGCTTCCATCGCCGGGAGGATGGTCTGGGAATGGGTAAGGCCGGCCGTGACGCTGATTTCGCCCAGCACCTTCCCCTCGGTCACAACCGCCGCCGAAGCGGTTTTCGCCGACGTTTCCAGGCATATCAGTTTCATTTCGCCCCGCTCCCCTCTTGCGCATCATCAGGATTACAGCCGATCACAATCTCCCGCTCCGTTTCGGAAACAGGCGTGATCCGGACGTAAATCGTCCCCTCCGGCAGTGCGCCGGGGATGTTTTCGCTCCATTCTACCGCTAAAATCCCGCCCGCTTCCAGGTAATCGAAAAAACCGGTGGAATAAAGGTCGTCTGGCGTCGTAATCCGGTACATATCAAAGTGCCAAAACGGGATATTCCCGCCGTAATCATTGACCAGCGCAAAGGTCGGGCTGGACACCTCGGCATCCGGGGAAAGCGTCCGCGCCATCCCCCGGGTAAAAGCGGTTTTCCCCGCCCCCAGGCCGCCGACAAATGCGACCACGTCCCCCGGGTGCAGCATCCGGGCAAATTTCGCCCCGATCTCCTCCGTCTCCGCCGTCGAATGGGATCTATATTTCATCATACTATCGGACTCGTATCCTCCATTTTGTCATTAAAAAATACATTTTCATTATACGACACTTCTCATGATAATGCAACCCAGCTTTTTGAAAATGTTATGGTACAATAGATAGTTGACAGAGAAAAAATAGAGAAACAACTTCAAAAGTGATATAATGTTAATAACCACAAAAACAC
>CAYWRQ010000206.1:0-3137 GCA_964460915.1 uncultured Oscillospiraceae bacterium
CAAAGAGAGGGTGCTTCGATGGCAAATCCGTATTTCACCTCCAGACAGATCACCAAGAATACATTCGTAATCAGCGGCCAAGGGGCAGACGCTTATCTTCTTTTGGGCGACGACGAAGCGATCATGATTGATGCCGGACAATCCGAGCACAACATCCGCGCATATGCCCAGACCCTGACCGACCTCCCCCTATCCAAGGTAATCAATACCCACAGCCATTTTGACCACACCGGCGGCAACGGTTTTTTTGATACAATCTATGGGACGGAGGGCATCTCCCGCAGCGCGAAAAACTGCTCGCACGGGGCGGAAAAGTATCCTCTTGACTACCAGTTTACATTTATCCGCGACGGGGATATTATTCCTATAAACGGACGGCCTTTGCGGATTATTTTGCTCGACTGCCATTCGCCGGAAAACATCGCGATTTTGGATGAAACCAACCGGATGCTGTTCCCGGGAGACGAACTGGAGGCCGGTCAGGTTCTGCTGCTGCCGGGATTTGCGGAGAAAATCGGAAAGCCGGTCGCGAGACACGCCGCTTCGGTCGAAACCTATCTGCACGTCATGGAAAAGCTCAAAGGCTTCGCCGATAAATTCGATATCATCTGCCCGGCCCACAACGGAACCCCGATTTATAAAGGATATCTTGACAAGTATATTACCCTAGCCAACATGATTCTGGGCGGATATGAAGGAAGTAAGGACTGCTCCTCCCCCACCTACCCTTCTGGTATGGGGCACTTCCCGCTGCCGGAGGCCAACTACCGCAGAGGCGAGTTCGAAGGCGCCTCCCTTATTTACTGCAATGATCTGATTTGGGACAAGGATTACGAGCACGCGGACCGTCTGCCTGTCCCGACAAAAGCGCATCTCCTAAGCGGCAATTCCGCTAGGCGATAAATTCCATCCATGCAGGGCTGCCAATAGGCGGCCCTGCCCTTTTATCCCCCATTTCCCGGCACGATTGGATATCCGAATAAAAATCGGTGGGTTTTCTCTCAAAAAATGTTCAATCCTACGATCCGCCTGCCAGTGCAAAAAATAGAATGGCGAACGAGAAAGTGAGATAAATAAAGCAAAATAGCGAGAATTCGAGAGAATGTGGGATGTAAATTAAAAAATAGCCGAAATTCCGGTTGACAAAGTATTTGCGACCGGTTATAATAATAAACGTTGTGAAAAACGTACTGAAACGAAACCCGGTTTTGGTAGGCCGTTCCCGCAAAGAGGATACGTTTTGCGCGGGACGGAGGATTCATGAAAATATTACTGGAGGTAAAAGACTATGACTACTATGCCTAAAGCTGCTGAAATCAGCCGCAATTGGTATGTGATCGATGCCGAGGGCAAACCCCTGGGCCGTGTCGCTGCGCAGGCCGCTGCCCTGCTCCGCGGCAAACATAAAACCACCTTCGCTCCTCATGTTGACTGCGGTGACAACGTCATCATCATCAACTGCGGCAAGGCTGTTCTGACCGGCAAAAAGCTGGACCACAAATTTCTCCGCTGGCACACCGGCTGGATCGGACATCTGAAAGAGGTCCAGTACTCCACCCTGATGAAGAACAACCCCGAAAAGGCTATGGAAGTTGCTGTCAACGGCATGATTCCGGACACCGTAATCGGCCGCAACGCAAGACGCCGTCTGCACGCATATGCCGGCGCCGAACATCCGCATGCTGCTCAGAAGCCTGAGAAGTATGAGCTGTAATGATCGAAGGGAGGCTATTTAAATGTACGAATCCAAACCTTATTTCTATGGTACCGGCAGAAGAAAATCTTCTGTTGCCCGTGTCCGCGTTTACCAGGGCACCGGTTCTATCACCATCAACGGCCGTTCCATCGATGATTACTTCGGCCTTGAAACCCTGAAGCTGATCGTCCGTCAGCCCCTCGCGCTTACCGAAACCGAGGGTAAATTCGACATCGTCTGCACTGTTGCAGGCGGCGGCGTTACTGGCCAGGCCGGCGCTATCCGCCACGGCTTGTCCAGAGCTCTTCTCAAATTTGACCCCGAGCTGCGTCCTGTCCTGAAGAAAGCCGGTTTCCTGACCCGCGATCCTCGTATGAAAGAACGTAAGAAATACGGTCTCAAAGCCGCAAGACGTGCACCTCAGTTCAGCAAACGTTGATCAAATACCGAAAATGCAGAAAAGTCCCCGGAAACTCACCTGGTTTCCGGGGCTTTTTTTGCGCATGAAGCTAGATAATGACCATTTGATAAAAGCCGTTTATGCCGTCATGGAGTAAGCGGCTTTTTCGTTTCCACACATAACCGGGCGGCTACATCTATATAAAATAAAACTATAACGGAAAAAACGAATCACATACCTATTAGGCATGAATGTATATGTAATTTAAGTATTTGCAATCTTTCGTTTTTCCCAGTATAATAAGGGTAACCCGCAGGTTTGCGATTCAGAAAAAGGCGTCATTCCTGATGCCGCAGATACGATTGTACAGAAAATGCGCAGCGCGGATGTACCGGGATCTGCTGCACCGATCTGCTGCAGCGAGTTGTGCGGCCGGAACCTGTAGAGGATGCGCAGTATGGAAAAAGGAAAGAACGGAGGAATTTATGAAAAAACGGATATCCATTCTTTTGTCTGCCACGCTTCTATTCTTACTTGCCGCCTGTGGCAGCACATCAGGCGGAAGCGGCCAGACCGAAGGAACCATCAGCGAGCAGCAGACTGAAGGCGATACGCAATTATCGGGACAGCCGGTTAAGCAAGACAGCCAGCCGGATACCAGCCCCGATCATACGGAGGAAACAATAGATACAAACATTCTCGTCGTGTACTTCTCCGCAACCGGAACCACAAAACCGATTGCGGAACAGATGGCGGAAAAGCTCGATGCTGATTTGTATGCAATTGTTCCCGCGCAAGCCTACAGCGAAGCGGATCTAAATTATCACGACGATACCTGCCGGGCAAATATCGAGCAGAACGACAGCTCGGCCCGTCCGGAAATTTCGGGATCAGTCGAAAACATGGAACAGTACGATACTGTGCTGATCGGGCATCCCATCTGGTGGGGAGAGGAACCCCGTATCATGGATACCTTTATGGAAAGCTACGACTGGTCGGGCAAGACGCTGGTTAATTTCTGCACCTCCGGCGGCAGCGGTA
>CAYWRQ010000207.1:0-3103 GCA_964460915.1 uncultured Oscillospiraceae bacterium
GCCGACATGGAAGCCGTCGGGGGTGACATCACCGTTTTCAGACAGTTCAGAGCCAGGAACGATACCGGTCTGTTTGGCACCGATATCGACATGGATTTCGTTTGGCGCAATGTTGGAAACGATGCCCTTTACCCTTTTCCCGTTATATAATTTTTCAGTCTGAGACTGCTCGAAGAGTTCCGCAAAGGAGAGCTCTTCTTCCTGATTTTCCAGAATTTCACTCATGGTTGTTAAAACCTCCTTAATTATATAGGCCGGGGTAGAAGCACCGGCAGTAACGCCAATATTATTATGGCGTAAAATCTGACTTTTGTCAAGTTCTGTTTTTGATTCTATCGCTATTGTTTCGCATTTTTGGGCACAAATTTCGTAAAGTTTTTGTGTATTCGAACTTTCCCGCCCTCCGATGACAACCATCAAGTCAGATTTTTGTGCGAGAGAAACGGCCTCCTGCTGCCGCAAATTTGTCGCATTACATATTGTATCAAATTCTTCGACGTTTGTATAGTAGTTTTCAATAATTGCTTGTAAATTTTTCCATAACAAATGCCCAAGAGTGGTCTGCTGGACGACCGCAATGTTCTCTTTTCCTTCACGCTTTAGTTTTTGCAGGATGTTCGTTAAAGTTTCCGCGTCCTGGAAGACATATACCTCCCCGGCCGCGTGGCCGACGATGCCCTGTACCTCCGGATGGTCCGGATTGCCCGCAATCAGGAGGACCTTCCCTTTTTCGGTCACCTCCCGGGCAATCCGGTGGATCCGGGCCACATGGGGACAGGTGCAGTCGACAATCTCCCTCCCCGCCAGCCGGTCATAAACCGACTGGGAGACGCCGTGGGAGCGGATAATGACCGTCTGGCCGGGGGCGGTATCCTCCGGGGAGGAGACGCTGGGGACCCCGAGGGCGGCCAGGCGGGAGACGACCTGCGGGTTATGGATAATCGGCCCTAGGGTAACTGCGCCGGAGCAGGACCCCGCCGTTTCAAAGGCCTTATCGACCGCCCGTTTGACGCCGTAGCAGAAACCGGCCGACCGGGCAAGGGTAATCGTTCGTTTCGGTTCAGACATGGATATCCTCCAAAAGCGTTTGCATCGTCGTCGTTAAAAGCCGGTTGGCAGAACGGATCTGAGAGGGGACCCTGCCGGTCAGCCCGAGCTGCTCATGGGTAATGAAGTCCCCGTACCGGATCACAACCGGACGGCGGAACCGTTTTTTCTCGCCCATCTTGATGACACAGGGCTGCAGCCCGCCGCCGGTCTGGGCCGCGATGACGACGGCGCCGGACTTGAGCTTTTGGAGATTCCCGTCCTTGCTGCGGGTCCCTTCGGGGAAAATCGCGACGACCTTCCCGTCCTGTACATAATGAATGGCCTTATCGACCGCTTCGGTATCCCCCTTGCCGCGGGAAACCGGGAACGCGCCCAGGCCGCTGATGATCAGGGAGACGAACTTGTTGCGGAACAGTTCCTCCTTTGCCATAAAAAAGCACTGCGGCTTGACCCGCACCGCCACCAAAATCGGATCAAACATCGAGACGTGGTTGGAGCAGAGGATGAAGCCCCGGTCGGTCGGGACCTTCTCCACTCCCTCATAGGTGACTTTATAAAAAATATGGGAAATCCATCGGGTTACGGTTTTGGCAACGCTGTAAAATAGGGACATGATTTTTCACTCCTGTACTTTTGTCATGATGATCGACTTGACCAGTTCGACCGACTGCGCAAGGCTCAGCCCGGAGGTATCAGCCAGTACCGCGTCGTCCGCCTGCTTCAGCGGCGCAATCGCCCGGTGGGAATCGTTATAGTCGCGCTCGATGATACCCGCCAGCACCTGTTCATAGGTCTGGGAGTCGTCTCCCTTGGCGATCTGCTCTTTATACCGCCGCTCCGCCCGCGTTTCCGGGGAAGCGGTCAGGAAAATTTTGACCTGCGCATTGGGCAGCACGACCGTACCGATATCCCTTCCATCCATCAGGACATTGTGCTCCCGGGCGATCTGCCGCTGCAGCTCCAGCAGGTAGGCCCGCACCTCGGGATAGGCCGACACGATGGAGGCGGCGGACGAAATTTCCGGGCTGCGGATCGCGCCGGAGACATTTTCTCCCTGCAGATAAACCTGCTGGACCCCGTTTTCATGGGCGACCCGGATCTGGATCGTCCCCAGCAGCCCGGCTACCCCTTCCCGGTTTTCAAAAGCGACCCCGTTCCGGTACGCGTACAGGCCGATCGTCCGGTAAAGGGCGCCGGTATCCACATACAGATAGCCCATATCCTGGGCGACCGCACGGGCAATCGTGCTTTTTCCGGCCCCGGCCGGGCCGTCGATGGCAATTGAAATCATGATGAATCACCTTTCCTTTTTCTCTTTATACGATCATTGTTTCATTTTTTTCGCTCATCATACCCCGCGTCCCGCTCCTTCACCCCAAAAAGGGCGGATCAGCGGATATTCCGAATCCTTCTGCACCCTTTCACAGCAAAGGTTCCACAGCGCGGTCGCGTTTTTTTCGACAGCCGCGTACGCGGGAAAGTCCCGTTCCAGCTGCGCCATCGAATGATAGACCGGCAGCGCCGCCTTCCACTTCATTTCCCGCAGGATTTCCCGCCCGGTATCAGCGTTAAAATCCAGTACCCGCAGATACGGCGGCGAAGTCTTCATCAGTTCCTCCGTCGTGCCCAGCATCATGCACCAGAGCACCCGCCGGAGCCGGCTCATCGTATACCGTTTGGTTTTGACCAGCTCCAGCAGCTCCTCTACCGACCCCGCTTCTTTCGCCGCAGACAAAAAGCGGTTTTCCAGCCCTTCAGAAATATCCGGCAGGCACCGCAGCTCCTCCGGCCCGATTGTCATAAGCCGGTACAGGATCGCCCGGTCCATCCGCTCCATGCCGGGAGAATACCTACCCGCTTCCAAGGCCCTCCGGAAGACCGGCGCGGCGGCCTCCGGGATAAAGGCACCGGCTCTGGGGTCGTTGTCCGCAAGCATCGCCCGCAGCGCCGACGCGCTCACAAAGCCGTTCGCCGGCTGCTCGCTGTCGTGCCCCGCCCCCGCCCGGTGGACGGTCATAAAGCCCATCGGGGAGGAAAGCGCGGAATTTGCCTT
>CAYWRQ010000208.1:0-3075 GCA_964460915.1 uncultured Oscillospiraceae bacterium
ATCGTGTAAAGCCAGTCGTGGCGGGGCTTCACGGGATTTTTCGATCGTGTATTGAATCGTGTAAAAATCGTGTAGGTGGTGACGCACATAAATGTGAACGGGTGCGAAACGGTAGGTCCGCGAGGATGCACAAACCAAATGTTTCGCGCCGATGGGCAGAGGTTCTATTCCCGGCAGGCCGAAGATTCTTCGCTGGCGCTCAGAATGACAGACGGGGCGCGGCGGACACGCGGGAAGGTTTACGATAATCGCCGGGTTTGCGACACAAACCTGAAACGGCAGGGACCGTTCCCAACCATGCCGCCGGGCAGAAGGTCTATCGGCGGCCGCGTCAGAGTAAAAAAGGATGTGAACAAATTGAAACGAATAGAGAGCTTTTGCGTAAATCATGATAAACTAAAAAAGGGGATGTATGTTTCCAGGATTGACGGGGACTGCATCACCTACGATATCCGGATGGCGGTGCCCAACAGCGGGGTGTATCTGGAAAACGACGGGATCCACACCTTCGAGCATCTGTTTGCGACCTACGTGCGCAACAGTGCTTATTCGGACGGGATTATCTATGTCGGGCCGATGGGCTGCCGCACCGGGTTTTACTTTATCACCCGCGACAGCATCAGCAAAGAAGAAGCCATCCGCCTTGTGCAGGAAACCTGCGATTTTATTCTGGACTTTTCGGGCAAAATCCCCGGGACCGACCGGATCGAATGCGGCAACTACCTGGATCATAACCTGGATAAGGCCAAAGCGTATGCCGCTGATATGAAGGCGGTGCTGGCGGACTGGACCCCGGAGCGGATGGTGTACGAACTGTAAGAAAGAGGGAGAGCGGATGGCAGAAAAGGATATTACGTTCGGAGAGATGTTTGCCCTTCAGCAGCAGCTCCAGGACGCACATTCCCAATGGGGCGGATATGATCCTGAACGCGGAAAAGACAGCCTGCTCTGGGCCTTCGAGGAGATGGGCGAGGTTGTCGCGGTCTTCAAGAAAAAAGGCCCGCAGCAGATTATGGCGGATCCGGAGGTGCGGGAGTGCTTCCTTGAGGAAACGGCGGATGTGCTGATGTACCTCTGCGATATGATGCGCTGTATGGATGTGGCGCCGGAGGAGATTGCCGGCGCTTTCCGCGGTAAATTCCGCTATAATATGCACCGCGATTGGAACCGGCAGAATCAACAGCTTTTCAGTCATTCGGTGCTGAGTCAAAATGCCAAGAGTAAGGAGCGCTGAGGCGTATGCGGGACCAGAAAAAGACGTTGTATTGGGTGTGGCTGTCACTCTGCTTTCCGCCTGCCTGCCCCAGGCTGATCGAACTGCTGAACGAGACTGACCCCGAAACTTTCTATAAAGAACGGACGCCCTATCCGTTTTTGAAGCCGGAGGATATCAAAACCTGCACCTCGGTTTCCCTCGAACGGGCGCAGGCCGTCATTGAACGCTGCCGGGAGCTGCAGGCGGATATCCTGACAATGGAGGACGAGGAGTACCCGGAGAGCCTGCTGCATATCTACTGCCCGCCGCCGGTGCTGTATGTGCGCGGGACGCTGGCGCCCCTTTCCGGGCGGCTGGCCGTCTCGGTGGTCGGGACCCGGGATTCCTACGAATACTACAACAGCGTCGTCGGCAATATCTCCTATCAGCTGGCCAAGGCCGGGGCCGTCGTTATCAGCGGCTGCGCGGTCGGTGGGGACAGCTTCGCCCATACCGGCTGCATAAAGGGCCGAGGGCCGACGGTCGGCGTGCTCGCCTGCGGGATCGATGTCGACTACCCGAAGGAAAGCCATGACCTGAAGGAAGAAATTGTCCGGTCGGGCGGGGCGCTGGTTTCCGAGCTGGAACCGGGGCGGCGGATGTCAAAGGGATATTTCCATTCCCGCAACCGCCTGATCGCCGGGCTTGCCGACTGCGTGCTGCTGGGCCAGGTCCCGTTCCGCAGCGGGGTGATGATCACCGCGAATGCCGCGATTGACCAGGGAAAGGAAATATTCTGCATCCCGCCGGCAAATTTGTATGACGCCAAATGTATGGGAATTGCAGAATATATCCGGTGTGGCGCCCAGGTCGTTTTTTCCGCCTATGACATCGTTTCGGCATACCGCGCCCAGTACGGGGATACACTGCGGATAGAGCCGCTCGAAAAACAAAACCTGCTGGTCCTTCAGCCGGAAGAAGCCTCCGATATGCCGCGGAAGGGCGGAAAAAAGCAAAAACAGCCGGAGCCGCCCCGGAAGCCAGAGTCGAAGGCTGCGGCTGAGCCGCCTGCCCGGGAAAAGCGGCAGCCGGAAAAGGATATTCCGCCGCAGACCGAGGAGGACGAGCTGTTTGTCGCGACGGAGTCTTCTTACCAGGTGAACACTGCCCCTAGCCCCCAGCCCGCTGAGCCGCAGGCCCCCGGCGCACAGGACCCCAGGACGCTGGTGCTCTCCCTTCTGACCGATGAGCCGCAGCTGGTGGACGATCTCCTCGGCCAGTGCGGCCTGCAGCTCCAGGAGATGCTGCAAATCTTGACGGGGCTGGAACTGGAAGGGCTTGTAGAGGCCCTGTCCGGACAGCGGTACCGGCTGGCATGAAGCCTATCCCCATAGGCTCCCCCGTCTGTGGGGAGAATCGGATGGAAAAATGTCCGATTCTCCGCGCAGATGAGCTGCAGCGGATATATGTACAGATAAGCTGTAGATATAAGAAAAGTACCTTCCTCTGGCGGGAGGGGACGAAAGGAAAGATTAACCTGAATGAGCAAACTCGTAATTGTAGAGTCGCCCGCGAAGGCGAAAACGATTAAGAAATATCTGGGCAAGAATTACCAGGTCATGGCTTCGATGGGCCATGTCCGCGATCTGCCTAAAAGCACCCTTGGGGTCGACGTGGAGCACGATTTCACCCCGAAATACCTGAACATCCGCAAGCAGTCGGAGACAATCAAGGGCCTGCAGGCCGCGGCGAAAAAGTCCGACAAGATTTATCTCGCGACCGACCCGGACCGGGAGGGGGAGGCGATTTCCTGGCACCTGGCCAATATCCTCAAGCTGGATACGGAGGACACCAACCGCGTCACCTTCAACGAGATCACC
>CAYWRQ010000209.1:0-3064 GCA_964460915.1 uncultured Oscillospiraceae bacterium
GGAGCTGGAGCTGATGTTCTCCCCCGGGGAGGAACATTTTTCCGAGGGGACGAGACGGTTTGATTTCAGCCCTGTAAAAGCCAAGCTGGGGTACGTATTTGACCTGACCGGGCCGCTGGGGACGGCGGCGCTGCAGGCACCGGGCAGCTGCCATTTCTGGCTGACCGTCCATGGAAAAGCTGCCCATGCCGGGTTTGCGCCGGAAGACGGCATCCATGCGATCGCCATCGCCGCCGATGCGATCAGCCAGCTGACCTTTGGCCACACCGACCCCGTGACGACCGTCAATATCGGCAGGATAAACGGCGGGCTGATGACCAATATCATCCCGGAAAGCTGCGATATCGAAGGGGAAATCCGCTCGTATGAGGACGAGAAGATTCAGTATGAGCTGGACAAGATTCTCACCACCTTTGAAAAGGCCGCGGCCGATCGGGGCGGGAGCATCACCCACCGGGTCGAATGGTGCTATAAGGCGCTGAAAACGGAAAAGGACCAGGAGGTTGTCCGTTTTTACCAGAGGGCCTGTGACCAGATCGGCCTGCCGGTGGAGCTGATCGGCACCTTCGGCATGAGCGACTGCAACCATTTCCCGCAGCATGGCATCGAGGGGATTGTCGTCGCTTCGGCCATGCAGCAGTGCCACTCCACGGCGGAATATACGACGGTGCAGGATCTGGTGAAGCTGACTGAGTTGATCATCACCCTGATGACCCAGCCGGACGCATAACGCCGCCCGGACAAAATAAAGCAGAAAAGAACAGGAAAAAAATCTCCCACTGTGGTATACTGGCAGCAGTCAGCACAGTGGGAGTTCGTCTATAGAAAGGAATGTTGTATGGACATGCAGGAAATAACGAAGCCGTCTTTTTCCGTGATCGGAAAGGAAGGCTCTACCGAGGAGGGCGAAGGGTTTATCGGCAGGCTTTGGGCGGAAGCGAACGGGCACTTCCATGAGATTGCCCACCTGGCCAAAAAGGACGCTTCCGGAAACCTGGTGGGCATCTGGGGCGCAATGTCGGATTTTAGCCGCTCCTTCGCCCCCTGGGAAGACGGGTTTGCAAAGGGGCTTTACCTGGCCGGGGTCGAGTGCAGAGACGACGCCGAGCCGCCGGAGGGATGGGTAAAATGGACCATCCCCGGATCCTCGTACATCTGTGTGGAAAATACCGAGGGTGCTTTCGGACAGGGGCTTGCCTATTTACAGGAAAATGGTCTTTCTCTTGCGGGGGCGGTGCACGACTTTACCTGCCCGCGGACGGGGAAAGGGTATCTGTTTTTCCCGATTCGCAGGCTATGAAAGGATGAGATTATGAGACAGGATATTTTGGATTTTTATCAGGGAACCAGCGCCTACACCGACCTCGGGCTGTACGCGGATTTTGCGCGGTCGCTGCCGGATGATTTGTACGCCCTCGCCCGGCTGCAGCGGTCGCAGATCATCCACCCGGTCGCCTTTTATACGCCGGGTATCCGGACGCGCACCGATACGGTCTGGGGGGATATGACCCGCATACCGGAAACAAGGCTGCAATATGAGGACGATATTTTCCCGACGGCCCAGGCGATCCTCCATGAGCTGCTGCGCAGGAACCCGGTCTACGGAGAGGGGCGCCGGGCGGAGGACAAGGTGTTTGTCACCTGCCGGGGGCAGGCGCTGCTGCTGACGGCGACCCTGAAAGCCAAGGGAATCCCCGCGCGGGTCCGCAGCGGATATGCGGGCTATGTAAAGGCGGACGACGGGTATGACGATCACTGGATCACAGAATATTATGACGCCGGGGCGGGGTGCTGGAAGCTGGCGGACGCGGACATCTTCGGGTTTGCCGAGGTGGATGTGACCGATATCCCGCGGGAACGGTTCCTGACCGGCGGGCAGGCCTGGCTTTCCTTTAGAAGCGGTGCCGTAAAGGCGGAGCAGCTGCGCAACGCGGGCGGGGAGCGAGGAATACAGGCCGCTGTCATGGGGCTGTTTGACGATTTTCATGCGCTGATGGGGAATGAGATTATCTTCCTGCACCTGCCGCGCTATCTGATGGAAAAAGGACTGGTTCCGGAGGAAGAAGACTGCCGGGAGCTGGATGGCCTGGCAAGGCTGCTGTTGGAGCCGGATCAGAATTTCGACCGGCTGCGGGAAATCTGGGAAAAGGAGCGTAAGTACCGGATTTTGAGCGGCGGGCTAAACGGATAAGGGTGGATTTTACGAAAAAAAATGGTAAACTTACAAAAAAATTAGACCCGTAACACATAAAAATAGCATACTATATCCGAAAGGTACCAGTGAAAAAAATATTTTCATCGGTACCTTTCGACATATTGTGACAAACTTTAGCTGCCGCATTTAGTATAATAAAGCTGTCGAAGGGAGTCAGATCACATAGAAAGGAGACACAATGAATCAGGTAATAGTTTATTTCCGCGAACAGTGCAGGCGGACTATCCGCAGGAAAACGCGGCGGTCTGCTGATGGGGACGGCTGGGGGAAGATAGGTTCCATGCCGTATTGATAAGCAAACCAAACCCAATCCCAAGACTTATCGCTTTCGGTGTGGCGACGGGAGGCGGAATTGGAAGAACTCTGAACAGCAGATTGCAGACGGAATGGATGCACAGCTGATGCTGTACCGCCGGGGCAAAGGAGAGGGTCCGGACCTCCCCATCCCCCGGCGCCGCTTACGGCTTTTCCACCGGCCTGAGAAGCAGTTTTGCCGCGTCCTCCGACATACGATCCGGATACCGCAGGAAGTATTCCGCGGTTCGCAGAAAATTCTGCGGGTGTAATACCGAGATGCCCGCAGACCAAAAGGATCCCGCCTATGAAAGGCATGGCGCGGCCGTTTCCATACGGCCGGTGCAGCCTGGCACCGATCCGGAACGGTTCATTGCCGGACGGAGATGGGTTAGGCGGTCCCTGATCATTTGTTCATGAACATTCACGACTCTTAGAAAAAGGACAACCAATCAAAACGGAACATGGAAATGATTTTATCGAGGTGATGATATTGTGCTATACGAGGATATTATGTATCATCAGTTTAGGTATAATTGTTCATAGAAAGGGAAA
>CAYWRQ010000210.1:0-3029 GCA_964460915.1 uncultured Oscillospiraceae bacterium
GGTGCTGATACAAATCGGGGCGATAAACGGCAGAGACTGGCCGAAGTAATGCGGGAGCCCAAGGTTGATAAAGATGGCCAGCTCGATGACGGAGATCAGAATGAACGGCAGCGAAATACTCTTTTCCACAAGAGCGATGATAAGGAAGATCGCCACTATGGAAATCGCATTGACGACCTGGAAGTCATGATTGGTGGTTTCGATCATATCCTTCATGCAGGGAGCCTCGCCGATCAGCATACCGGTTTCGTCGTACTTTTTCAGGATGGTATTGAGGCTGTCGATTTGCTCGTTCACCAAATCGCTGGCTACCTTGTATTCGGAGTTGATGAGAAGGAGCTCCCATTGGTCGCTTTCCAGGATTTCCCGGATGCCGTCGGGCAAAACCTCGTCCGGCACACGGGAGCCGAGAACCGATTCCAGGCCAAGAACATATTTTACCCCGTCCACCTTTTCCATCTCGCCAATCATATTCCGTACCGATTTGGACGGAAGCTCGGCGTTTACAAGGACCATATGGGTGGAGGCGATGTCGAAATCGTCGGACAGCTTGGAATTGGCGATGACATATTCCATATCTTCCGGCAGGCACTGTCCCAAATCATAGTAAACCTCGTCGTTGGTTTTGCTGTAGCCGTAATAGGCGGGAGGGATAAGCAGCGCAAAGACCACAAGGAAGACGGGGAACACCTTGGTAATGCCCTGGGAGAACTTCGTCATGTTCGGAATCAGGGACCTGTGTTTGGTTTTCTGCAGGGGCTTGTCGAATATCAAAATCAGGGCCGGCAGGACGGTCACACAGCCGATTACGCCGAAGATCACGCCCTTCGCCATAACGATACCCAGGTCGCGGCCGAGCGTGAAGGTCATAAAGCAGAGGGCGGCGAATCCGGCGACGGTCGTGATGGAGCTGCCGACCACCGAGGTCAGCGTTTCATGGATAGCAATAGCCATGGCCTCTTTCTTGTCCGCGTATTTTTCTCTCTGCTCATTGTAGCTGTGCCACAAAAAGATGGAGTAGTCCATCGTAACGGCAAGCTGAAGTACAGCGGAAAGCGCCTTCGTTATGTAAGAAATCTCGCCGAAGAAGTAGTTGGTGCCGAGGTTCAGCACGATCATCATGCCGATGGAAGCCAGGAACACAAACGGAACCAGCCATCCGTCCAGCAGGACAACCATGGCAAGACAGGCCAACAGGACCGCAAGCCCGACATAGATCGGTTCCTCCGCTTCGCAAAGGTCTTTGAGGTCGGTGACCAGAGCCGACATACCGGAGACAAAGCACTGTTTTCCGGCAAGAGAGCGAATCTCACGGATCGCATCCATGGTAACGTCCGCGCTGGTGGCGCTGTCAAAGAAAACAGCGACCATCGTGGAATGATCGGTATTGAATTCGTCGTAAATTTTATCCGGCAAAATTTCCATTGGAATGGAAAGGTCGGCCAGGGTGGAATACCATAGAACGGTTTCAACATGATCGACTTCTTCGATCTTATCACAGAGCGCCGCCACCTGCTTTTGCGGCATATCCTCCACGATAATCAGCGAAAAAGCGCCCTTGCCGAAATCGTCAAGCAGCTCGTTCTGTCCGATTACCGTGTCGATATCGCCGGGCACATAATCGAGCATGTCGTAATTGATGCGGGTTCCGACCATACCGAGCACGGACGGAATCATTAAAAGCACGGCAATGATCAAAATAGGAATGCGGTGTTTCACCACCGCTTTTGAGAAATGCATGGTTTGCTTCATCCTCGCTTTCTTCGCAATCCGGGGCGGCAGGATCAGATAGGGTCAACAGGGTCTACTTCGATTACGTCGGGCCGCTGATGCTTGATGATCTTAACCGCCGTGATTACGGTGCTGAAATTCAGAATGCCTTCGGACAGCAGGGTGATACCAAGCAGCGCCACCAGAAGGCGGCTGCCTTCGCCGGGACGGAACAGAAGAACAAGCCCGAAAATCCCGGCGAGAATGGCAAAGACAAGGATCAGCCACCATTCGCGGATGCCGAACGTCTTTGCCTCCAAGGCGATTTGAATCTTAAAAATCCCGTCTGAGAGGATAAAAAGCCCCAGGGCAATGCAGAGAAAAGTCATCAAGCCTCCCGGGCGTACCAGCATAATCACGCCGAGTGCGAGCAAAAGGATTCCGAAGGTCAGATCGTACTGAAATGCCAGACGGTACAGGTCTCTCGAAAAATATCCGACCAGCTTTACGCATCCGAATACAATAAAAAGAATTCCGCACAGTACGCCGAGAAGCGACGCCGAAAACTCCGGAACGGCGATCAGCAGTACGCCAAGAGCGCACAGGGCCACAGAAATCAGGATGTAACCGATTTTAGCGGCCCTCATAGGCGCCACAGAACGTATTCGCATAAGATATTCCCTCCATTCATCCATAACTTTACCCATACGATACCCTGGTCCGGAGGAAAAGAAAACGGGCAGTCGCCCGCCCGCTGTCAGAAAACCATACAGTGCGGAATTACTTGACCGAAATTTGGGCAACCCCGGGTTTCATGCCCAAAAAAGCAGCCGCCCAGGGCCGGGCGGCCGCTTATATCGTTTTATGCCGTTAAGTTGTCTGGCTACGGCGGATCAGCTCCTCCGGTAGGCCACGGCAGAGCTCTGTGACACGAAGCAGGTCGTTGATCGCGTCGTCATCCATCCCTTTGTTCAGCCACTCGATAATGAGACCAAAAAATTCGCATTTGATAAAACGGATCAGAATGGACCGGTCCGAATCGTTCATGAGGTTTTCCGAAAACGCCGTTTTTATGTATGTCGTTACGACATAGTCGCACAGCTTCATGAGCTCCCTCTCAAACACATCCCGGCTGACCGAGTTATAAATGTGAAAGACGGCTTTTTTGTTTTGAAGCGCATAGGAAAAGGCGGTATGAAAGCATTCGTCGAGAGAATGAATCCTCGGGTATTGTTCAATGACAGCCGCGGTTTTTTCCGTGACGATCTCTTCCAATAAGGAGGGGATATCCTGAAAATGATAATAAAAGGAGTTTCGGT
>CAYWRQ010000211.1:0-3020 GCA_964460915.1 uncultured Oscillospiraceae bacterium
TTCCGGTCGGGATTCCCTTTTGTTATCAAACAGGCATTTGTGCGGTGTTGCCTTTAAGCGATTTATGATGGGAAAGGAATTTATAAACAATATTGAAAGATGGTGTTTATGGATGCCTAATATATCTCCAAGTGAGATAAGAAATTGTCCATTGATTGCCAAAAGAATACAAGCTGTGAAGTCATTCCGAGAAGAAAGTAAAAATGAACAAACAAAAAGGTCTGCACTTACTCCTTGGCGATTTGGTCAGTATAGAGCACCTTCAAAGCATTTTATTGCTTTTGCGAAGGTTTCTTCAGAAAGAAGACGATATATTCCGTTTGGCTTTTTATCAGATGATATCATACCCGGAGATAAATTATTCACCATTCCGGATGCAACACTGTATTTATTTGGAGTGTTGACATCAAATGTTCATATGGCATGGATGAGAACTGTTTGTGGAAGAATGAAAAGCGATTATAGTTACTCTACAACCATCGTCTACAACAACTTCCCCTGGCCCGCGCCGACCGATGCACAGAAAACAAAAATCGAAGCGGCCGCCCAGGCCATCCTCGATGCTCGCGCGCTCTATCCCGACAGCAGTCTTGCCGATCTCTATGATGAACTGACCATGCCCCCGGAACTGCGGAAAGCCCACCAAAATAACGACCGCGCCGTCATGCAGGCGTATGGCTTCGATGTAAAAACGATGTCCGAGTCCTCCTGCGTGGCCGAGCTGATGAAGCTGTATCAGCAAAAGGTCGAGCAGCTGGAACAGAAATAAAAAACCATGGAGGAATTTCCAATGCGTCCCATCCATTTAATCACTGCCGAAGAAATCTCCGGCGTAAAATACATCCTGCACGATATCGACGACACGATCACCAACGCCGGAAAGCTTCTGCCGGAGAGCTATAATGCCCTCTGGGCGCTCTCCCGGGCGGGCTATAAGGTGATCCCGGTCACCGGGCGGCCCGCGGGCTGGTGCGATCTGATCCTGCGCCAGTGGCCGGTGGCGGCGGTAGTTGGCGAGAACGGGGCGTTCGTCGACTATTTTGACGGCCCGGAGAAGAAGCGGTTTTTCCATCCGGCGGTCCCGCAGGAGCGGCTTTCGGAGAAGCTGGCGGAGATTCGGGACGTCTGCCTAAAAGAGGTGCCCGGCTGCCGGGTTTCGCAGGACCAGCACTACCGGATCTGCGACCTCGCGATCGATTTTAATGAAGATGTGCATTTAGGGCTCCCTGCCGCCGGGCAGATCAAGTCCATCTGCGAGCGGTACGGCGCGATCGCGAAAATCAGCTCCATCCACGTCAACACCTGGTTCGGCGATTATTCCAAGGTCGATATGGCCGCCCTTTTCCTCCGCACGGTCTGGGGGGAGGAAGAGCTGGAAAAGAAGGTGCTCTTCTTCGGCGATTCGCCCAACGACGAGCCGATGTTTGCCCATTTCCCGCTGTCGGTAGGGGTGGCGAACATCCGCCCCTTTGCGGATAAGCTCCGCCACCTTCCCGCCTTCGTCACCGAAGGGGAGGGCGGGATTGGCTTTGCGGAGGCTGCAGAGCTGTTGACCCGCCTAAAAAAATCATAATATGGAACACAAAACCCGCCGCAAACCTTTTTGGGGGCCTGCGGCGGGTTTTGACCTGTTTATTCATTTTTCGGTTTCGTGCTTTTCCGTTTTGGCTGCTCGTTTTCCCGGTCTAGCTCACCAAGCCGGTAGCAAAGGATGGATAGCGAATCCCCGAGGTGGACGTTTTCCACCACAATCCCCTCATAGTCCAGCATCAAATCGTAATGAGAAAAATTCCAAAATCCTTTAATGCCTAAAGCGACTAAATCCCTGGACAGTTTAATTGCCGCCTCTTTCGGGATGCAGAGGATTGCCACCGTCGGATGGTTACGGACACAGAAGTCATATAGAGCCTTGCTGTTCTGGATGGTAATACCGCCGATCTGCCGTCCGATGAGGTTTGGGTCAGCATCGAAAATGCCGATCAGGTCAAACCCGCGGGAGGTGAAGTCCATATGCTGCGTGATCGCGCGACCGAGGTTCCCAGCGCCGATCAGAATCGTCCGGCGATGGGTGCCAAGCCCGAGGATACGGCCGATCTCCTCATACAAGGACTTTACGTTATATCCGTATCCCTGCAGCCCAAAGCCCCCGAAGCAGTTTAAATCCTGCCGGATTTGGGACGCGGTCAGCCCCATCTTTTGGGCAAGCTCTCCGGAAGAAATATGGACTGTCCCGTTTTCTTCCAATTCCCGGAGGAACCGGTAGTAGCGGGGAAGTCTGCGGATAACGGACAATGATACGGTACCTTTTGCCATAAAAGGCCCCCTTATAGACATAGTTTTGTGGAAATACACTTTTATTTTATCGTATCTGTCGGGTTCTGTCAATAAAAACCGTAAAAAAGTGAACCCGGACCGTACCAAAACGATGGTATATGTTGGTTTGAAATAGAAAGGAACGGCCATGACCCGTTTCATCGGTCGATAGCCGTCCTTCAGGAGCGTACAGTTTGGAGATGCCTTACAGCAGGGTAGCCAGCTTATTGGCGACGACGATCAGGAACTCCTCCGTCCCGACCTTGACCTTGTTTTCGAGGGTGGAGGTGAGGTAGAGGTCGCCGGTCATGACGCCGCTTTCGATGGTGTCGATGGTCGCTTTTTCCAGCATATCAGCGAAATGCATGAGCTTCGGCAGGTTATCCAGCTCGCCCCTCTTGCGCAGCGCGCCGGTCCAGGCGAAAATCGTGGCGACCGAGTTAGTGGAGGTCGGTTCGCCCTTGAGGTGCTTATAATAGTGGCGCTGGACGGTGCCGTGGGCGGCTTCATATTCATACACGCCCTCCGGGGAAACGAGGACGGAGGTCATCATCGCCAGTGAACCGTAAGCGGTCGCGACCATATCCGACATCACGTCGCCGTCGTAGTTCTTGCAGGCCCAGATAAAGCCGCCCTCGGAGCGGATAACACGCGCGACCGCGTCGTCGATCAGCGTATAGAAATACTCAATCCCGGCCTCCGCGAAT
>CAYWRQ010000212.1:0-2853 GCA_964460915.1 uncultured Oscillospiraceae bacterium
TTCATTATTCATTCTTCACTCCCCCATGTGAACATGGGGGGCCGGTTCCCACTGGGCGGTATAATCAAAGGATGTGAATTCCGCCTTGCCGTTTTCAGCAAACATCGCGATGAAGGCACCGGTAAAGGTCGTTGTCTCGGTGACCTCGGTTGCAAGGCCGATGGTCAGGGCAGTGCCGAGGGTGACAAAACCGTTGCCTGCGTTGACCGCGAAGGTATAGCGGTTCCGGTCGGAGGTGATTTTCACCGTAACCGATTCGCACTCCGGCAGCATAATTTCGGCCGCGACCATCTCCATATCATAGAGGTGCTTGCGCAGCTGTGCATAGAGCGTGCCGTACCGTCTGGTGATGCAGACATCATAGTGGTGGGTGTGGATGCCGTAGGCGGACAGGCCGGCGGTGCATCCCTCCGGGATATCAGCCGACAGGACAGCGGTCGATTCGGTCGCAAACTGGGTCTGGCGGATACCGATGAAGGTCGGGGTGGTGTTCGGGGTGGAAAGACGTTCACCAGTGCCGAGAAGGGTCAGTTTCCCGTTTAGCTGATAGTTTTCCATAACCGGGTTGCGCAGCCAGGTGAAGTCCTTCGGGAAAGCGTCCATCGAAGTGAAATCACAGTGGATATCGTCGCAGACCGGCTGTACAGTGTCCGCTGCGGGCAGGTCGGCCTCCACTTCCATCTGCGTAACGCCGTTGTTCGCCATATAGGGCCAGCCGTCTTTCCAGGTGATCGGGGCGAGGAAGGTTTCTCTGCCGATATGATGGGTCTGCGTGCCGATCGGGCGGGTGCCGAGACAGACGACCCACCAGTTGCCGTTCGCATCATCGACGATGTCGGCGTGACCGGTGCATTGGATGTACTCGCTGTTGTAGCCGCGGGCGGTCAGCAGCGGGCCGTCGGGGCGGAACGCATAGGGGCCTTCGATGTTCTTGCTGCGGGCGATCGTCTCCATATGGCCGAACTCGGTGCCGCCCTCGGCGAGCATCAGATAGTACCAGCCGTCCTTTTTGTACAGATGGGGGCCTTCGGGGCATTTGCCGCCGGAACCTTTACTGATGATCTTCTTGTCGGAGAGGATCTCGCCGGTCATCGGGTCGAGCTTGAATAGGACGATGCCCTGGCCGTCCTCGGCGCGGCCGGTGCCGGTGTACCAGCAGCTGCCGTCGTCGTCAAAAAGGATCGAGGGGTCGATGCCCATCTGGTCGATCCAGGCCGGTTCCGACCAGGGGCCTGCGGGATTCTCGGCATGGACGATGAAGTTACCGGGATCACCCTTTCCAAACATCCGGTTGACGTTGGTGGTGATCATGTAGTACATTCCGTCATGATAGCGGATGGTCGGGGCGAAGATGCCGCCGGAAGGGAAGCAGCCGGTCAGCGGAAGCTGGCTTTCGCGGTCGAGGACATGGCCGATCAGCTCCCAGTTGACGAGGTTTTTGCTCGCATGAACCGGGACGCCGGGGAAGAACTCAAAGGTCGAGTTGACCAGGTAGAAGGTATCGCCGACCCGGCAGATGCTGGGGTCGGGGTTATATCCGGGAATAATCGGGTTGCGGTACTGCATATAATAGCCTCCTTATTATGTGTCCGGGCACGGACTATTTATAACAAACTTATTTAACCTTATTTTAGCATAGAGCAAGGCATCTGTCAAAGGATTTTATGCAAAAATACCGGGATTTTTTGTTACAAAACCGGGATTTTGCGGGGAGGGTACTTTTCTTTATCCTATATGTACGCAGAAGGCGATTTCCGGACAGGGAATTTATAAAAAAATAAAATTCGTATGATTTCATAAAGTTAAATGTAATTCTTTATGTAATAAATGTATATCTTTTACTGAAAAGACGTGATATAATATAAATGTGATCCTAATATAAGAAAAAGGATGTGCCGTATGAAAGCAAAACGGTTTTTTAGGATCATAGCGACGGTAGTCACGGCGGTGACGCTGTTTGCTTCTTTCCCGGTATACGCGGAAGGAGAATGGCCAGGCGAGGATTGTTCGATGACGGAAATGGATTCGGTTGTTCGTAGCATCGAGGATGTTGATGAACTGTCGGAAAATCAGAAAAATGCAGAAGTTGCTGATATATCTCAAGAAGAATTCGTATTGTTAAACCCCGAATATGTTGAAATTGATGATATATCGCTTGAAGAATTTGTTCTGCAAAATTCTCCGTGACAGCGGTGCTGCCCGGCGCGACCACCCAGTCTATGATTATCACGAACGAGCGGATTGCGCAGCAGGAGCGAACATCGCGAACCGAAAGTTTTTGCCCAGCTTTTTTCAAAAAGCTGGTGTTGGCATAGAGAAAGGAAGGAATCGTATGAGTGAAAAGAAGGCATTTACGCCTGATGAGCGGGACCGGGATATTTCGGTGCTGGAAACGTATGATATTGTAAGCGGGGAGCGGAAGGTGCTGCACGAGTTTGACCACCTGATCGAGGCGCCCAACTGGACGCGGACGGGCAGAACCTCCGCACAGTTGCCCGGCTTTTCGGCGGACAGGGGACGATCAACGTAAACTCCTGGGCGCCGGACAGCACCCGGTTTGCCTTTGTCAGCTATAAACTCCCGGAAGAAAAGTAACCGACTAAAGCCTGCTTGCCCGTATTGACAAGCAGGCGAATATCTGCTATAAAGATGATAGTATTTTTATTTTATACAGGGCTTGTGTGCGAGCACGTGTATCAAAGCCCGCGCGCCGAAAGGAAGGATAAGACAATGAGTTTTCATAATGATGCAGTCGAGCTGGTCAAAAAAATGACGCTGGAGGAAAAGATGGGGCAGCTGCGCTTTGACGCCCCGGCGATCCCGCGGCTGAATATCCCGGCATACAACTGGTGG
>CAYWRQ010000213.1:0-2814 GCA_964460915.1 uncultured Oscillospiraceae bacterium
CCAATGACCTGACCCAGATGACTTTCGGCTTCAGCCGTGACGACGCTGGCAAGTTCCTTGGCGCTTACTACGACAGAAAGATCTACGAGAACGATCCCTTCGCAAAAGTTGACCAGGCCGGCGTTGGCAAACTGATCAAGATGGCTTGCGAATTGGGCAAGTCTACCAGACCCGACATCAAACTTGGAGTCTGCGGTGAGCACGGTGGTGACCCGACATCTGTCGAGTTCTTCCACAACGTAGGGCTGACCTATGTTTCCTGCTCTCCCTTCCGTGTTCCGATCGCTCGTCTGGCTGCTGCTCAGGCTGCGATCAAGAACCCCCGCAGCTAATCCTAGGTTTGGCTGCTGAATCCCAAATCGCATGAAAAATCCCCGCTCATCGAAGGATGGGCGGGGATTTCAGTTTTTCAGAATGGCTTCGCTTTGATAAAATGGACGGGCAATGTGGCCGCGTATCTGCCTTTAGGATACGCGGCCATACCATATTTTGTGTTTCGGTTATTTTTGATAATACGAATCAGTCATTTTTCTTTTATGCCTTTTTGGTAAAATGGCGGGTCGATGTGGTCATTGACCCCTACATATTCGCGTTTCTGTTATTTTATGCCTTTACAACCAGATAGCCCCAATCTTTTAGGGTGATCTTCTGTCCGTCTTCATAGCTTTCGTCGGAAATGAGGTTGACCGATTTCGGAACGGCCACGGTCTTTTCCTCCATCGAGTAGTTGAGGAAGAAGTAGATTTTCTCCCCATTTTCGTTGACGGAAATCCGCACCTTGACGGGGCAGTCCAGAAAGGCGGTATCGGTGCCGGAGGTGGCGACTGCTTCCAGAAGGATCGCCCGCATAGCCGCGTCTGTCGTGTGGCAGCCGATGTAGTAACCAGTGCCGTCGCCGCAGTGGGCGCGGGTGACGGCGGCGTATTCTTTCCAGTAAGGATGATTATACCGGCCGAGAACCTCTGTCCCATCGTCCGGGATCAGCAGTTCCATCCAGGAGTCCGCCGGTGCGTTTCCGCCGATACCGGAAACCGTTACATTTTCGGGGATCGTAAACTGAGAGTAGCTGACGCCAAAGGCTTTCGCGAGAATATGGGGCGCTTCGTCGTGGTAAACCTTGACATTTTCATTGGCAAAGCCGGTCTTAAAGGTCGCGACGAGGGTGCCGCCGTCTTTTTCGTAATCCAGCAGCTTGTTCAGCAGCTGTTCCGACGCCGCGTACAGGGCCGGCACACAGATCATCTTATAACCGGACAGGTCAGCATCCTTGTCCAGGGAATCTGCATAGATAAAATCTACGCCGATGTTCATCTCAAACAGTGCCTGATACATCCACCGCACCACGCCATTATAGTCCAGCATCCCGGGACGGGAAAAGCTCATCCCCATGCCGATATTGAAGTACTTTAAGGAGGTGAGGGCGATATTGCTGATCAGGATCGCCGCTTTATTTTCCTTGTGCAGGCCGGTCAGGACGGGGGAGAGCTTGGCAAACTCTTTGCCGACGGTTTTCGCCTCCTGATAGACGGCCGAGGGCTTAAAGTCGTGGGAGAGAAGGCCCTTCCAGTAGGTTTCCTGGGCGTTGTGGGTGGAATGCCAGTGCCAGTACTCGACCATCTCCGCGCCGGACGCCAGATGGCTGATCGCCTGCAGCCGCAGCTGGCCGGGATAGGGCGTCCACATCGAAAAGCCCTGGGCTTCGGTTTCCAGGATCAGGTAGGGCGCCTGCTTCAGGCTCCGTGTCTGGTCGCCGAACTGAGCGATCTCTATACCGGTCAGGTGGTCCTGCGTCGGATGGTAGATGTCACATCCGGCGATATCCAGGCACTTTGCCACCTGGTCATGGTCGACATCCGGCTGGACGCCGCAGGAATGGCCCCGGGAGAAATCGAAGTCGAGGTTGTGGGTGATAAACTGATCGTCCCGCTTGTACTCCCGGACGATGGATGCCTGCCAGGCAAGGTAATCGGTGACCAGGCTGCGCTGGAACTTTTCAAATTCGGCGGCAAAGCTGCCGTTGATCGTCCCGCGGACATCGGGCGTATCCTCCCAGGCGTCGACCCGGTTGCTCCAGTAATCGAACCCGAAGGCCGCGTTCATCGCGTCGGTCGTGCCGAATTTGTCCCGCAGATACCGGACAAACATCCGCTGGACATTGTTTCCGGCGGTTCCGTAGTATTTGGTTTCGTTGTCGATCTGGTAGCCGACGACGGCGGGGTGGTTTGCCACGTGGCTGAGCAGCTTGCGGATGACCCGTTCGCCGTAAAACCGATAGGCGGGGGAGGTAATGTCCATGATCTGCCGTGCGCCGTAGGGGCGGCGGCCGGTCTTGGTGTCAGCCATGACCTCCGGGTGCATCTTTTCCAGCCAGGAGGGGATCGCGTAGGTAGGTGTGCCGATGATGACGTCAATACCCGCCTGGTACATCGCGTCCATCACCCGGTCGATGTGGGAATAATCAAAGACGCCGGGACGCGGCTCGAGGGTCGACCAGGTCGATTCGGCGATCCGCACCAGATTGATTCCGGCCTCTTTCATCATCTGGATGTCTTTGTCCAGACGGTCATAGGGCATATATTCGTCGTAGTAGGCGACACCGTAGTAAAGTTTTTTCAGCATAGTGGGTTTATCCTCCTTTATATAATATCGTAAGATTCTTCGGCTTGCGCCTCAGAATGACAGCCGGGGAGATCAGAACGACAACCGGGAACCCCAGAATAATAGTTCCGCGGGGAACAAATTATCGAAGACTGTGAGCTTCGTTTTGCCGCGCCCGCGTACGGCTTGCGGGCGTTTTCCTACGGAAAATAAACG
>CAYWRQ010000214.1:0-2772 GCA_964460915.1 uncultured Oscillospiraceae bacterium
CGACGCAGGCTTCTTTGAGGGAGATGTTGTCCTTATACGCCTTCTTGGCGGTTTTGGCGGCGTTTTCATAGCCGATATAGGGGTTGAGCGCGGTGACCAGCATCAGGGAGTTGTAGAGGTTGTGGTGCATCTTCTCGCGGTTTGCGCGGATGCCGACGGCGCAGTTCTTATTAAAGGAAACAATCGCTTCGGCCAGCAGCCTTGCGGACTGCAGGAAGTTGTAGGCGGCAACCGGCATGAAAACGTTCAGCTCGAAGTTGCCCTGGGAAGCGGCCATGCCGACTGCGACGTCGTTGCCCATAACCTGGACGGCGACCATCGTAACGGCTTCACACTGGGTGGGGTTGACCTTGCCGGGCATGATGGAAGAGCCAGGCTCGTTTTCGGGGATAAAGATTTCGCCGAGACCGTCTCTGGGGCCGGAGGCCAGCCAGCGGACGTCGTTTGCGATCTTCATCATATCCGCAGCGAGCGCCTTCATCGCGCCGTGGGCGAAGACGATCTCATCTTTGGAGGTGAGAGCGTGGAACTTGTTCGGAGCGGTGACAAAGGTCTTGCCGGTCAGTTCGGAAACCGCCTTTGCGACCTCGACGTCAAAGCCCTTCGGGGCGTTCAGGCCGGTGCCGACTGCGGTGCCGCCCAGCGCCAGCTCTTTCAGCTCCGGCAGGGCGATTTCCAGCATCCTGCGATCCTTCTCCAGGGAGGAGCGCCAGCCGCTGATTTCCTGGGAGAACTTGATGGGGGTCGCGTCCTGGAGATGGGTGCGGCCACTCTTGACGATGCCCTCGTTTTCCGCTTCCAGACGCTTGAAGGTGTCGATCAGCAGATCAATCGCGGGGAAAAGTTTGTCCTCGATGGCGAGAACCGCCGAAATGTGCATTGCGGTGGGGAAGGTATCGTTGGAGGACTGGCTCATGTTAATATCGTCGTTGGGGTGCAGCAACTTCTCACCGACGATCTCATTGCCGCGGTTGGCGATGACTTCGTTGGTGTTCATGTTGGACTGGGTGCCGCTGCCGGTCTGCCAGACAACCAGCGGGAAGTGGTCGTTCAGTGAGCCGGAAATGACCTCGTCGCAAGCCTGTGAAATGGCGGCCAGCTTTTTATCGGTCATCTTTTCGGGTTTCAGCTTGTGGTTTGCCATAGCGGCGGCCTTTTTCAGGATACCGAAGGCGTGGGTAATCTCGCGGGGCATCGTTTCAATGCCGACGCCGATCAGGAAGTTCTCATGGCTGCGTTCGGTCTGGGCCGCCCAGTATTTGTCGGCAGGGACCTTGACCTCACCCATGGAATCGTGTTCGATGCGGTATTCCATTGGAATCCTTCTTTCTTACTATATTATCTAATTCCGGGGCTGTCTGAGCGTCCGGAAGAAAAGACAGGTTTAGAACTGAAGCCCGTCCATAACGGCGCGGAGGCTGGCGGCGCTCTTGTGCAGCAGGGCAGTTTCTTCCTCGGTCAAAGGCGCGACAACCTTGCCTCTTACGCCATCCGGGCCGATGATCGCCAGGGTAGACAGGCAGATATCCTCCAAGCCGTATTCGCCGTGATGCATCGTCGAAACAGTCAGGGTCGTGTCAGCGCCGGAGAAGATCGATTTTACGATATGGCAGACAGAAACCGCAACCGCGTAGAAGGTAGCGCCTTTGCGGGCGATGATCTTGCCGCCGGATTTGCGGATATAGGTTTCCACTTCCTCATGGTTGAGGGCCGGGATCATCTGCTTGTTCGGCTCAGACAGGCAGTCCAGGTAGGAATCGATCGGGATGTTGGCGATGGTGCTCAGGGACCACGGGACGAAAGAGGAGTCGCCGTGCTCGCCGTAAACGTAGGCATGGATGTTCTGCAGGTTGATGGAGTAATACTCCGCCAGCCTTGCGCGGAGACGGGCGGTATCGAGGATCGTGCCGGAACCGATGATATGGTTCTCGGGCAGGCCGGAACATTTATGGAAGGTGTAGGTCAGGATATCGACCGGGTTCGCGACGATGATATAGACAGCGTCCGGGGCAGCCTTGACAATATTGGGGATGATGGACTTGGTGATATTCACGTTGGTCTGGGCCAGGTCCAGGCGGGACTGCCCGGGTTTCCTTGCGACACCGGAGGTCAGGATTACGACGTCAGAACCCTTTGCGTCCTCATAAGAACCTGCATAGATCGAGATCGGGGGACAGAAAGACACGCCCTGGCGAATATCCAGCGCCTCGCCTAAGGATTTGGACTCGTTGATGTCGATCATGACGACCTCAGTTGCGATGCCGTTGACAGCCATTGTGTAAGCAATGGTCGCGCCAACGCTGCCGGCTCCGATAATTGTTACTTTTTTGCCCATAGTTGTTCCTCCTAGTTTTTGTCATACAGACATTGTCTTAATGGGGGAGATGCCCCCATGAACTGCCGCCGCGGAAAGCCTTCGCTGTAATACAATACGGCAAAACTTCCCGAAAAATTCCACCCGCGCCGGGCTTTCTTGGATGAAAGCGTGAAGATTGATAAGTTTATCACAATCGTAACTTTAATCATCCTGTCACACGGTTTAGGACAACGAAACGGCATATTTCGACGATTGTTTCTTATATAATAGCATATCTTGTGCAAGAAAAAAAGTCCCTTCCGCAAAAAAGGACAGATGCATAAAAGAAGGGGACCCAACATTGTGAAATTTGTAACAACTGGTTATATAGTTTTCTATATTTTGGCGTGTTTGGATAAAAGATGAACAGCTTAACTTTGAATTTTTGTATGTATCCTTCTAAAATAATTTGTTTT
>CAYWRQ010000215.1:0-2747 GCA_964460915.1 uncultured Oscillospiraceae bacterium
AGGCGTCGAGGCCCAGACCCGGAAGCTGTTCAAGGTCTGCGTCATGCGGGATATCCCGATTTTCACCTTCATCAACAAGATGGACCGCGAGGCCCGCGACCCGTTCGACCTGCTGGACGAGATCGAAAAAGAGCTGGGCATCGGCACCTACCCCGTCAACTGGCCGATCGGCTGCGGCAAGGATTTTAAAGGCGTCTATGACCGCCGCAAAAACGAGATCATCCACTTCACCGGTTCCGGCACCGCCAACGGCCAGAAGGACGTAAAGGGCGAGGAGATCGACCTGGCCGATGAAAAGCTGCGGGGCGTGATCGGGGACGGGCTGTACGAAAAGCTATGCGAGGACGTCGAGCTGCTGGACGGCGCGGCGGAGGATTTCGATCTGGAGAAAATCCGCCACGGCAAGCTGTCGCCGGTCTTCTTCGGCTCGGCGCTGACCAACTTCGGCGTCGAACCGTTTTTGCACGAGTTTTTGCAGATGACCACCTCGCCGCTGCCCAGAACCACTGCCGGCGGCATCGTCGACCCGTTTGACAACCGGTTCTCCGCCTTCGTCTTCAAGATCCAGGCCAACATGAACAAGGCCCACCGCGACCGCATCGCCTTCATCCGCATCTGCTCCGGGAAGTTCGAGAAAGGGATGGAGGTCAGCCACGTCCAGCAGGGCGGCAAGAAGATCAAGCTTGCCCAGCCCCAGCAGATCATGGCCCAGGACCGTGAGATCATCGAAGAAGCCTACGCGGGGGATATCATCGGCGTGTTCGACCCCGGCATCTTCTCAATCGGGGATACGATCTGCGCGCCCGGCATGAAGGTGCAGTTTGAGGGCATCCCGACCTTTGCGCCGGAGCACTTCGCCCGCGTCACCCAGCTGGACACCGCTAAGCGCAAGCAGTTCGTCAAGGGCACCACCCAGATCGCCCAGGAAGGCGCAATCCAGATCTTCCAGGAGCCGGGGCGCGGCATGGAAGAGGTGATCGTCGGCGTCGTCGGCACGCTGCAGTTTGACGTGCTGCAATACCGGCTGAAAAACGAGTACAACGTCGATATCCGGATGGATATGCTGCCTTATCAGCTGATCCGGTGGGTCGAAAACGACGAGGAGGACTTCGATATCCACAAGCTCTCCCTGACCAGCGACACCAAGATTGTCCAGGACTTTAAGGGTCAGTACCTGCTGCTGTTTGCGAGCAGCTGGAACATCGGCTGGGCGGAGGAAAAGAATCCGGAGCTGCGGCTGGCGGATTTTTCCAAAAACTGATCTGCATAATGCGGGAGCTGGCTTTGGGGCTGGCCCCCGTTTGCTTTTGCCGATTGTCCGGTGGAAACACCTATTTACATTTCGGAAAAAGTATGGTATACTAAGTACAATATAATTGCAGGGGGACAAAGCTGCGGTTGCGCGGCGGCGTTGAGAAGGTAAAACCTGACCCTTGGAACCTGTCAGTTCACACTGTCGTAGGGAGCAATGGCCGTACAAATTTTCGGTGCCTGTCCCTATGGACGGGCACTTTTCTTATTTAATGAAGAATGAATAATGAATAATGAAGAATGAATAATGAAGGTATGGCCAGCAAAGCTGGCATTGAAATGCGCTGCGCGCCGGGTTCGGGGGAAGCAGCACAGATGGATTGGTTTGGTAGGATAGGGGAGCGGTTGCGATTTACGATTCGGGAGGGATTATGTATGAGTGTTTGTGCGGAAGAAACCGTGTTGCCGGCGGTCCTTTCGATTGCCGGGAGCGACCCCAGCGGCGGCGCCGGGATCCAGGCCGACCTCAAGACCTTCCTCTGCTGCGGGGTCTACGGGATGAGCGTCATCACGTCGGTGGTGGCGGAGAATACGACCGGCGTCCAGCGGGTCTACGACCTGCCGGGGGAGTTGATCCTTGCTCAGATCGAGTCGGTTTGCAGCGACATCCCCCCTGCCGCCGTCGAGGTCGGGATGCTCTCCGGCCTGCCGCAGATAAGGGCGGTGACGGAAGGATTACGGAGATTTCCGCCGCCCCATCTCGTCCTCGACCCGGTCATGGCCGCGAAGGACGGGACGCCGCTTTTGCAGCCGGAGGCGGTGCGCTTTTTTGTGCGGGAGCTGCTGCCGGTGGTGACGCTGCTGACCCCGAATGTCCCGGAGGCGGAGCTGCTGGCCGGTATCCGGATTGAAAGTGAGGACGCGCGCCGTGAAGCGGCTCGGAAGCTCGTCAAAATGGGCGCCGGGGCGGTGCTGATCAAGGGCGGGCACCTCTCCGGGAGCGCCGACGACCTTCTCTACGATGGGCAGAACTTCACCCATTTTGACACCGCGCGGATTGACACAATCCATACCCACGGAACCGGGTGCACCCTCTCCTCGGCCATTGCGTCGGCGCTGGCGCGGGGGCTGCCCCTGCCGGAAGCGGCCCTGCAGGCCAAAGCCTACCTCACCGAGACGATGCTGCACGCCCTCGCGATAGGCCATGGACATGGGCCTTTAAACCACGGCGCGGGAAAGCTGCCGCTCGACCGGTGAGCGATGGGGCAGGCTGCGCCTATAAAACTGCACGTCATACATATACATATTGACACAGAAAGGAAACGATGCTATGAATTATCATACCCAGATGGAAGCGGCGAAACATGGGTTTGTGACCCCGCAGATGGAGACGGTCGCGAAAAAGGAGAACCTCGACGTGCAGCTGCTGATACAAAAGGTTGCCGCCGGTACGGTCGCGATCCCGGCCAATATTATGCACACCTCCCTGTCGGCGG
>CAYWRQ010000216.1:0-2745 GCA_964460915.1 uncultured Oscillospiraceae bacterium
ATATGGTTTTCTCCGAAAACGGGCAGTGGACAGAAAGGAAAACGGACGGCGTTTATTATGTCGACATCATGAGGGAGTAGCCTCTGCCTGTCTACCAGTACACCTTGGAGAATGGGCAGATCACCGGCGTTTCCCCTTCGATGGAAATCGAAGGGGATCAGGGCTTTGTTTCCTCAAATTCCAACGAGATGATTCTGTCTACCTTTGCGTTTGCCGGTGCGCAGAAAGGTTTCTTTACCTCCGACGGGCCTTGGGCGCTCAGTCAGCTCATTTCGGGAAACGCTGCCAACGGGTATTCCTGGAATGAGATCGGTGTTCAGATTGTTTGTGAGGTTGACCAGAAGGGCTATGTGGCCCCCTATGGCGCGGCGAACGTGGTCTTTCCGGAAAATGATGCGCAGGATCCTTATTTTCATCAGTATTTTTCCGTTCAGAAGCAATAATACCGACAGCTTTGGCAGATGAAAACGCGGTGTGACAAAACAGTCCCACACCGCGTTTCTCGTTCATTTCACGATTTCGTACGGCCATTCGGTCAGCCCGCCGAAATCATACACCTGCTCATAGCCCTTTTCGTGCAGCATCCGCGCCGCCGCAGCGCTCCGCCGTCCGGTACGGCAGTAGAGCAGGATAACCTGTCCTTTGTCGGGAAGGTACTCCTCCGTATGGGTGGTCAGCTCGTCGCCCGGGACTAACTTTGCCCCCGGAATATGCCCCTCGGCGTATTCCTCCGGCGTCCGTACATCCAAAAGAGCGTATCCGCTCGTCCCTTCGATCATTTCCTTTGCTTCTTCCCATGTGATCAGGTTCAGCATATGGGCAACATCCTTTCCTCGGTGATTTTTTGCAATTATATCATAGCACTTTTATAGGGATTATGCAAGCCCGTCTGTCCCGGTTTCGTTATTTTGTTAGGCTGTCCACCAGCCGGCGCATTTCTTCCCGCGATTGTACATGGGATGCCGAGTCGATGAAAAGCTGCTGGTGATCATGGGAGAGCGCGGAAAAGCGTTCCATCGCCTCCAGATTTTGTGCCAGCGCCATTCCAAGCCCCAGCGGTACTTCGCCTTTGTGCATACTATGCTCCATCCTTTCTTTTTCTAGGGATAGGCATAGTATCTGCCGCGAAAAGCGATTTATCCAGCCGGGCAGATGGAAAAAGATTCTGCTTTGAATCGTTCAAACTCTCTCTAACTGCGAATCTCCGAAGTTTATCCGCAAAGGAAGCCGGAAAGGAACTTATCCTTCTTTTTCCGGGACAAGAATCTGAACTCCAGCCTGCCGCAGGCAGCTTTCCAGTTCGGCAGGCGGTTTTTCGTTACTGACCAAAATATCGATTTCGTTTAACCCGCCGATCCGGTACAGACAGCTGATCCCGTATTTGCTGGAATCGCAAAGGAGGACCCGTCTGTCCGACCCGTGCAGCATCTGCCGTTTGATGGTTCCCTGCTCAAAAGTGCTCTCGGTAATGCCGGCAGCCGACAGGCCGCCGCAGGAGATAAAGCAAAATCCCGGATGCAGCCCGGACAGGTAGGAGAGGGTGTCGGCGCCGTATAGGGAGCCGGAATTGGGCCGCACCGTCCCGCAGGCGATCACGACCCGCAGGTCCGGGTTTTCCGCCAGCAGCAGCGCGTTGCGCAGGCCGTTGGTGATGACCGTCAGGTCGGAGTAGCTGGTGAGATAGGGGATCATCGCCCCGGCCGTAGAGCTGGAATCGAGGAAGAGGGAGCTGCTGGCGCGGAGCAGTCCCGCCCCCAGTTCCCCGATCACCTTTTTCTCCCGGCGGTTTTGCTGCTCCCGCACCCGCGCGGAGGCTTCGTCGCTGCTCGCCTCAAAGAGGACCGCCCCGCCGTGTGAGCGCCGGATAAGTCCGGCGTTTTCCAGTTCGGTCAGATCCCTTCGGATGGTCGAACCGGATGCAAACAGCGTCTCGCTCAGCTCCCGTACCGTGGCCGTCTTTTTTTCCCGCAGGATGCTCATAATCTGTTCCTGCCGTTCGAGTGTCAGCATAGTCTTATCCCTTTCATACAAATTATTGCGATGATTTGTCCATTTTTTGCTTATATATGGAAGTTTATGCGTATAGTATGACGCATTTTTGCTCATTTGTCAAGTTTATAATCAAATATAGACAGACATGAAAAAAAATGGTAAGATAGAAGCAGAAACCAAACGGACATAGGGCACGGAGAAATCCTCTGTGCAGGAAAGGAAGGGAAAATTATTGAAACGGATTCTGGCTTTTGATTTCGGCGCATCCAGCGGCCGCGCGATGCTGGGGACTTTCGCCGACGGCAAAATTGCAGCCGAAGAAATCCATCGTTTTTCCAACGACCCGGTCCCGGTAAACGGCGTACTCTATTGGGACGTGCTGCGGCTGTACCATGAGATCCGCACGGCGATCACCAAGGCGGTGAACCTCGGCGGTTTTGACGCGGTCGGGATCGACACCTGGGGCGTTGATTTCGGGCTGCTGGACAAAAAGGGGAACCTCCTTGGCAACCCGGTTCACTACCGGGACCCGCGTACGGCGGAAATCCCGGAGGAGGTTTTTGGGATCGTCCCCAAGGAGGAAATTTACCGGCATACCGGCATCCAGTTTATGCATTTTAATACGATTTACCAGCTGTATTATCTTGCGACGCGGGAGCCGGAGATGCTGGAGCGGGCGGAGCGGCTGCTGCAAATCCCGGATTTGTTTGCCTATTTCCTGACCGGCGTGCAAAAAGGGGAGCGCACCAACGC
>CAYWRQ010000217.1:0-2744 GCA_964460915.1 uncultured Oscillospiraceae bacterium
CCAGCACCCGCTCCCCCTTTTCGGCGCGCGCGTTGATCTCGGTGACAAGGTCGTCGATCTGGCCCTCAACCGGCTTGACGATGACCTCCGGGTCGAGCAGCCCGGTCGGGCGGATGACCTGCTCGGCGATATTCCCGCTCCGTTCCCGCTCATAGGCGCCGGGGGTCGCCGAAACATAGATCACCTGATCCAGTTTGCTCTTGAACTCATCAAAGTTCAGCGGCCGGTTGTCCAGCGCCGACGGCAGCCGGAACCCGTAATCGATCAGCACCTGCTTGCGCCCCCGGTCGCCGTTGAACATCCCCCGCACCTGGGAAACGGTGACGTGGGATTCGTCGATGAACATCAAAAAATCGTCCCCGAAGTGGTCCAGCAGGGTGTGCGGCGTCGAACCGGGCGCCCGCCCTTCCAGCACCCGGGAGTAGTTCTCGATGCCCTTGCAGAAGCCGATTTCTTCCAGCATTTCCATATCATATTTGGTGCGCTGTTCAATCCGCTGGGCCTCAAGGAGCTTTCCCTCCGCCTTAAAGGTGCGGATGCGCTCCTCCATCTCGGTCTGGATGTCCTCGACCGCCCGAACCAGCTTTTCCTTCGGGGTGATGAAGTGGGTCGCCGGATAGATCGCCACATGGGAAACGACTGCCCTTACCTCGCCGGTCAGGGGGTTTATTTCGCTCAGCCGGTCGATCTCATCTCCCCAGAACTCGACCCGAACAGCCGTTTCGCCGCTCCCCGCCGGGAAGATCTCAACCGTATCCCCGCGGACACGGAACTTGGTGCGGGTGAAGGAGATGTCGTTGCGGTCGTACTGCAGCTCAATCAGCCGGTGGAGCAGCTTGTCCCGCCCGAACTCCATACCGGTGCGCAGGGAAATGACCATGCTGCAGTAGTCGATCGGCGACCCCAGCGAATAGATGCAGGAGACGCTGGCGACGATGATGACGTCCTTGCGCTCGGCCAGAGCGCAGGTCGCCGAGTGGCGCAGCTTATCGATCTCGTCGTTGATAGCCGAGTCCTTTTCGATATAGGTGTCGGTGCCGGGGATGTACGCCTCCGGTTGGTAGTAATCATAATAGGACACAAAATACTCGACCGCATTTTCCGGGAAAAACTCTCGAAACTCCGAGCAGAGCTGGGCAGCGAGGGTTTTGTTGTGGGCCAACACAAGGGTCGGTTTATTGACCTGTGCGATCACGTTTGCCATCGTAAAGGTCTTGCCGGAGCCGGTGACGCCCAACAACGTCTGCTCCTTCAGCCCGCTTTTCACCCCGTTTACCAGGCTCTCGATTGCCTCGGGCTGGTCGCCGGTGGGCTGGAACGGGCTTACCAGTTTGAAATGATCGGGATATGCCATACTGTCATCCTTTCCTTACGCAGGCGGGCTTTTCACACAATCCCGCCGATAATGTCCGTAACCCGTACGATGCTGAGTTCGCCCATCTTGGCCATCGACTTCCATTGATCACCGGCAATAATAAAATGGTCAACAAGATTGACATCTACCATACGCAGCAGCTTCTGGATCCGAACGGTTATACGGATATCTTCATCGGAAGGGTATGCCTTCCCTCCGGGATGGTTATGGGCTAAAATCACAATCGGCGCGTTGCAGCGGAAGGCAGTCTCGCAGATCGCCCGCACATCCACCCCGGTCCGATTGCTGATGCCGCTGGAGAGCTTGGTGCAGGAAATGAGCCTGCACGAATTATCCAGGCAGAGCAGCATCATCATCTCATTCGTCATGCCGAAAAACTTCCGGGTCAAATACTCCCCGACCTTTTCATCGGTGTTGAGCAGGTCGGTCGACGTATTCTGCCGTTCTACGGCCCGCTGTGCCACCCGCATCAGCATATCCAGAAGGGCGGAAGCTTCCCGCGTCATACCGGAAACCGGCCGGGTCCGCATTACACCGGCTCCCAAAACGCCCGGCAGGCTGCCGAACTGCCGCAGCAGCCGGTCTGCGATCCCGGAGGTATTGCGGTACGGGATTGCAAAGTGAAGCAGCAGCTCCAGCACATTGCTGTCGCTGAAGCCCTGCAGATTATTTTCCATATAATATTCCAAAAGCTCGGTCCGGCGGTTTTTTGCGGCGCTGACCCCTTCCTCGAAGGTCTTGCTTTCGTTATATTCCGGTATTCCTTGGGGCGGTTCCTCTTTTGCGGAAGGCTCCGGTTCAGACGGCGCTCCATCCTCCGGATTTGTCTCCGGTGCATGAGCGAAACGATCCGCGTCGCCCTGCGCCGGTTCTTCCTCCTGATCCTTCCCCCACAAAAAGCGCGCGCCCGCCGCCACGTTTTCCATCGGCGTAAACGGAAGGACGCTGCTGTCCCAAAGGGCATATTCCGGCTTTGGCGGCGTTACCTGCCCGCCTCCGGATCCGCGCAGCCGCTCGATGCTTTCTGGCGAAAGGCAGCCCTTCTTCATATCGATAACCATTCCTTTCTATTTTGCCGCCCCTTCCTTTCCGGAAAACAGAGGAAAACGGCGACAGCCAACGGAAACCGGCCGCAGACACAAAGTGATTCTTTCATCCATTGCTCTGTACCCTACTTTTTCCTATCCTTCAGGCACACAAATTTTCTGTTTCCAGTATAGCACAAAACTAATGTTCAATCAATACTCAAACGAAATTCGAGTCAATTTTTTTCTCAATCATAGAAAATGGATAAAATATTTGGATTTTTGTACATTTTTTCATATAAAAGAGAAAATGCGCGAAATGCATTTGACTTTTTGCTTTCCGT
>CAYWRQ010000218.1:0-2683 GCA_964460915.1 uncultured Oscillospiraceae bacterium
ATACGAGGATATTATGTATCATCAGTTTAGGTATAATTGTTCATAGAAAGGGAAATCTATTATGAATATGCTGAATATCTATCAAAAAATCGCAAGGGAAAACGGCGTCAGTGTCGAAGAAGTCAAACGGGAGATACAGGCTGCCATCCAGGAGGCCTATCGAAACCCCTCCGCCGAGGCCGCGATGATACAATGTAGGATCCCAAGAGCCGGAAAGCTTCCGACACCGGAAGAGGTAATCGACTATGTGGTGAGCGAGGTGATCAAAAGGCAGTGACCTGTCGTTCATAAAAAGTTAAAATCTATATGCCTTGACTTAAAGTGGACTCCATGGAGTATAGTATAAAGAAAACGATACACAGGAGGACAAGTCATGGAATATCGGAATTTGCCGCATGGAAACGAGCAGATCGGTGTAATCGGCATCGGCACCAGCTCGGTCGGTGCGAGCGGGGAAAAGGAAACGGCTGCCGTGATGGAGTTGGCGCTGGAAAAAGGGGTCAACTATTTTGACCTGGCGTCCAGCGACGCGGTGCCGTTTACAGCCCTCGGCGCAGCGGCGGCCGGAGTAAGAGAAAAGATTTATTATCAGGTCCATTTCGGCGCCGACTACGCGACCGGAAAATATGGCTGGACAACCGAACTGGAGCAGATCAAGCGGTCGGTGGACTGGCAGCTGAAGCAGCTGAAAACCGACTACATCGATTTTGGGTTTATCCACTGCATCGACGAACAGGGAGATCTGGACAAGGTCCTGGCAGGCGGCGTCATCGACTATATCCGGCAGCTGCACAAGGAGGGCGTAATCCGGCATATCGGCCTGTCCTCCCACACCCCGGAGCTGGTGCACCGGGTGCTGGATATGAAGCTGCTGGATATGCTGATGTTCAGCATCAACCCCGCATATGACTATAACCATGGTACCTATGCCGTCGGACGGGCGGATGAGCGGATGGCCCTCTACCGCCGCTGTGAAGCGGAGGGCGTCGGAATCTCGGTCATGAAGGCGTTTTCGGGCGGCCAGCTGCTCAGCGATAAGACCTCGCCGTTCGGACAGGCACTCAGCGAATACCAATGTATCCAGTATGCCCTGGATAAGCCGGGGGTGCTGACGGTGCTGCCGGGCGTGCGGAACCGCGCGGATGTTAAGCGCGTCCTCGGTTTCTTCGACGCGGCGCCGGAGGAAAAGGATTACGCGGTTATCGGGTCGTTCGCGCCGAAGGAGGCAGAGGGCGCCTGCGTCTACTGCAACCACTGTGCGCCCTGCCCGATGGGACTGGATGTGGGGCTGATCAATAAGTATTATGACTTGGCCCAAGCGGGGGATGATTTGGCGTGGAGCCACTACGAAACCCTTGGGAAAAAGGCGGGGGACTGTGTTCGGTGCGGGCACTGCAACGGACGCTGTCCGTTCCACGTCGACCAGATGAAACGGATGGAAGAAATTCGCGATTATTTTGGCGCATAAAATTTTGGGGAGATCAGTTTTTCAGGATTATTGTTTCAAGAGGCACATTTTGGCAGATAGGATAACGAAGTTTTAAGGGCGTGCCTTTGGAGGTAAAGAACAGATCGATGCAGCGGCATATCGAGAACCGGTATGCGCGCCGCATCGGTCTTTTTTTGCGGTTTTGCCTATTTCTGTGTGTGCTGGGAAAAACCGCTGTTCATATATCGAAAAAATTGTCATATCCTCATATTTGTATCCGGTGCTTCAATTTTTTAAAACTTACATCCCGGCGGGGCGGGCGGCAAAAAAACGGGCAAAAGGCTTGTGCTGCATAATTGCGCGGGTAAAGGGAAATAATCAGAAAGTACCGAAAAACGGTACCGAGATAAGAATAAGACTTTCATGGTGTTTTCGCTTATTTTCACCAACCTGTGTGAAAAGGCGGAAACGGAAGGGAATGATCCAAAGAATGAAAAAGATTCGACTGGCCCTGCTGCTGCTCGCAGCGGCGGCGGCGCTGACCTTTACCGGATGTAAGGCTTCAGACGGTAAGGTCGACGACCATACAAGCAATTCAAGCAATACAAGCAGCGGCACAGGCAGCTCCTCCCACCCGGTCAGCGACGCAGTCAGCGATACCGGAAGCGAAATCGGCGATATTGTCAGTGATATCGGCGAAGGGGTATCCGACGGTGTTTCGGATATTACCGGCGGCGGGGATAATCATGACGAAAACGGTACAGACAGCGGGTCTAACAGCAATACCAGCAGCCAGGATAAGGACGAGAACCTGGATGAGGATACCGACGCAAACTATGACGACTCCTTAAAAGATAAGGATTCCGTTTCGACTTTGGAGCCGGTGACGCAAAAAAAAACGCAGCTGACCTAATCCCGACCCTCAGCACGGCAAAACAGGGCTGGGGACAGGGCGTCCAGATGGATGACCGGAACCGGCCGCTTTGCAGCCTGGATTTCCAAGAAAAGTACGGGCAATACGACGCGTACTTCATCGGTGCGGAAGAAAAAACGATCTACCTGACATTCGATGAAGGCTATGAAAACGGATACACCGCCGCGATCCTGGATACCCTGAAAGAGAAGCAGGTCCCGGCGGTGTTTTTTATTACGGGCGATTATTTGGACGCGGAGCCGGAGCTGGTAGGACGGATGATTGCCGAGGGCCATGCGGTCGGCAACCACAGCGAAAACCATCCCTCTTTCCCGGATATT
>CAYWRQ010000219.1:0-2672 GCA_964460915.1 uncultured Oscillospiraceae bacterium
GCTGCGGGACGTCTCCCTGCGGGTATCCGACACCGATTCCGCCGATACCTTCCTGGTGGCGGGCAGAGGGGAAATGCACCTGTCCATCCTGATCGAGACGATGCGCCGCGAAGGCTACGAGTTCCAGGTCAGCACCCCGCACGCCATGTTCAGGCAGATCGACGGCAAGAAATGTGAGCCGATCGAGCGGCTGGTCATTGACGTTCCCGATACCTGCACCGGCGTTGTCATGGAAAAGATGGGCTTCCGCAAGGGCGAGCTGCAGACCATGGTCCCCCAGGGCAGCCGTGTCAAGATGGAGTTTTTAATTCCCGCCAGGGGCCTGTTCGGCTACAAAAACGAGTTCCTCACCGATACCAAGGGCGAAGGCATCATGGCTTCGGTCTTCGAATGTTACGCCCCCTACAAGGGCGACATCCCCACCCGCAACACCGGTTCGCTGATCTCCTTTGAAAGCGGCACCTCGGTTGTCTACGGCCTGTACAATGCCCAGGAACGCGGGCAGCTGTTTATTGGCGCCGGCGTCGAGGTCTACGAAGGCATGATCGTCGGCCAGTCCCCCAAATCGGAGGATATCGTTGTCAACGTCTGCAAGGAAAAGCACCTGACCAACACCCGTTCTTCCGGCTCAGACGACGCCCTCCGGCTGATCCCGCCCAAGGATATGAGCCTTGAACAGTGCATCGAGTTCATCGCCGAGGACGAGCTGATCGAGGTCACCCCCAAGAGCCTCCGGATGCGCAAAACCATCCTCGACAAGACCCAGCGCATGAAAGCCTGGGCCGCCAAACATCGCTGATACCGTTCCAAAGGACAGGGTTCTCTCTGTCTTTTGTTCTGCCCTATTGTCCCCCTAACACCAGCTTTTTGAAAAAAGCTGGGCAAAAACTTTTCTGTCCGCGTTGTTCGCTCCTGCTACGCAATCCGCTCGGTCGTGATAAAATCACGTGAGTGGTCGCGCCGGGCAGCATGGCGATTACAGAAGGTTTTACGAGGTCATTCTAATGTTTCCGGCTATTATTCCAACCTCCTAGACTGTTATTGTAATGCGCATCACCCACCACAAACACTGTAGGGAACGTGCTTGCCCGTTCCGCCGTTTATCCTATTCGCTTCATGAAATGGAAACGAGTGCGCGGCGCATCCGCCCACAAACCATACAGAATAACCTCCAGGAAGTGATCCTATGTCCAATCTGATCTTCAGTCTAAATTCGACCATGCCGCTGTTTCTGGTCATGGTCATCGGTTACCTGCTCCGCAAAAAAGGGATGCTGACCAAAGAGTTCTGCACGGCGGCGGAGAAGTTCAATTTCGATGTCACCCTCCCCGCCCTGCTGATCCGCGACCTTTCACAGATCGATATCTACGGGTCTTTTGACCTGAAATTTATCCTCTACTGCGCGCTGGCGACCATTGCGTTCTTCGCGCTCACCTGGCTCGGCGCAAAGCTGTTCATCAAGGAAAAAGAAAGCATCGGCGCGTTTGTCCAGGTTTCCTGCCGCTCCAGTGCCGCAGTCCTCGGCATCGCGCTCATCCAGAATATGTACGGCACCTCCGGCATGGCGCCGATGATGATTATCGGCGCGGTCCCGTTTTTCAACATCATCTCGGTACTGGTCCTGACCCTCGAAAACCCTGCCAACAAAGGAAGCGGCGCTCTGAAAAAAGCCCTTGTGAACATCGCCAAAAACCCGATTATCATCGGCATTGTCCTCGGCACGGTCATCTCCCTGACCGGCATCCGGTTCCCGACGATTATCGATAAGACCATCTCGAATATCGCCGCCATGGCCTCGCCTTTGGCGCTGATCGTGATCGGCGCGACCTTTGAAATCAAAGGCGCTCTGTCGAAAATGAAGCTGACCATCGCTTCGACCGCCCTCAAGCTGGTCATCATCCCGGCAATCTTCCTCAGCATTGCGGTTTTATGCGGGTTCAGGAACGAGAAAATGGTCGCGATCCTGGTTATGCTCTGCGGTTCTTCCACTCCCAGCTGCTACATCATGGCCAAAAACATGGGCGGCGACGCGGAGCTTTCCTCCTCGGTCATTGTCCTGACAACGCTGCTTTCCGCATTTACGCTGACCTTCTGGATCTGGCTGCTGCGGAGCATGGGCATGATTTAATACAGAGTTTATGCAGATTTATTGCATAATATCGGAAAACACCTGTATATTTTTTTCTAATAGATTGGATATTGTTTCAGAAAAAGCCGGGATAATTTTGTATATGTATACAAAAATACAGAAAATACCCGTAATTTTCCGCATAGGGGTTGCATTTTTCGGATGAGTCGTTTATAATTATGCTCATAACAAAAAAGAAACAGAAGCGGCTAAAGGCTGCCGCCGGTTGGAAAGGGAGTTTTCTCAATGGGAGACATCAAAAAAGTAGTTTTGGCATATTCGGGCGGTTTGGACACCTCGATCATCATCCCGTGGCTCAAGGAGCATTACGATAACTGCGAGGTTATCTGTGTATCCGGCAACGTCGGACAGGACGCAGAGTTGGAGGGCCTGGAAGAAAGGGCCAAAAAGACCGGCGCTTCCAAGCTGTATATTGAAGACATTCAGCAGGAATTCGTAAACGACTACGTATTCCCTACCCTCAAGGCCGGCGCGGTTTATGAGAACAAGTACCTGCTGGGCACCTCTTTTGCAAGGCCGGTTA
>CAYWRQ010000220.1:0-2669 GCA_964460915.1 uncultured Oscillospiraceae bacterium
ACGTTATAGATTTGAGAAAGGAAGAAAGGCGTATGAAAAATTTCTATATTTTTCTTCTGCTTATGGCGATAATCGTAGGATTAACTGCATGTAAAAATTCATCAGACATTTTCGATAACTCCAAAACGACTTTCTCCGAACCGACTCGTCCGGGAAGTGAGCTTAGCATGGACAAATCGGAAGAATCTTTTCGTCAGGAACGAAATCAAAAACAGGAAATCATTCTGAATCGAAATAGCACGGACTCCTATAAGAGCCTGCTAACCCACACTTACAGCGAAGAGCAGGTTTTCCTTAAGCCGCTGACGGGACTGCGGTTTTATAACCCGACCTACGGCTACCAGCAGTGGATGTATATTTTGGAGGAAGAAATGCCTGTAGAATTGCTTCGCCGCACAAGTGAAGAGACCGCATATACAATTTACCAAACGTCCGAAGGCGGTTTGTTCTATGCCTTTTTTATTGACGAATATGGTTATTGGATTTATAGCCATGGCGCATACATGAAAAAAGCCCTGACTAAATCGGACTTTGACTCCGTAAAGGAGGGAACCAGCGCGGCTGAGGTGCAGAAAGTCGATCCGGTCACCGACGTTTATATTTCATGTTTCGAAGACAACGAGGAACCCGTATCCTACCATCTTCTGAAAGACGGGATACTCTGTATCCGCTATACGCGCTCTGAAAGCGATTTGACGGTGCAAGGCATGGAGTTCAGCAAGAATTTCGCGCTTGTCTCCCACATGCAAACCGAGCCTCCTCTAACTTACGACTTTCGCATTCTCCCACAGGATTATATCTCGTAAGTAAGAAGCAACTACGTGGCGGGAGCACAGGTCTCGTCAGACATGTGGTCATACAATGCCTATGCCGCAAGCGCCGGAACGGTTTACTACGCTGTAAGGAGGAAACAACCTTGAAAAAATGTCTAGTAGCCTTTATTGCGTTTCTCGCATTGGTATTTTCCTTTACCTCCTGCAATTTTAATAATTTAAAATACCAGTATACCCTGTCTGACATACCACATACAGATAGACAGGAGTTCGATTACACTTCCCTTGTCAATAACGAATTGTCCGCGGAAAAAATAATCGGCAAAGCTCTGGATATTCATGACATTGCGGAAGAATATCTGGATATGTCTATTTGTTACACCACCTTTTCTTTGTTTGACATCCTCGATGGCATCGGCGTCGAATGCCTCCGCAAAACGGACGCTGGCGCGTTGTACAGCATCCACAACATCAAACAGGGCGGAAAGCTATATATCTTTTATCTGGATTTGCCGGATGATTCTCCCTCGGAAGATAAAACGGCAATCCGTTGGTTCTATGTCCGAAAGGAGTTGACCTCTCAGGATTTTGAAGGGATTCAGGAAGGCTCCACAATGGACGATGTAAAAAAGATCGATCCGGCTACACAAATTTACGAAAATATCTATAACGCCGAGATGGACAAAAAACGCTTTTCGAAATTTTCAACTGCCGCAGAATACTTTGGATACCTTTTTGCTTCCTATCATTACTTAACAGACGGCGTTCTGGAATTGACCTACAAAGAAGAGAACGGTAAACTGGTGGTGGTGCAAAAGCTTTTCATCGAGGATTTCGAACTGCATCAATACGGCGCTTCCATCGACTACCCCTACGACGGCCATCTTCTGCCGATCGACCAGTTTCAGTAAACACTCCTGCGCGGGACGAAAAACCTACCGTCAACCAATACAAAATGTCGGAAAAATCTCCTGAAAAGTTATATTTGACAAGTATGGCGGGGAATGGTACAATACCAGCAACAATCGCATAATATATAGCAAGGAATAGAGGCGCGCCGCACGAAAAGTAGCCGTGGGAGACACCGGGTCGGAGATCACGGACGAAAGGCGTCGGCGCCGAAGGGCGGTTTTTCCGGTGGGAACCGATTCCTGGACATGCGGTAAAGAACCGTATGGCTGTCATCACGGAGTGATGGAGCGCTATTCTCGCGAAGGACACGGCCCTTCCCCGCCGTACTCTTTCCGTTGAAGAACCTTCATTTTTGTGACGGCAGCCGGTTTATGACCGGCTTTTTTACTGCCTTGTTATCCTATGGCGTTGGATTGGAAAGGAATGGTCATCATGGCGCATAATGGACACAGGAAATTTAACGTCGGCATTATCGGATGTACGGGCATGGTTGGCCAGCGGTTTGCGACCCTGCTGGAAAATCATCCCTGGTTCACCGTCACCGTGCTGGCCGCCAGCCCTCGCTCGGCCGGAAAGACCTATGCCGAAGCGGTCGGCGAGCGCTGGGTGATGGATAAACCGATGCCCGCGGCGATGAAAGATATGCTCGTTAAGGACGCCTCTGATGTGGAAGCAGTCGCAGGGGACGCGGATTTCGTTTTCTGCGCCGTCGACATGCCGAAAGCAGAAATCCGCGCGCTGGAGGAAGCCTACGCTAAGGCGGAATGTCCGGTCGTCTCCAATAACAGCGCCCATCGCTTCACACCGGATGTGCCGATGGTCATTCCGGAGCTGAATCCCGAACATATTGAAATCATCCCATCCCAGCGGGCCCGGCTCGGCACAAAACGCGGCTTTGTTTCAGTCAAGTCCAACTGCTCGCTGCAAAGCTACGTTCCCGCCCTCTTTCCCCTCTCCAAATGGGGTGTAAGCAAGGCGCTGGTC
>CAYWRQ010000221.1:0-2663 GCA_964460915.1 uncultured Oscillospiraceae bacterium
CGGTCGGGATTCCCTTTTGTTATCAAACAGGCATTTGTGCGGTGTTGCCTTAATTTTTTCGTTTTGGTTCAGGCGGTCCTTGTGGATCGCCTGAATTTGTTGTATACTTAAAATTGATACACATACACAAACATATCTTTTGAAGTCATAAAATGAATAGTATACAGCGATATACTATATAGTAGGTTGAAAAAATGTTCTGTGTAAAAAAAGATCGGCTAGTAGATCGTGAGAGGGACGTGGACAGATGGAAACCAAAAGGGTTGTCGTTATTTCAGATACGCATAAGGACTTTGCGGTGATGCGCAGGATTGTGGAGCGCCACCGGCAGAACACGGATCTATTTATTCATCTGGGGGACGTGGAAAAGGACGTCAAACAGATCAAAGCGCTATATCCCGACCTGCCGGTTGTCAGCGTGCGGGGGAACTGCGATTTTGGTTCGAAAAGCAAGCTGGTGGATATCGCTGTGGTCGGCGGCGCCCGGATCCTGTTCTGCCACGGCCATACGATGGGGGTTACCGGCGGCACCGGCGTGCTCGAACAGGCGGCGCGGGAGGCAGGCTGCAATATCGCCCTATACGGCCATACCCATGTCTCCGCCTGCCGGTATAAGGACGGCCTTTATGTCATGAATCCCGGCAGCCCGTCCCAGCCGCGGGACGGCCAGAAAAGCTATGGAATAATCGATATTACCGACAAGGGAATTTTGCCCTATGTGGTCAAGCTGGAGGACAGATGGTAAACATGAGGATGTCATTTCTTTGTCCTGTCTGTAGGATGGAACTGGTTCCGGAGGGAAACTGCTTCCGCTGCGGAAAAGGACATTGTTACGATAAGGCCAGGAGCGGGTATGTCAATCTGCTGCTCTCCGGCAGCAAGAATTCAAAGTCCCCCGGCGACAACAAGCAGATGGTCAATGCGCGCCGGGACTTCCTGGACAAGGGCTTTTACCGGCCGATGGCGGACGCGTTTTGCCGCGAGGTTGTCCGGGAGCTCGGCGGCCTTTCCGAGGTAAACCTTTTGGATGCCGGCTGCGGGGAAGGGTACTATACCGGGCGGCTGTATCAGGCGCTGGCGGATGCCGGGCTGGATGTCAGTCTGCTGGGACTGGATATCTCGAAGTTTGCGGCGGAAAAGGCTGCCAAGCGGCTGGCCGGCGCAGGGGAGAAGGCGCTGATCGCTGCCGCGAGCATCTTCCATATGCCGGTGGCGGATGAAAGCTGCGATGCGGTTGTGACGCTGTTTGCGCCCTTTTGCGGGGAGGAATTCCTGCGGGTGCTGAAAAAGGGCGGGCTGTTTGTCATGGTGATCCCCGGCGCCCGGCATCTCTGGGAACTCAAGCAGGCGGTTTATGATATCCCTTATCTGAACGAGGTAAAGGATTACGCGATTCCCGGTCTGACCTTTCTCCGCAGCGTACCGGTCGACAGGGAAATTACCCTTCACGGGAAGGAAATAATGGATCTGTTTGTCATGACGCCGTATTACTATAAAACCTCTCAGGAGGGCCAGCAGCGCGCCGAGGCCCTTGAAACCCTGACGACCGAAACCAGCTTTGAGATCCTGGTTTATCGGAAGACATAAACATCGATTTGAAAAACCCGCCGTTCAGATTTGTTTTGGTACGGCGGATTTTTTCAATCGTTTTGATCGGAAGACGGATATTCCGGGCTTTTTTTCGGATGCTCCAGCCTGCGGAAAATCCGCAGCAGGGTGATAACTGCGGCGATGGCCAGAAGGATCTCGGTGACCGGCTGCGCATAAGCAAGGCCATAGAGCGGGAAAAAGCGGTTCAGGGCAAACAGCAGCGGGATTTCGAGAACGATTTTGCGCATGATCGCGAAGATGAGGGCGTTGATGCCAAGCCTCAGGGACTGGTAAACGCTGACGACCAAAAAGTCCATGGCCAAAAAGGGAAGCCCGATGCAGAAGCCCCGCAGGAACCGGGTTCCATAGGCAATAATCGCGTCGTTCTTCATAAACAGGGAGATCAGGCTGCCCGCGCCGATATAATAGCCGACGGCGACCAGCGTCAGGAAACTCAGGACGACCTTGACCGAGAAGAAGACAGTGCCCTTCATCCGCTTATGGTTCCCGCTGGCGTAGGTATAGCTGACCAGCGGCATGATGCCCTGGGACAGGCCCATGGAGATGTTCATGGGGACCATGTTGATCTTATAGGCGATGCCATGGCGGCGACCGCGTCGGCCCCGAAAGCGGAGGTAAAGTTGTTCAGAATCGTCATACCGGTGACGTTGAGCAGGTTTTGGATGGAGGCCGGGATCCCGACGCCGCAGACTCCAACGACCACATCCCGGCAAAAGGCAAATTTTTTTGGGTTGATGCAGACATAGGTATTGCCCCGGCGGACAAACAGCAGCACAAAGAAATAGACGCAGGCAGCGCAGTTGGACAAAAAGATCGCCAGCCCGGCCCCTTCGGCGCCCATATTCAGCCCCCAGGGGAGGATAAAGACGGGGTCGAGGATGATGTTTAACAGGCAGCCGCTCATCGTGCCAATGCTGGCATGAAGGGAAGCGCCCTCCGAGCGCACAAGATACGCCATGACGACGTTTAGGATCGCCGGTACCGCGCCGAAATTAACCGTCCATATAAACGCAGTTCCTTAGGTTATATGGTGTGTCTCCCTTGTCAGCTCT
>CAYWRQ010000222.1:0-2642 GCA_964460915.1 uncultured Oscillospiraceae bacterium
CTCATCGGCGCGGTATACACCGTCCTGACGATGGTCGTAGCGCCCATCAGCTTCGGCACCGTCCAGTTCCGGATCAGCGAAGCCTTGACCCTCCTGCCGCTCTTTTCCCCGCTGGGGATTTGGGGCGTAACCTTCGGCTGCTTTTTCAGCAATCTATTGGGTTTCCTTCTCGGCACCAACCCGATCGGCCTGATCGACTGCGTCTGCGGCACTTCGGCGACGCTGATTGCGGCCCTGATCACCTACCGAATCGGCCGGCTCTCCCTTGCTTCGGTCGAAAGCGCACAGAAGCGCAGAGCCATCCGCACGCTCCTCGCCCCGATCCCAGTTGTGATTGCAAACGGGCTGATTGTCGGCCTGGAGCTGGCGCTTGTCTTCGGCGGAGAAGCCGGGCAGAGCCTTCCTTACATCTGGTTGTTTCAGGGGGTATCGGTGGCAGTCGGAGAGATTCTGGTCTGCTATACGCTGGGGATGCTGCTGGTGTATGTTTTTTACCGCGGCGATTTATATAAACGGCTGTTCCCGACCGCAAAGCTCGCGGCCTAAGCTGTAAATGAAAAGGTGTCCTGCTCTGATCTGACCGGAGCAGGGCTTTTTTATTTTGCACAGGCCTGTTTTTTCCAGAGGGATTGCCGGGAACCGGTAGGACGGAACGGTCAAAACCGTCCCCTGCATTTACCCCCGGCAGACATTTTCGCAGAAAGACCGCCCCACCTGCCCTACAGATCCCCAATGTCTATTCCGGAGATAATGAATCAGTTTTTCAAAAATAAGACGATTTTCTCCCCTCTTTTCATATTCTGTAAGTTTATTCAAAATCTATTTCTTGACAAAACACAGCCCGTGTTTTATCATAATAATTAAGAAAGGATGGATTTTTTATGGTAATTCGCGCACCTTCCGGTTCCTTTACCGGATATGAAGAAGGAACTGCGGTCTTTTTCCGGGGCATCCCCTACGCGAAAGCCGAACGCTTCCGCCCGCCTGTCCCCGTGACCTTCCCGGACGGATACGACTGCAAAGCCTTCGGCCCGAAATCCATACAAAACCCCCAGAGCATGATGGGCCCAGTCCCCGGCCCCTTTTCGGAGGACTGCCTATATCTGAATATTGTCATGCCGGCGGAAAATACGACCGGCGCTCCCCTGCCCGTCCTTTTCGATATCCACGGCGGCGCGTTCCAGACCGGCTCCGGCCAGGACTGCGGGCTGTTTCCGCTGGTCACCGAGGAAAATGCCCCGCTGATCGTCGTTTCGATCAACTACCGGCTGGGCGCCCTTGGATACCTGTATCTGAAGGACCGGCTTGGGGAAGGGTATGCCGACGGCAACCTCGGGATGGTTGACCAGCTGGCCGCCCTGCAATGGGTTCATGAAAATATCGCGTCCTTCGGCGGCGACCCGGACCGCGTCACGATTCACGGCGTCTCGGCGGGCGGCAAATCGGTCGGCGCAATGATGCTGATGCCCCAGGCAAAGCCGCTGTTCTCCCAGGCAATCCTCTCCTCCGGCGGCATTATGGCGGTCCGCACGCCCGAAACCGCGCGGATTTTGACCGCCCGGTACCTGGACATCCTCGGGCTGGAGGATATCCACGATATCCTGACCATCCCGGTTGAGAAGATCTTGGACGCGCAGCTTACCTTTGCAAAGAGCGCCGGTTCAACCTGCCTGTTCGGGCCGGTGGCCGACGGAAAGCTGATCCCGCTGGATTGGAAAGACGATATCCGGAGTGAAAACGGCTGGATGGGCAATACCCTGATCGGCAACAACCTCCACGAGCTGATATTCTTTGCCTTTAACCCCAACCTGCTGGCCGAAGCCCCCGCCATCGCGGCCGAGCTGTTCGGCGACCGGTGTGCCTATGCTCAGAAGGCATATGACGCCCTGACGGAGGGTAAAGACCTGGATGAAGACGGCAAAAAGGACGCCTGGGTCACGGTTTTCTCCGACTTCATGTACCGCACCCACGGCGATAACCTGACGCAGATCCTCGCCGGACGGGGCGGCAATGTCTGGGTTTATTCCTTTGACTATCCGCCCGCCCATCATTCCCAGGACGCCGTAACCCTCCGCGCAGGCGGCAGCGCCGACGGACCGGTTCCGGACAACACCCCCGGCGGAAAAGAGATCAAGGACCGGATCATGAAAGAGATGCGGACAGCCTTTATCCGGTTTATCTGCGGCGGAGATCCCGGCTGCAGCCTGCTGCCCGCTTGGGGAAAGGTTACCCCCGGGATGCACCAGCGGATGCATTTCGGCCTTGAGACCGTCTTCACCGCCCATGACACCCCCCAGTCCCTGACCGATTTCCCGGACGACGTCATCCACCTGACCGAAGCCGGTCAATAAACTGTCTCTCAAACCTGTAGGAGATGAACCATATGCTGAACCTGTTTGACGGCGGCCTTTCCGGCCTTCCGCTTTTACAGCACTGCAAAAGCCGCGCGGTCAACGCAGAAAACCCAACCGGTGAAAAGGGCAAGGGCGGCATGGTCCCAAGCCCGCTCGGTCCCTCCCGCAAAGGAAGCCCCTGTCTGCGGGATATCGAGCCCGGCACGACCGTATCCCTGGGCGAGATCGACGGCCCCGGCATCATCCGCCATATCTGGATCACGGTCGATGAAAAGACCACCGACGCGG
>CAYWRQ010000223.1:0-2638 GCA_964460915.1 uncultured Oscillospiraceae bacterium
ATAACCACAATTTTATCAACCGCAACATCTGGAAAATGATCCGATATATTTTGAAGATGCTGCACACAAACCTTCCCTGCGCGGGAATACAGAAGTTTTACGGAACATAGGGAACCGTTCCCTACAATCATGATTAAAAAAGCCGATGATATTGGGTACAGATCATCATAAAACAAAATTGCTCGCAGGTATAATTAAAGTCCGGCAGGCACACTTTTTTCCGGCTTAATTTCCCGAATGATCGCCCATCCCCACCGGCGCGCGCAGATACTCCGCCATCAGCCGCCCGACCGACGCGATATCCTCGGTCGAAACGATCTCAACCGGCGTATGCATATATTTCTGCGGCAGGGAGATCAGCGCCGTGCGGACACCGCCGCAGGACCTGAAAATCGCGTCGGCGTTGGTGCCGGTGCGGCCGCCCATGACCTCCAGCTGGTGCGGGATGCCCCGGGAGGCGGCCATTGAGCGGAGAGCCGCGGTCATTTCCTTATCGAGAATCGGCGCGACACCAATCATCGCGCCCTTGCCGAGCAGGCCACATTCGTTCCGGTCTGCATCCGGCGTCCAGGCAAAGCTGACGTCGCTGACCAGGGCCTGGTCAGGCCGCAGCGCAAAGGCAGCGGTCGCGGCCCCATGCCCGCCGATCTCCTCCTGAGCGGAAAAGACGACGCTCACCCCGCAGGGCAGCTCCTCCCCCTTGGTCAGCTCGAGGGCATAGAGGATCGCAGCGGCGCAGGAACGGTCGTCGAGCGCTTTGCTGTTGACCTGACGGTTCATCATGCGGGTAAACCGGCTGCGGATGGTGACGCTGTCGCCGGGCGCGATGATCTGGGACAGTTCTTCCTTCGGGAAGCCGGTGTCAATGAGGATATCGGTCACGTCCGGCAGCTTCTCCCGGTCTTCGGGGGTGGTCAGATGGGGCGGCTGCACCGCCACGATGCCGGAAATCGTCCGGGTGCCGTGGAGCAGTACCTCCTGCCCGGCGAGCAGCCGTTTGTCGATCCCGCCGTCGTTTGTCACCCGGACGAACCCGTCCTCCTCCAGGTGGGTGACGAGCATCCCGATCTCGTCGATATGGGCGTCCAGCAGAATTTCCGGCTGGCCAGGCAGCGCCTTCCGGATGCGGGCGATGACATTATGGTTCTGATCCATCATAACATCACCGGCATATTCCCGCAGCATCCCGGCGGCGACGGCGCAGGCCGCGTCTTCCTCACCGGCCACGCCGACCGCCGTACAGAGCTTAGCCAGCCACCCTGTGATCAGCTCATCATCCATATCCGAAAGCGTCTGCTGTCCATGGGGCGTCTCCTCCGCAGCAGACGGCACTGCCCGAGCGGTATCCGGCCCGGGTACAGGCGCTTTGGCCGTCAGCACCTTCGGGACCAGCTGTTCATGCTGCTGACGGCTGGTGCGGAGAAGGCTCCGGATCACCGCCGCTTTCACGTCCAGCGGGCCGTTTAACACCATCTTATAGGCCTTCAGTTCAATCTCCGGCGCGACCTCCTCGCTGTCGCCGGTCGCTTCAAAACCGCACTTGGCATAAAACCGCACGGCGCGCTCGTTGCGCTCCAAAACCCACAGGAAAATCTGCTCCAGCTCCCGGTTCTCCCCCAGGATGTGCAAAAGCGTCTCCATCCCGTATCCCTTGCCGCAGTAGGCGGGCAGCAGGTAAAGCTTGCGGATTTCGCCGGTGTTGTTGGGGTAGCAGGTCATGCTATACATCCCGATCGGCTCTTCCCCGAGATAAATCAGATAAAAGCGGAGATTCTTTTCCCGCTTCTGCTGTTTCTTAAAGCGCTCCGCCTTCTTTTCGGCGGTCTGTTTTTTGAGATGCTCCGGCGTAGAGAAAAAGCTGTTGGCGCCTTTCCACGCCTCGGCGTAAACCTTGCCCAGCGTCTGGAACATACCATCGGTTACCGGGACAAATTTCAGTTCATTCATACAATCAGTACTCCAAATCTATATTGTAATATGACAAGCAGTGCCGCCCACAAAATGATGGACAGCGGGATCAGGATTTTAAACGACCAGTGCCGGGTTTTGTGGCGGAACAGCTGCATCCCGATCCAAAAACACAGCCCGCCGCCGAGAAAGGAGATTCCGAACAGCACCCGCTCCGGTATCCGCCAGCTGCTATGCTGTGCCTTCCACTTATCCATCCCGCAGAGGATGAACCCGATCAGGTTCATGATGCCGAGATAAACGAAGATACATTTGCCAAATAGTGTCATAAGAGCCTCCTGTAGGAAAAGTTCTCCCCTTATGATACCATAATCCTCTCAGCTTTTCAACCTAACCAGCCGACAGTAATCAGATGGAAATTGCTTATATCCAAAAAGCAAGGACCAATATGCTCTCTCTACTTCTCGGCATGAACCGGCAGAAAGCGATGCATATTAGCCCTTGCTCTTCAACAGATTAAGCAGGTACTCGTTTATTTTTCAAGCTCGATCAGCTTTTTCCGCACCAGGAAAAATCCAAAACGCGTCTATTTGCGTAGAAGCTGATCCATGACCAGATTAACGATAATGCTTGGGTTGATAACGGTTTTTCTTTTCAAAGATCAGCGCCGTGATTAGCCCAGCGGCCGAAACCGCCAGCACGATCAGCCACAACGACAGATTGCTCTCGT
>CAYWRQ010000224.1:0-2616 GCA_964460915.1 uncultured Oscillospiraceae bacterium
GATGGAAATTTACCTGCGGTCGATTGCCGATTTCCTGGACCGGTATACGGACGGATCGGAAACGGCAGAATAGATAGACACGCTTCCGCGGCGTGCAAAAAAGCCCCCGGCAAGGAGACGGTCAGACGCCTGTCTCCCGGCCGGGGGTTTCAGTTTTTCCGGTCTGGCCGGTTTATCCTTTAGTCGAGGTCTTCGCCGTTGGACTCACAGACCTTCTTGTACCAGTAGAAGCTGTCCTTTCTGCTTCTGGACATATCGCCGGTGCCGTCGTCGTACTTGTCGACAAAGACAAAGCCGTAGCGTTTGCGCATCTCGCCGGTCGAAGCGGAAACAAGGTCGATACAGCCCCACATCGTGTAGCCCATCAGGTCGACGCCGTCGATCTCAACCGCGTCCTTCATGGCCTTGATATGGTCGCGGAGGTAGTCGATCCGGTAGGTATCGTGGACGGAGCCGTCCTCTTCCTTCTTGTCCAGGGCGCCAAGGCCGTTTTCTACGACGAACAGCGGCTTCTGGTAGCGGTCGTAAATCTGGTTCAGCGCAATGCGCAGGCCCAGCGGGTCGATCTGCCAGCCCCAATCGGACGCCTTCAGGTAGGGGTTCTTTCTGCCGGAGAAGATGTTGCCGGCGGTGGTTTCCTTTACAGGAGCCGTGCCCATAACAAGGGTCATGTAGTAAGAGAAGGAGATAAAGTCAACGGTACCCTTTTTCAGTTCCTCCAGCTCACCGTCCTGGATATCCAGGGTGATGCCCTTGCGTTCATACTCCTTGAGCTTGAAAGCGGGGTAGCAGCCGCGGGCCTGGACGTCCATATAGAAGAAGGAACCGTTGTTCATAGCCTGGACGTTGAGCAGGTTGTCCGCGGGGTTGCAGGTTTCCGGATAGGATTCCATAAACGCGATCATGCAGCCGACCTGATAGTTGGGGTCGATTGCATGGGCCATCTGGACGGCCTTCGCGGAAGCGACGAACTGATAGTAGGTCGCGTTGGCCAGGATCTGGGGATCTGCGGAAGGGACGCCCGCTTCCATCCAGCCGCCGTGGCCGATGCAGTTGATCTCGTTAAAGGTCAGCCAGTATTTGACTTTGCCTTTGTAGCGCTCAAAAATCGCCTTGCAGTAGCGCAGGTAGCAATCGATCGTCCGTCTGTCCGCCCAGGAGTTCCACGCATGGGTCAGGCCCAGGGGCGTCTCATAGTGGGAGATCGTGACCAGGGGTTCGATGCCGTACTTTTTGCACTCGTCAAATACCTTATCGTAAAACGCAAGGCCTTCCTCGTTGGGCTGCTCTTCCATGCCGGTGGGGAAGATACGGCTCCAGGAGATCGACAGGCGGAAGCACTTAAAGCCCATCTCGCCCATCAGCGCGATATCCTCGGCATAGTGATGATAGAAATCGGTTGCCTCGTGGTTGGGGTACAGGTATTCGTCAAACTGGGTGAAGTGGGCGCCTTCGGGGAGGTTGTTGACGCCAAACATCGTGGTGGTGTGCTTGCTGCCGTCGGGAAGGACATAGGTCAGAACGCGGGGATCGTCTTTGGTGCCGCCGGTCAGAACGTCGTCAATCGAAGGGCCTCTGCCGCCCTCGTTCCATCCGCCCTCGTACTGGTTGGCAGCGGTTGCGCCGCCCCACAGGAAATCTTTGCGAAATGCCATAGTGATTACCTCTTTCATCATATATTTATTCAGCGCAGAACGCTAAATGACAAGTTTATCGCGGCCATCGCGCCTTCTTTTCCATCAGCGGCGCAAAGGGCAGGTGCGGCTCGGATTGATACCAGTAGGCCACGCTCGCCACATCGTCCTGCCGCTCAAACAGCCCGCCGTAATGGACGCCGATCTGCTGGATCGTAACCCGCAGATCCTCTTCAAAGTAAATCGGGTCGGGGATATGCCAGCGGTAAAACCCCCTCTGCGGGGGACAATCATCGTTATGGTATAGATTATGAACTGATTCATCGTGCGCGGAATAGTACGGATAGCCCAAAAAGGGGGCCGAATAGGTCTGCTCGACGGTCTTTCCGTCCTGCTGGCGCGCAAAGCTCCACGCGCCGCCGAAATAGTCCTCCGTGCCGGTCCCGCAGATGGTGGGATACTCGAGATCGCCGTCTATGTAGAATTTGACCTCGCCTTCGCCCCACCAATACCGCCCGAGGGTGGTCAGGGCCAGGTAGGTGCCGACATACTGCCCGCGCCCCTTTACCCCGTCCAGGATGACGTAATCCTTCTGCAGCTCGGTGATCTGCTGCCGCCTCCACTGGGCATGGAAGTAGGCGATATTTTCCGGCAGCTCTTCGGTCAGGCAGTAATCGATCTGGTAGAAGAAGGCGGGGACCGGGTTGGCGTGCTGATTTTCAAGGGTGATTTTGGCGTGACGGCGGAAGGGCATCGGAAAGTAGCAGTTCATCCCGCGGTTGGGCAGGACGGCGATCGGGATCGATTGGACCATGCATCCCCGCGCAAATCCGCAGCAGAAAAAGTCGCCGAGGGGGCTTTCAACCGAAGGGGTTTCCTCTCCGTCCCAATACATCCGCAGCACCAGGTCGCGGAGCAGGAACGGTTCCGCGTCGGTGGTCTTTTCATCGACCGTGATCCAGATATGGCGGATGATGCCGGG
>CAYWRQ010000225.1:0-2612 GCA_964460915.1 uncultured Oscillospiraceae bacterium
CCAGCGAAACCAGCAGCACCACATACATCAGCTGCTTGGCCGAGCGTTTCGCGTCCTCCTGCCGCTCCATCCCCAGGTACTGAGCGGAAACCACCGCGCCGCCGGTCGCCAGGGCCGAGAAAACCTGGATCAGCAGGACATTGATCGAATCGACCAGGGAGATCCCGCTGACCGCCGCTTCGCCGCAGCTGGAAACCATGACCGTATCGGCGGCACCGATGGCCATCGCGAGGAACTGCTCGATCACCAGCGGCAGGATCAGGGCTGTCAGGGACTTTCGATCGAAAAGCGGCCGCTTCGCCGCCACGGATTCTGACATGACTACAATGACTTCCTTTCATATAAACAGCTTTTTGAAAAGGGCTGGACAAAAATATTTCGTTCGCACCCGTTCCCATCAATACGTACCACCTACCGGATAATCGGCAGGGGCGACCCTTGCGGTCGCCCGGGTTTACCCCGCAAACCAACGAATTTTGCAATCCCGCCCGCGTGTTCGCCTGTCCACTCCCGAACCGGCGGCGCGAAACACGCGGTTTCTGCATTATCGCGGGACGGGAAACCCGTCCCCTACATCTTATACGGAACTCCCCGAACATTCTGCAGGGGCGGGGCTCTGCTCCGCCCGCCAACCTACCATGACGCACCCGCTTGGATCGCTGTAACACGGCCGCGGCTGAGTACAAAAATATTTTCTCCCTTTTTCCCCGGCTTGGCAAGGCGCAAATGACACAAAAAGTGCCGAAACTTGCAAATTTCGGCACTTTTCATTGAATTATCCACACCCCGCAGGTGAAGGCTGGGTAAAATTACGGTAAAGTGAAACCAGGTTAAAGCTCGGTTAAAATCTCGACATTTTCCGGGTCCGGGAACCGCTCCAGCACCTCGGGGCAAATCTCCAGCGTGACCTCTTTCGTCTCGCCCTTTTTCAGGAAAACCTTCTGGAACCCGGCCAGCTGCTTGTTCAGCTCCGGCCGGTCATCGCTGCGCAGGTACAATAGGACGGTGCACATCCCGTCATACCAGCCGGTATTCGTGACCGTGACCGAAGCGGAATACTCATCCGCCTGCTCGACCTCGCTCATCTCAAAGGAGGTGTACGAAAGCCCGTACCCAAAGGGATAGAGCGGCTCGCCCTTGAAATAGCGGTAGGTGCGGTTGGCCATCGAATAGTCCTCAAAGGGCGGAAGGTCCTCCTCGCTCTTATAGAAGGTGACCGGCAGCTTGCCGCTCGGGTTGACCTTGCCCAGCAGCACGTCCGCCAAAGCCGCGCCGCCTTCCGCGCCCGGATAGAAGCACTGGATCAGGGCGGCGGCGTACTTTTTCTGTTCGGACAGATCGATCGCCGAACCGGATACGTTGACGAAAACAATCGGCTTACCGGTGGCGCGGATGGCCTTCCAGAGCTTCTTCTGGGAGACCGGCAGCTGCAAATCGGCCTTATCCCCGGAGTTCGCGCCGTTATAGGCGTCGCCCTCCTCCCCTTCCATCGACGGGTTCAGGCCCATGCACAGAATGACCACATCGACTCGTTTTGCCGCCAGCACCGCCTCGCGGGTCAGATCCCCCATCCAGGGGTTTACAGATGCGTCGATATACGGGTGGCAGCCCTTGGCGTAAATGACCTCGCCGTCAAAAGCGTCCTGGATACCCCGGAGCAGGGTCGAGTAGCGGGAAGGAAGGCCGTTATAGTTGCCCAGCAGCACATCGACCGCGTCGGCGTTCGGCCCGATGACCGCCAGCTTTTTCGCCTCCCGCAGCGGCAGGATCCCGTCGTTTTTCAGCAGGACGATCGACTCCTCGGCCATCCGGCGGTTGATCGCCCGGTGCTTTTCGCACTCGATGACGTCCATCGTAATGCTGTCGTAGGGGCAGTCGTCAGCGAACATCCCCAGCCGGAACCGGGCCTCCATCAGCTGTACACAGGCGTTCGTAATCGTCTCCTCGGTAATCAGCCCCTGGTCATAGGCCTCCTGCAGCGAACGGAACGCAAAGCCGCAGTTGAGGACGCAGCCGTTGTTGACCGCCAGGGCGGAGGATTCGGCTTTGGTAAAGGTCACATGATGATGTTCATTGATATCGTTGATCGCGCCGCAGTCGGAAACGACATACCCCCGGTAGTCCCACTCCTCCCGCAGGATTTTCCGGAGCAGCGTCTCGCTCCCGCAGCAAGGCTCGCCGTTGACCCGATTGTACGCGCCCATGACGGCGGAAGGGTCGGCGTGCTCGATGCAGTAGCGGAACGCCCAGAGGTAGGTATCGTCCATCGTTTCCCGGTCGATCTCAACGTCCGCTTCGTGGCGGGTCGATTCGGGGCCGGAATGGACGGCGAAATGCTTGATCGTCGCGTCCAGCTTGCGGTAGGTGGGGTCATCCCCCTGCAGGCCTTCAATAAACGCGCAGCCCATCCTCCCGGTCAGGTACGGGTCCTCGCCATATGTTTCATGTCCCCGGCCCCAGCGCGGGTCGCGGAAGATATTGATGTTGGGCGACCAGAAGGTCAGGCCCTGGTAAATGCCGGTGGAGCCGAACTGTTTATAGCCGTTGTACTTGGCGCGGGCCTCATCCGAGATCGCGCCCGCGACGCACCAGAGCAGGTCGGGGTTAAAGGA